>JANMNE010000326.1:0-25067 GCA_031373785.1 Ilumatobacteraceae bacterium
ATTTTATACAGCTGGAATTGGATTAATAACTATTGACACTTTTAACAACATAATTAATAATGATACGCCTTACATAAATCAATCAATTGCTGTAGCTAGCGCCGCATTATTAGGCCTTGGCGTAACAGTAAAACAACTTTCTATAAAACGAGTAAGAATCAATAAACACAGGTGTTTAAGAATACTTGATATTGATTACCAAAGTATTGGAAAATAAATTTTAGTTTTTAAAACCTGTAATAAAATCCTATTCTAATACCTATTTTATCAAATCTGAACAAATAGATCATACCAATACGACAACCCCAGCCAAGTCGAAGACGACCTCCACGAACGCCTCGACGCAATCCTCCAAGGACAAGACCCAACAACACTCACCGGCCCCGCACTCGACAGCCTCCACCAACTGCAAGGCGAAGAACTCGCCATCGCAGCCGTCCTCACCACCTGCGAAGAAGACAACATCACCCCCGTCCAGGACGCGATCGAAGCCGAACTCTACGGAGCACTACAAAGCTGATTCCGGCCGTACGCGTGAACACAGCTCGCGACGCGCCGTGAGCGAGCACCCGACGATCTTGTTCGTTGGGGGGGCACGGGACCCTGATCGGTGGCTGGTCATCGGCCCAGATCGAGCCGGCAACTTGCTGGAGATCGTCGTCCTCATCACCGGCACGTCCGACGAGATCATCATCCATGCCATGCCCATGAGACCGAAGTACCGAAAGCTGCTCCAACCATGACCACACGACGAACCCAAGCCGAACGCGTCATCACCGACGCCGACATCGACGCCCTTGCCGACGAAGCCGAACGCGGCTACGACCCCGTCGAGATCATCGCCCGCCGCGGCAAGCGCGGACGACCCACGCTCGGCGGCGCAGGCCCTTCGACCGTCGAGTCCGTCCGCCTCGATCCAGAACTCAACGATGAGGTCGCCGAGCGAGCCAAACGGGACGGCGTATCCACCTCCGACGTCATTCGTGAAGCCCTGCGCCGCTACCTCCACGCCACCTGAACATGGCAAGACGCGGCACTGCGACAATTGCCGGGATAAGCGCCGGTCTGCGCTCGTCGAGATGCCGCACGGACCGCGAATATGCGCCGCGCGTTCTGTGTGCTCATCACGAAGCCCGGAGCTCACCTTGCGCTCACAGCGTCGGTACAGGGTCAGACGGATCTCGGTTATTGTCCCCCCCGACTGGTCAAGAGCAGAGGAGGGAATGCTCAAGGTCACCGAGTGGGCGTGCTCGGCGACGCCACGACGATTCAGCACCGAGGCGACGATGAATCGGTGCGGACCGTTGGGTAGATCCAGATGGCAAAGCCGTCCGCGGCTGTGTCTGCACCGGAGAGCAACGGGCGACACGCTGGTACCGGCCGCCACGGACGAGCGCTCCGCATGGCGCTGCATCAGCCTTGACCGGCGTGGTCGTCCGGCGCATACTCCGGCAGACGGAGGGTGGACTGGCCCTCCGGGATTGGGGAATCATGCGCAAGACTGTTCCATTCTGCGTGGTTGTCGCTTCGCTGTTCGCGCTCAGTGTGCCCGGCCACGTCAATGCTGCCCGGATCGTGTTTCGAGACCACGCGAACTTCACGGACACGTTCGCCGACAACTTCTGCGGTCTCGCCGGCACCAGTGTCGTGAAGGGTGTCGACAACTTCACCGTGTATTCGAACAACACGATCAAGGACAACTTCACGGTCACCGAGACATTCACGTCGGCGGCGACCGGCAAGTCGATCGTTGTGCATGTCGCCCAGCAGGTCACCGGCAATGACGCCCCGATCGACAACGGCGACGGGACGGTCACCTTCGTCAGCACGTTCAAAGGCCTTCCGGAACAGATCAGGATCAAGAACGGCCCGTTGCTGTCGCGCGACGCTGGCGTTGTCACGTTCACGGACACGTTCGCGGTCGACCCGGTGACCGGAGAATTCACGTTCCTGTCCGAGACGTTGTCGGGTCTGCACGGCCCGCATCCCGATCTGATCAGCGACTTCGCGATCTTCTGCGACGTGATCATTCCCGCGCTGAGCTGACACGACTCCGACGTCTGGCAGTGTGGAGGCCCCCGCCGCCGGGACACTCCTCACTGACTGGGCGTGCTCAAGCATCGCCAAAGACGATCCGGGCTTCGAAGGACGCGTCCTCTGCGCCCTCTTCGGTAAAGGGCTCCGCCCTTCGACCAAGCCCCGAAGTCCCACGCGATGTCAGCAACGAGCTTTGCGACCCAGCTGGCCAGTTCAGACGTCCCGAATAGTGGCCAACCTCCCGCGTTTTGATCACGAACCGTTGGATGGAGGAGGAGGACCACTGCTGCTTCCGCGGCCATCGAGTTCAGCGGGGTCACCGGCGGCATTCCCCGATGAACATGCTCCAGCGTGTCCAACTCCGAGGCTCCCCCGGTCGTCGCCGCGATCGTCAGCATGCCGTAGAGCGCCTCGTGGAGGTCAGCAACCGCCACCTCGAGCAGGCGGGCCGCCGTGAGCATCTCCATCCGCAATGACGCCTTCCACGCGTCGGCCCGGTCGCGCTCCTTCTGTCGTTCGTCGGCATGTGCGACCAGGGGAAGGTCGCGCAACCGTCGTGCCGCGTCGACCACAGTGCTGTGCGGTGTCCGCACGCGGGTCGGCTCAATGCCCGACAGCACTGACGTGACCGACGCCAACTCGCGCAGAACAACATCCCAGTCGTGCAGGCGAGCGCGGGGGTCTCGCACGAGCAGATCGCGGACCAACGCGTCGAGCGGAGCGACGCGGGCGTCTTCGAGCAAGCGAACAAGCGAATTCTCCGGTTCGGACGCGAGTTCGCGAGCGAGCGGCTGCCGGTGAAGCAGAACCGACCAGTAGATCTTTCCGAACGCATAGAAGTCGGCCGGCCGCTGATCAAGCTCCTCGCGGATGCCGGACTCATTCTCCGGTGCGATATACAGCCGGGAACCAACCGCTTCCAGCGTGTCGGTCACTCGATGGTCGTCGTCGACCTGGAGACACAGCCCGAAATCGGTCAGGAGAAGCTGGTCGCCGTCTATCAGCACGTTCGCCGGCTTCAGGTCTCGGTGAGCAACACCGTGTGCGTGAACGTCCGCTATAGCCCGAGCGAGTGTGGTGACATGCCTGACGTCGAGCAGAAGCAAATTACGTGCGCCGCCAGTGAGCCATCCCTCCATCGACCCGTCGTCGAACCATCGCATCGCATACCAGGGTTTGTCGGCATTCAGATCTGACGCGACGACTGTTGGCACCGCCGCGCCGGCCTGAGCGAGGTCTGTCATCACGCGCACCTCGCGAGCGAACCGTTCGGCGCGGCTCGGGTTCTTCAGGCGCTTGAGCGCGCACCGGAACTCGAACTGAGGGTGCGACGCGCAGTAGACGTTCGCCTGCCCCGATTCGATCTGCGTGCCCTCGAACCTCCATCCAGTCGGTAGCGACATCGGCCACCACGGTACGCCGCAACCGATCCGCTACCGCGTCAGCACTCGGCCAGTGACGGTCGTCTGAGCGCACGGGCAACGTCGAGGCGTCACGCTCGTTCCAGCCGAGCGTGTCGGCGGACGGCATTCGTATCGCTGGACAGGCACCCGACTGTCACCTACCGGTTACGGGCACGCCCAGATGCGTTCGTTCGGTGCGCGCAGATGATCGCCGATGCGACGTTGTTCGGAGTGCGCGATATGGCGCCACGAAGGACGCTGAACCGGCTGCCCGATCAGGCGACGCTTGACGGGTTCCGACAAGGCTGCGTGTCACCTGCCGCGAGTGCCGTCGATGGTCTCACGGATGATGTCGGCGTGGCCGGCGTGACGGGCGGTCTCCTCGATCATGTGTACCGCAACCCATCGCACACTCTGGTCGACCTTGTCCGACCGGACACATCGCGCATCGAGATCGATGCTGCCCAAGATCTCGTTCGAGGCGACGATCTTCTTTCGGTAGTCATCGACGACCGTCTCGATCGTGTCCTCGTCGGTCAGCCGAAAGGTCGCGTCCAACTCGCCCGACTCGATGTCAGGGACCTCGGGCCACTCGCCCGGATAGCTCCGGCCGGCGACGATGATCTGGAACCATCTCCGCTCCCAGATCGCTGAGTGCTTGATCAAACTCAGCAGCGACAGTGCGCTCGCGGTCGGGGTCATGCGCGTTTGCTCCTCAGTGAGGCTTTGGAGCTTGCCGATCAGCGCCTCGCGTTGGTAGTCGAGGAACTCGCACAGGGTGGCTCGTTCCGTCGCAGACGAGCCTTCGGATCCTGACATGGCCGCATAGGGTAACCGGCCGCGCACACGCCGGACTCGCAGAGGCGACGACCGGAAGGCGAGCCGGCACGCCACGAGCGGATCGCCTTCTATTGGCACTGGGCGCGTCCTGCAGCAGGCCGCAGAAGCTTCGTTCTGCACGACGGTTGTCGGTGGCGTGTCCCGCGGTT
This sequence comes from Ilumatobacteraceae bacterium, assembly GCA_031373785.1. Classification (GTDB taxonomy): domain Bacteria; phylum Actinomycetota; class Acidimicrobiia; order Acidimicrobiales; family Ilumatobacteraceae; genus JAENVT01. The sequence goes on from JANMNE010000326.1 coordinate 4,430, forward strand.
ATGCGGTGTTGTTATGGGTGGCCCGATCTGAACCTCGGGGATGTCAGTCGGGTGATGCCAGATTCTGTACCAGTTTCGGATCTTGTAGAGGCAGATCAACGCCTCGCGGCACGCGCTGATCGAGGTGTCGGGGTGAGGTTTGACGGTGGCCAGTGCGATGGCGCAGGCAGTCGCCCTCGGACAGCAGATCGCCGGTCTGGTGCGCCGTGTCAGAGCCGGCATGTAGAAGCCGAGCGCGGCTGCGAAGTCGGGCGGCTTCGCTCGATCGATGACTGTCCGAGCGCCATGGCAGTGGCCACCATCAGCGTGGGTGCCGCTGTCAAGCACCTCGCTTGCCCGAATCGCCAGCAGGGCCAGCAAAGTTCGATCGCAGCGCTGAGTCGGGTGCGTGAACGGCGCCCGAGCTGTCTACGACATCGACGGGCAGAGTAGACGAACCACAACCATCCGTTGCCTCCGAACGTCGAGGTCACGTTAGTGGACGTGAGTCGACCGCTCACGAGGTTTGCGGGCGGCTGCTCACGGCGGTTTCAGACGATCGCCGAATGACACCGTCATTCGCTGCTTCCACAATCGTCCTCGTCCTGCTGACCGGAGACGGGTTGGCAGGGATTGCCTCGGCCGCAGTCGCGGAACCGGCCGGCGCTGGTGTTCGTCCTACCGTCGATGTGCCGGCCCCGGAGTCGTGGGGAACAGAGGACGTCCCTCATCGCGGCGGCGTCGCCGCCCGGATCGGGCTCGTCGGCAACGACCACAGCGACGACTCGTCGGCCTGGTACCGGCTCGCCTACGTCGACGGCGGCACCCGCCTACAGGTCTTCGAGCATTCCGCCATCGCCACGGTGGGTCCGGAATCGGACATGATGCGGTTCGAGACCATCGCTTGGCTGCTGGCCAACGAAGTGGTCGAACCGGAGAACCGTTCCACCGAATCCGACCACTTGCCACTCTGGGCACATGTCCGGACCGGCAGTACCGACGGACCCTCGGCCGGATTGATGATGGCCCTCGCTTACATCGATCTGCTCACACCAGGAGCGCTCGTCGGCGAGCTGCAGGTGGCCGGCACCGGTGGAATCCGTCCTGACGGGCTCGCCTTCCCAGTGAAAGGGATCGACGTCAAAGTTGCTACCGCGAGGCTGACTCGATCCGACGTGATCTTCGTGACCAGAGAGCCGACGTTGGTCGAGCACGTCACCATCGTCCCGTCGCAAAAGGAGCGCATCCCAGCAGATGGCTACACCGTCGGAGAATGGCTCAACGTCGCTGGATACGAGCAAGCAGGCCGAGACGCGGCCGGCCATCCAGGAACAGCTCCGGTCGTGGTCGTTCATGACCTACGTCAAGCTCTGGCCTGGCTGTGCGGACGCACCGACGAGGCGAGCGTGTGCGCACTTGCACTCAGGTCGGAGGGCTTGCCCATCGGAACGAACTAGCCCACACCTGCGCAACCACGCCCAGATATCGGGCCTGTCGTGGCCGACGACTGGCCTCAACACCGCCTCCATCTCATGCGAGCTGCCCGGGTGCGATCCGATCGCCTGATACGCGGGTGACAATCGACGACACTCGTTGAGCAAGGACTGTCGAGATGAAATCGCCTACGAACACGTCGGGGTGAACTCGCGCATCCTCACTGACGACTTACTCGTCGGTGCGCTGTCGGGCGAACGCAGCCCTGACAGGCACGCTGCCGTCGTTTACCTCAGCCTGAGGGGTGGGAGCTGGTGCATTAGCCTTTCAACGTACGGAAGGGGCCAGATGGTGCAGGTTCGGTTGCTCGGCCCGGTCGATTTCGTGGACGATTCGGGGACCGTCCACCCGTTCGGCTCCGCGTTGCGGCGAACGTTGCTCGCACTCCTCGCGTTGCGCGCGGGCGAAGTGGTGAGCCCGGATTGGTTGTTGGAGAACGCGTGGAACGGCGAACCCCCGAAGTCCGGCCCGCCGGCGTTGCGGTTTCACATCTCTCATCTCCGTAAGGAGCTTGGCGAGAGTGAACTGATCGAGACCCGCGCTGGGGGATACCGGCTCGGCCTGTCTGCAAGCGAGGTCGATGCTCTCGCGATCCAGGAGATGGTGAACGCGGCGCGGCACGAGACCGATGACCTCGTCACTATCGATATCTATGCCCAGGCTTTGGCGATGTGGCGCGGTGACCCTTTCGTCGATGCCGCCAACTGCTCTACCCTTGATGACGAGGCTGGACGCCTCAACGAGTTGCGCGTCACGATCACCGAGTACTACTTCCAGTCCCGATTGGATGCGGGTGGTGGGGGCGAGCTGATTGCCGATTTGTCACGCGCTGTCAACGAGCATCCCTTGCGCGAGTCCCTGTGGTCAGCGCTCATTACAGCCGAGTACCGGGCGGGTCGACAGGCCGACGCGCTGCGGAGCTACGAGAGGGTACGGACCCTCCTGCTGGATACTCTCGGCCTCGACCCATCGCAAGGGTTACAGGATCTGCAACGACGGATCCTGGTGCAGGATGTGACGCTCGGTTATTCCGAGTCGGGGCGGCTCGCGAGAGGTGAGCGGCACAACCTGCCGGTGCCGCCGACGCGTTTCATCGTGAACGACGACCGTCTGTCAGCGCTCTCGTCGGCCGTGCGCGATATGCCTGTCGTGACGCTCGTCGGCACTGGCGGCGTCGGTAAGACACGCCTCGCGCTGGAAGCTGGCTGGGCGTTGCTGGACACGTTCGACGACGGGGTTTGCCTGGTGGAGCTGGCCCCGGTGGTCGCTGAAGAAGCCGTCCCATCTGCTGTGGCGACGGCGTTATCGATCACCGCGCAGCCGGGTGTGAGCGTTCTGGAGTCGGTCGTTTTGTCGTTGGAGCGGCGGTCCATACTGCTGATCGTGGACAACTGCGAACACGTCATCGACACGGTGGCCGGGTTCATTGCGACAGTGGTGGCGAGGTGCCCCCGGGTACACGTACTAGCGACGAGCCGGGAACCGCTGGCGGTAGGCGCTGAAAGGGTGCTGGCCGTCGCATCTTTGGACCTGGAAGCGGCGTCTGAGTTGTTCGTCGACCGAGCGATGTCTGCTGACGGGACCTTCTCGCTCGATGCGTCGGACCGCGAGAACGTAATTGCGATCTGTCGAAGGCTGGATTGCATCCCGTTGGCGATTGAACTGGCCGCGGCACGCGTTCGGTCCTTGTCAACCGCGGAGTTGCTTCGTGGCCTCGATGACCGCTTCCGGCTCCTTCGCTGCTCCAGCCGCGGGCGCCTCGACCGGCACCGGACCTTGCGCGCCGCGGTTGACTGGTCCTATCAGCTGTTGGGCGTTGAGCAGCGCGTCTTGTTCGATCGTCTGGCGTTGTTCGCCGGCGGGTTCGATCTCGCCGCGGCTGAGGCAGTGGGCGCGGACGACGGGATCGGGACGGCGGATGTCCTCAATCTGTTGAGCGATTTGGTGGATAAGTCGATGGTCAACGCCGAGCGGACACCGCAAGGGACGCGCTATCACCTCTTGGAGACGATGCGCCAGTTCGGTTCGGAACAGCTCGTCGCCGATCAGTTGTCTTCGGGTTTGGACAGGATGAACGCGGCGCTTGACCGGCACCTTCGCCACTTCGCGGTCACCGCGGAGCACGCCGACGATCTCTTCCGGACCCGGGCGCAGATGGAGGGTGTCGGTGTGTTCGAGGTGGAATGGGACAACCTACGGGCCGCGATGAACTGGGCCGTCGACTCGGGCAACCTCGCGGCAGCCGAGCGTCTCGCACTCGCGGTCCGCCTCTACGCGATCCTTTATGGCCGGGTGGAGCACGCCGACTGGGTGAGGCGGATACTCACGCTGGAGACCGACGAGCGAGTTCCGTCGCCGGCCACGTTCGGGCAAGCCGCGGAGTGGGCGTACGTGGACTTCGACGAGGCGCAAATCGAGTTGGCGGCACGTGGCATTGAGCTCGCTCCATCACCGGACGATCCCAGTACCGTTTTGTGCTGGCCGCTGGTCCATAGCCGTACTGACGACTCTCCACTGCCACCAGCCGTGGCGTCGTTCGATGTTGTTGCGCAAGAACTGGCAGTAGCGACAATGGTCAATCTCGATCGGGAATGGAGCTTGCTTCCGTCCCTCGTCGACCACACGGCGACGCACGGGGATCCGTCGAGGGCGAGAGAATTGCTGGTCCAGCTCGTCTCGCTGGCGGAATCGGTGGGCACGCCTGCGCTCGCCGTGATGGCGGCGATCCAGCAGGGCAACGACTGCGTCGTCCCGCTCGAAGAACGACACTTTCTCCTTGGAGGCGACAGTAGCTCGGAGCCGGACTTTGCTGGTGCGCTCGGTCATTATCGCCGCGGTGCTGACGTTGCAAGGACGAGCCGCGCCTGGTCAGCGGAGGCCGAATGCCTGCGCGGCCTTGCGCTCGCCAGCGTCGGACTCGATCCGCAGACAGCTGCCCCGGCTTGCTACGACGCGGTCCACAAGCTCAACCAACTTCTCGGCTGGGAGATGATTTGGAAGACGATGAATTCTGTCGTGCTGGTGCTCGCGGCCTGCGGTTTGTCCGAAGGGGCCGCTGTCCTTCTCGGGTATCTCGACGCGCACTGCCCACCGTTCGGCCTCGAAGAGCTCCGCCGGTTCAGGGACCGGGCCCGAGAGCTCATGCACGATCTACCCGAGCTTGACAGATGGATGGCACACGGCGTGGCGTTGGAGCGGCGACAGGTGGTCGACCACGCCTTGCAGCACTTAGGGACGCTGGCCGCCCAACAGATTACCTCCTGCAGCGTCACGGACACCGCGCCATGTTGAGCTTGGTGGGCCGGGTCCGAAACGATTCTCACGACCAGCAGGCCCGTGATCGCGGTAACCACGTCTCGGTAGCAGGTCGCCAGGATCAGGAATCTCAGCAGCAACCTTCAGACCGCAGGGTATCGTCGATGCACTGATCAAGTCAGCCTTGTCGTGCCGCTTCGCGCCGCAGATGTCGTTGTTCGCGTCGCATTTGTTCAGGCTCATCCTGCAAGACCGCGCGGTCCTTTGCGGTGCGCAGCCGGTGTCGATCCTCCGGCACGCCACCTACATCGTGTCCACCTTCATCGCCGGCGCATCTCGCTAACAAGAAATGTCCGCTCCGCGCTCGACAGAACGAGCGCATCAGGCACTATGCGCTCGTGGCGGAGGCCTCGTTCCGCGACTCGTCGCCCCGTTTCTTCGCACGCCAGATCTGCTCGGCCGGGTAGTCGCGCGCCCAGACGTGGTTCACGAGCCCATACGAGCCGCTGCTCGCCCCCTCTGGCGCCTGCACCTCGATGAGGTCGACGACCTCGAACTCGTTCGCACGTAGCAGCCGGATCCAGTCGCCATAGCCGAGATGGAACTCGACGCCGGGCTCGGCCGGCCACTCGAAGCGGTGCATCCCGAAGTACGGGCGCAGCAGCCGATCTGCAGCCGGCCCCTCGGTATCGGTTTCCGGCACGGTGAGGACCCAGAGCGTCCCGTTCACGAGGAAGACGAGCTCGCCGCCCGGGCGCAACAATCGCGACGCCTCCGGGATCCACCGGTACGGGTCCGCCCAGATGCTGGCACCGTACTCGCTGATCGCCAGGTCGAAGCTTGCGTCTGGCAGCGGCACCGACTCGGCGTTGCCAAGGATGAGCGGGAAGTGGAGGTCGTGCTGGTCCTGGAGGGTTCGCGCCGTCTTCAGCTGCTCTCCGGAGATGTCGACGCCGGTGACGCGAGCGCCGCGCCGAGCAAGCCATGACGAGAAGTACGCGGTCCCGCAGCCCAGCTCGATGATGTCGAGCCCGTCGACGTTCCCCGGCAATGCCCCGAGCCCTGCCTCCGGAACGCCAAAGATGCCCCAGCTGATCTCGTCGGCTGCCCACGATCGACGGCCGGGCTCGGCGTAGCGTGGCGCGTTGACCTCGTCCCAAAAGGCGGCGTTGCGGACGGCGTGATCGAGGAGCGGATCGGGTTCGCTCACGGCGCGGATGGTAGCCCGCAAAATTCGGCTTCGGAACCGTCACCGGTGACCGCGATCCACTCGGGCTGTTGTCGCTCTTCACGTACCGATCACTTGCTCACGGTCATATCTGCCTGGTTGATCCGCGCCGCCTCGGAAATACGCGAAACGAGCAGAGCGCGCGCTCCAGAACACGGCTCGAGCCGATTGGCCGACGTCGCGTCCGGGAACGGCGTCCGGGTTATTCCGTGATCGGTCGCGGTGATTCCGGTGATCCGAGATGGCCATCGTCCGATATGTCGGTCCGTCGGCAGCGCCTCACCGGCGAGCGCATAACGTTCGGCCACAAGCCGCCAGAACATCCGCGATCACCCATATAACAGCGCACAGAGCCGGCGATCTGCTCGGTTTCGGCTCTTGTAAAGTTGTGCGGGTGAGACACGAGTTGGGCGACGCATCGAGCGTCGGCGCCCCGTCCCTACGCCGCTCGGCCTGGCTGCCGTCGGGCCGATTCGATGTACCATCCATGTACCAAGACAACGGTAAACAGCGGTACGTAGAGGGGAACAGCGGTCACCACGAAATGCGCTCCGACCAGGTGAAAAGCTGTGTACCAGGTACGCAGCAATCGTTCGCTCATAACCCGAAGGTCGCAGGTTCAAATCCTGCCCCCGCCACCAAATGAGCCAACCCGAAGATCACGATCGAGCGCATTGTCGGCTTCCCGCTCACGACCACCGCCAAAGTGCGGCGTTACCCGAACGCCCGATACGACCGAAGCGCAGTAGCGATCGCAGGCCGAATCAGGACCCTCGGCGTGTCGTGATCAAGTATCACATACCGGCACGAGTGGGGCACCTTGCCCCGCTGGTAGGTCGGGGTCATGGGGCAGCCGGGGCGAGCTGCGGGCCGCTCGACTTCGCCGGAAGTAGCGCGGGTCGGCGTGGCTGCGTCGGGGCTTGATATCGAGTGTTTCCGGCCGGCTGGTGGGCGCTGGGGTCGGGCGGATCTGGCGAGGCGGGGTGTTCAGGACGTTGACGGTCGATGATCGGCCGATCGGCCGTAGACGGGCGCCAGCTCGTCTGCTAGACCCAGGAACATGAGAAGACGAACAGTTCTTTGCTGCACAGCCCTCACTGCGGCGCTCACGGGCCCGTGGACGACCGCCGCTTTCGCCGGCGACAACTCCAGCGGCTTCACGACGGCGCAGCCCTCGATGCTCACCGCAGTCAAGGCAGGAGTGCAGATCACGCCCCTCTTGACGGTCGGGGACGTGCTCCCCAGCGGCTACCGGTTTGAGGCGATCCCGGACGGGATCTCCGTGCGCACCAAGGGCCAGGGACGAGTCGACCTCTTCGTGAACCACGAGACGAGCAAGGTTCCGTTCCCGTACAACACGGCCACACCCACCGCGGCCAACGGCGAGAACGACTTCGACAACGCGCAGGTGAGCCAGCTGATCCTCAACCAGCACTCGGCCGGGGTACTCAACGGCTCGTTCGCCGTCTCGGGCAGCTCCGGCTACCAGCGCTTCTGCTCCAACTACCTCGCGACGGCGAAGGAGGGGTTCAGTCGGGAGATCCTGTTCACCAACGAGGAGTCGCCCGACTACGTGCTCCGCCGGACCGCTTCGTGGCCGCCGGCCCTCACGGATCCCGCACAGAAGGAAGCTGGTCTCGTCGTCGCGCTCGACGTCAGGACGGGCAAGCACGCGCCGATCTACGGGATGGGCCGGCACAACCACGAGAACAGCATCCCGATCCCGGGGTACGGAAAGCCGGTTGTGCTCTCGGGCGACGACACGTTCACAAGCGGCCCCCTCACGGGAGTGTTCCCAGCGGGCGCGGTACCGAGCCAGTCGCAGGTGTACTCGTACATCGCGCCGAGCACGGACGCGCTGCTCGCCGACCAGGGTGATCTCTGGGCCTTCGTCTCGGACACCCCGGGCGTGAAGAACTACTACAGCGTGCTCCCCGGGTCGGGAACCGTTGTCACCGGGCACTTCATCAAGGTGCCCAAGGACATCGCCAGCGGCCGCAACGCTGACGGCTCCGAGCTGAAGGCGGCCGACAAGGGCTTCCCGTTGCCGCCAACGAACGGCAGCTGGCAGACCGACCTCCGCTCCGTGGCACCGGTCGGGATCGACGGCCCGCAGTGGGTGCTCGAGTACTGGAGCGACATCAACAGCGTGTTTCAGTTCGTGCGCGTCGAGGACATCGCCTACGACAAGCGACCGGGCATGGGCAACGTCGTGTACATCGTCGACACGGGGCGGGGACGGACCGCGGCGCAGAGCCTGGACACGCCCAACTTCCGCTCCACCAACGGCCGGGTCTGGAAGATGGTGCTCGACCCGAACGACCCGACGGTGGTGACGTCGCTCACCGTGTTCGTCGAGGGCGACGACAACCCCGTCAAGACGCTCAACGAAGTCCACCAGCCGGACAACGTCGAGACGACGCTCACCGGCGTCCTGCTGACAGAGGACCCAGGAGGCAGCCAGCAGTTCAGCGCCGCTCAACAAGTGTCGGATCCCAACGCGACGACGGGGCGCCTCTGGTACGCCCCCTTCTCTGGCGCACCTCAGGTCGTGCTGAAGATCGATCAATCCACCGATGGCGGCCCGACCGACGTCGATGGCCGGCCGGCCGGGAACTGGGGCGCGTGGGAGACGACAGGCATCGTCGATGCCTCCGCAGCGTTCGGCCCCGGCGCGTTCCTCATGAACGTCCAGGCGCACACGTTGTGGGTGGAGAAGGCACCGGGTGATGACAACAACGGCGACGGTCAACCCGACTTCACCTACAAGCGCGAGGGGGGCCAGCTGGCGCTGATCCGCATCCCGGGGATCTAGCGGCCCTGACCACACCGAGCTGATCCCAGATGCGGCGCCGCCACGGCGCTCGCAGACATACCGCCGGCTACGGGGCGCGCCAGAGGCGCCGATATGTGTCTGTCGGCGATAGGGACGAGAGCGCGGTTATGCGCCGCGCGTTCTGCTCGGTTCGCACGGAGACAGCGGCGATGCCGCTTCGACGCACAATGCGACGACGCTCGTCGCTGGCGCCGTGGGGGGTACGTCGTTGCGGTGAACCGAGGGTCACACGAGATACGCCGCGTCGGCGATCTCGAGCGCTTTGAACACCGCGACCGATTCATGGACGATCGCCCCGGGTGCCGAACTTCGTCCTGATGGGAGATCACGGTCGGCACGGGTCAGCCCAGGACACGGCGCCGGAACATCGACAGGTCGATAGAGCTGTTCGACGAGGACGACACGATGTCGGAGCCATCGGCGGCTCGAAAGCGAAAGTCGACGACGTCTCGATTGGATACGAAGGCACCTTCAATCTCGAACGTCTCGTCGTGTCGATCGATCTCGCCAGCGAGTTGACGAGCGACGTACCTTGCCAGCGAGTCTGAGCCCGTGCCAACTCCGCCGATCTCTAAGCCCAGCTGATCGAGAACCTCAGGGAAGCGCCGTTCGATATCGATCGCTATTTGATACGCCGTCAGGAACGGCCGCCGGAAATTGTGGCCCTGAGGGTTTCGTAGCGGCACGCTGTCGAGCACCTCGAGAACCTTGTTGCGCATGTCGAGTTCTTGCCATCTGCTCACGATGAGCCTCCCTCTGACTGACGACTCCGAAGGAAGTCGGCTATCTCCGAATCCACTCTCGATCGCAGCTCGGACATCGTCACCTCGATGCTCGTGTACCCGGCTCTCCTAATAAGGGACTCCACGGCCGGCAGGATGATGTCGGCGGGGGGCGTGTCGGCTCGGATGTTGCGTAACAGTTCGCTGGCGAGCCCGTCGCCGTTCATTGGCGCCTGCTGGTGCGGAGTCGAGCTCTCGGGGGCTGTTCCGGAGAACGTGATCGAGCGCCAAGTTTCAGCCGGGCTCGGACCGTAGACATGGTGGGCGTACTGGATCTGCCGACTGACCGAAATGCGCCAGTCGAGCCTTTGCGTCCGCATCTGGTCGGAATACAGCGTCGAATGTGCGCCTTCGCTGATGAGCACCACGAACGGTACGAGTGCGCCGACGACGCTTGCGATATCTAGCGACGGGTCTGCATCATCGTCCATGTCGTGCTCCACGGGCTGCACGAACTCAATCAGGCCGGATGGAGCGAAGATCAACTGGCTGTCCGTCGTGGAGTCGTCGGATCGATAACGGATTAGTTCGTCGGGATTCAGGTAGTCACGTGGCAGCAGCGCAGCAACCGGGAGCTTCGTCCGCCACCGATCGATCCGTTCTGGGTTCATGCTTGTTGGCTTCTCGAAGCTGACGCTCGGAGCAGCCGCTGCGCCGACCTTGAGGCGAGTGGCCGAGTGATGATCGAGGGTCATGGTGTATCGCGAGTTGATCGCCACGTGGTCGCCATGCTTCTTGGTCCGGTGTTCGGCCAGAGCCTCGCTGGTCCGCTTGGTCAGATACTTGTTCGACGCCCCGAGCGCCGTGCCCACCACAAAGCTGGCGGCGGGGATGACGAAGGCACTCGCCAGATCGACCATGCTGCGAAGAGTAACCATCCGTCGGAGGGATGGCTGCAGGACGCCTATCGAGGCATCGTCTAGGCCTTCCTGTCCGGGAGTTGGGGTGAGTGGTGGGTTGTCCTGTGATTGGTGGTCATGATGGCCGCCTACTCAAGTCAAACCCCGACAGCCCTCGAGGCCGTCACCCAGGGCACACAAGAGCAGTTATCAAACCCGGGGCGCTTCAGAGTGATCGGCGGAAGAAGCCGAACCGGTTAGCCGGCCGTCACCAAGGCGGGGACGACGAAGCACACGGACCAGGCGACGACGGCGGCGGCGCCTGCGAAGTTGAGGGTCGCACATGCCCAGGCGGCCGGCGCCGGCCAGGTCTCGGCGTCGCTGCCGTTCCATCGACGCAACTGACGCAGCAGCAGCATGTTTTCGACCATGTCCAACAGCGCGGCGCAGGCTGCGACCGCGGCCGACCATCGGCAGACGCTGCCCGCGCCGGAACCGGCGATCTCGCCGATGCGAGTGCTGGGCACCCATGCGAGCGCCGAAAGCAGCAGCCCGTACCCGAACAGGAACGGCAGATCGGCGAACAGGCTGTCGACCGCCGACTCGCGACCGTGCTGTCCCCAGTCGCGCATGATCCGCGACGCGCGGGCAGGGGTGCGAGCCAGCTCGAACTCGACGATGCCGTGGCCGCGTGCCTTCAACGTCGCCAGCGGCACCCCGACTGCCCTGTGCCCCGGCCGCGAAGCACACCAGCCCGACGCCGATCATCGCGGCCAGCACCGGCCCGCTGATCGTGCTCATTGCAGCGGCACGGCGCGCAGCGAGGAACGAAGGCGGGGCGCGTCGACGGTGGCCGGATGTCCTTCCGCCACCCATGCCTCGACCGTCTCCATCAGTTGGTTCGTGGCCTGGGCGTCCTTCGCTCTGGCCGGGCCACTCATCTTGAAGTTCTCTGTCTTCGGCCCGAAGTCGTTGATGAACTTCTCGTAGCCGGGCTCGTCGCCCATCGTTGCGTAGCGCTCGTGCATCGTTGTCAGCGCGCCATCCAGCAGGTTCATGGCCACCCGATAACGGTTCCATCGGTGCTGGTCGAAGTCGAATGTCTCCAGCAACAACGTCGCCGCCTCGTGGCCACGGTTGGCGAGCCCAGTGATGGTCTTCGGTTGCATCTTCAGGTTCATCCCGCCCTCCTCCGCGGTGGTGCGCACCTCGACCACCGGTCGCGCAGGCCGGGAAGGGACAGCTGGGTGGTGTCGCTCCAGTTCTGCATCGTGTCCAAGATCGAGGCGAAGAACTGGCCCACCGACGTCACCTTGCTCGCCTTCGGCAGCCACCCCGAACTCGTCTGCTGTGGCATCCACACCATCTCTGTGTGGTCAGAGTCGACGGGCTGCAGGTTGATGCCGAACGTGGGACGCCGGGGCCACATCGTGTCGAAGAAGTGGATCGGGAAGTTGCTGGCGATGCCGCCGTCGCTGAACCACGCAACCACTGCCTGCTTCGCGGGATCGGGGCGGGAGAAGTCCCGGTAGCACAGCGGGATCGCGCTGATCAGCCCGGGGAAGCTCAGGCTGATGCGCGCGGCAACGACCACCGGCAGGTGCTCGGCGGGTGGGAGGTGCCGGACAGGTTGGTCCGGGTGCAGCGGGCAGCACCAGTCCTCGTCTTCCTGCTTCCCCGGCCCGTCTTCAGGGAACAGCGCCGTGACGACCTTCGGCGGGAAGTAGGTCTCCATGCAGGTGCGGCAGGCGAAGAACACATCAGAGGAGAACGGGAAGCGATAGGGGCGGCGCAGGGTCAGGCAGGTGGTCATCACTTGCAGGTCGACGATCCTGTCCTTCGCCGTCGTGCCCGCCGGCTGCTCTGCCGTTTGGTCTGCGGGTGCGTCGCCCGCACCGGGAAGTGTGCCCCAGAGGTGGCCGAACAGCAGGGGGCCGTCGGTGTCACTGCGGCCGGCCAGCTGGTCCAATGCGTCGGCCATCCAATCGGTGAGCGGCAGGTGCTTCGAGTCGGTGTGCAGGTGGCCGTTGCAAAGCCCGAAGCCGTTGTCGTTCATCGCCCGCACCGTCCGCAGCGCGGTGCTCACGGCGGCTGCCAGCAGTGCCAGTAGGAACGAGCCGGGGATCCACACCAACCACGAGCGGCGCGGTGTCCACCAGTGCGGCCAGTCGGCACCGTGTTGCAGCGACGCGGCCACAGCGACGCCTGGCAGCATCGCGACGACGAACACAGCGATGAACACCAGAGACGAGTTGCGCAGCAGCCGCAGAACCGTGGAACCGATCTTGCGGAACGTGCCCCAGGTTGGCTCGATCCAGGCGGTGAGGATGCCGAAGGCCGCCTTGGTGGACGGCAACGGTTGGAACAGAGTCGACAGCTGGGTGCCGAGCTGGCCGGAGATGTGCTCCAAGCCGGCGAACCCGGACTGCTGTCCGGTGCCGGCAGCACGCGCCGGTCGGTCGCGGCCGTGCTCGGCAGCGGCGACGAACGCTGCAGCGATGGCGCCGGCGGAGGCGCCGCCCACCTGCTTGAAGCGGTACGTCTTGGACAGTTCCACCGCGGCGCGCGGGTAGATGACACCGCTGGTGATGCCGCCCTTCATGATCACGTCGCACTCCTTTCGCGGCCCGGCTTGCTGCGCGGGCGCAGGTTCGGTGACGGTCATGGCGGTGCCTCCTTGAACAGGGTGTTGGCGAACTCGGCGATGACCTGTCGGCACATCGCCGCATACTCGTGGTCGAGCGCGGTGAACGTGGCGATGTCGGCGACGGCGGCGCGGAAGTTGGCGACGAACGTCGCGTCCTCCGGGTGGCGGGCGGCCGCATCCTTCAGTTCCTGGGCGCGGGTGAGATGGCCGCGTAGCTCGCGCAGCACCGTCCGCCGCCGCTCGATCAGCCCCAGGCGCTGGAGCGCGTATACCTCGATCGAGGTCTCACCCATCTTGCTGGCCCTACCCGACGGCAGCCTCGAGGGCTCGATCTCGCCATCGCGGATCGTGCCAGTGCCGGTGACGAAGTGCAGGTGCTCCTGCGGTTGGTCAAGGTACGGGTGCAGCAGCAGCCGCCGCTCCTTGGACTCCTGCCCTGGCTTCGCCGCGCGAGTGCGCTCCGAGCCGACCGGGAAGCGGTTGGCCTTGCCGGCGGTCTTCGGCACGCCGGCCGGGAAGTCCTGCCGCCGCGGGCGGTTGCAGTCGCTGCACGAGGGCAGCAGGTTCGTCCAGTCAGACGCCAGCCACCAATAGCCGGGCGGCTGCAGCTTGCTGCCCTCGAGGGTGACGCCGCCCTTGGGGCGGAAGTGCTCGATGTCAGCCGGCTGCGTGGCCTTGTAGAACGTCTCGCAGTACGCGCACTTACCGTGGAACACCTCAGTGAGCTGCTCCCGGACGCCCTCGCCCTTGTAGGCGGTGAAGCCCTTCGTGTACGGCAGCTTCTCGTTGCCGAGCGTGGCGTAGAACACCAGCAGCGCAGCTCGCTCGGCCTCGGCCTTAGCCGAGGTCAGCGACGGTGGCGACGGGCTGGGATCGACGTGCTGCACGGCTCACGCTCCCTTCACCGTCGCCGTGCCGGGGAGCGACTCCGACCAGATGGCCAGCAGGTCCTTCATCACTCCTTCCGTCGCGGGCGTGGCGACCGGTGCCGGCTTCGCAGCGTCGCCGATCTCACGGCGGCGGGCGATGAACTCGTCCGCGGACTGCAGCAGCAGCCGTTCGCGTTCTGTGGTGCCCATCTGCCGCAGCTCACCGAGGCGCAGCTCCAGCTCCGCGATTCGTGTCCGCTCCGCAGCGGTGGGGCGCCTCTTGGCGCGCAAGCGGTAGTACTCGCCGAACAGTGCGTCGACCTCCGGGTCTTCGGTACTGCCCAGCCCGAAGTGCTCGGAGGTGAGCAACTGCTCCACGCGCAACCCCTTGACGGACGGCAGGTCGCTGATGATGACGACCTTGCCGCTCTCGTTGCGGCGCACGACCGCTACCTCGCCGTCCTCCAGGCCGCGCAGGCACAACGGGTCGTGGGTGGTGACCACGAACTGGATCCTGGGCAGGATCTCGCGCAGCGCGCCGACGATGCGCATGCGCCACCGAGGGTGCAGGTGCGCGCCCATCTCGTCGATGAGCACGATGCCCTCCGCCTGCGTCGGGCTGCCCCAGAGCGCGAGGACCGTCTTCATCACGTCGCAGGCGAGGACGAGCATCGACTGGTAGCCGTCACTCAGCTCGTCCACGGAGTCGCGCCGGCGGCCCTGGCGGATGAACACACCATCGTCGTTGCGTTCGATGCGGGTGCGCTCGCCGAGGGTCAGCAACGCCTTCATCGCCAGCGCCACATCCTCGAACTGCGCATCCTCGAGGCTCCGCAGCCATTCGCTCGGGTCGGTGATGGGAGCCAACGGATCGAACAGGTTGCCGACCTTGACGGTGGCGCTCCTCGCGGTCGTGCTCGTGCCGCGGTCGCGTGGCAGCAGCCGCATCGAGCCATAGGCCAACAGCAGCGCCTGCGGTGCGGCCTCACCCTCGAACTCGGTGGCCCCGCGGTCGAAGCGCAGGGTGAGCGGCTTCGGCAGGCCGCTGAGGTACACCTCGACGCTGCCCGAACGTGCGCCGTGGCGCAGCACCTGGTCCGGCCGCAGCCCGATGGCGCGCCGGTCGTCCGGGCCGATCAGCGTCAGCGCGATGGCCTGCAGGATGGAGCTCTTGCCGCTGCCGTTGTCGCCCAGCAGCATCTGCCACGGACCGTTCACGCTGGTGGACTGCGACAGGTCGAGGTCGACGCGGTCGACCGGGCGGAAGTTCTTGATGACGACCCGCTCGATCCAGCGCGTGGCGGCGAAGTAGGTGGACTTGCCGACGTCGTCGATGGTCGTGACGTCGTCGCCCAAGCCGACCGACTGCTTGTCGATCTGGCTCTGCTCGAACTCGGCCTTGGTCGACTTGCGCTCGGTGCGGTCGATGGAGGCGTCGGTGAGGCTCTGGTCGCGCAGGGCCGTCGCCACTAGCTGCTGGCGCAGCGCGAGGTACGACTGCGACGGGTCGGCCAGCGCAGACAGCACGCTGTCCCAGTCGGTCGTGCCGCGGGCCCGCGTGAGCGCGGTGTGCACCTCGGCGGCGATCGCGCGTCGAGCACCGACGAGCGTGGCCCGGTTCAAGGAGAGCCCTTCGATGGTCGCGGTGCCGCGCTCGGTGACGCTGGCGACCGTGCCGTCGTCGAGGAACACGAGGTGCCGCCCAGGGCTGTCGTCGTCCAGTTCGTCGATTCCGCGGCGCGGGTCGAGCAGCAGGTACGGCTCCCGCGCGACGTCGTCGCCGCGGCCGGCGCGAGTGCCGTTGACGGGGAAGCGGTTGCCCTTGGCGCGGGTGCAGTCCGAGCAGGCGAGCAGCACGTTGCTCCACGAGTAGGTCAGCCACCAGTAGTGCTCGCGGCTCTCGACGCCGTCCGAGCCGATGGCGCCGGCGATGGGCCGGAAGTGGTCCACCTCGAGCGGGGCGGAAACCCTCTCCGGGCTCTCGCAGTACGCGCACTTGTCGTGGAAGGCCGCATGTAGCGCTGCGCGCACCGACGCATGGCCGTAGAGGGTGGGCTGCAGCGGCGGGCGCCGCTGCTTCTTCGAGACGCTGGGCCGCTCGTAGTGCCGCTGCAAGGCAGCGAGCGCGTCGCTGACGAGCTTCCCGTCCGGGTCCAGGATGATGGGTCCGTCATCGGCGACGTCAACGAGGATCATGACGCTCCCGTCCCCCCTCTCAGTGAGGAACGGTAGTGCAGTCGCAGACGGCGCGCGGAAGGAAATCCTCGCCCGCCCGGCCTCCCCGCCAGACTCACCGTAGCGAAGGGTGGGGGGCTTGCCGCAAGGACCCCTCTTCGTGCTGCCAACGGTCGCCCGCAACCGCCGAGGAGTAGCAGATCGATGGGCATCTACGTGCTGGGTTCGAGGAGGTCGACGACTCCCAGGTCGCAGTCGTCGGTGGCAACGGCGCGCACCCGGGCGAGCTGTCCCGGATCGACGGGATGCGCGTGCCGCCCGGGTTCAGCTTGACGGCCGATGCCTTCCGGCGGGCCGTGGCGGCGCGCCCGTCGATCGACGAGCAGCTCGATCGGCTCTCGCTCCTGACGTCGACGACGGGGATGCGATCAGCACGTTCAGCGCGGAAATGCGCCTCGCTACCGACCCGCTCGTGGTTCGCACCCGGACAGATCATTGCTTACGCCTCCGAGAACGTCCACTGGTTCTCCGGATGAAGGGAGGGGAGCTTCAAGACTCGCCGATCTCGCCTGCGATCGCGGCGTCACCATCGTTGGACCGTGCACCGACTTGAACAGCGCCCTCTCGCCATTGGCGGCGCTGAAACCCGGAAGACTCGCGTCAATCAGCTTTCCAGTCGAGACGGAGCCGGATCATCGGACCGTTCTTCTCAAACATGCGCTGGTATGTGGGCCGGTTCGCTCGTGCGTGAAGCTGATTCGGTTCAACGCGGCTGCGGTCACCCTTCTCATACAAGTGCTGCGCATTGATCATGTCGGCGAGATCTGAGATCTTCGTCCACGCGTTGCCGCGCTGACGGAGACCGACGGCCATCGCTTCGTGCAGTTTGAGGCGCCCAGCGGGCGAGGCGGTCGTGGGGATGATGCCTGCCTGTTCGACGAGACCGCGTAGCTCACCGATCGATTGTGCAAGCGTCCCAACGTGGAGTTCGATGCGGTTGATGGCGTCAGTGATGTTCGTATCAGTCATGTACTCAGCATGCCGGATGTTCAACCCAATATCAATATAAATTCAACCCATCGGGTCGAAAGATGCGCGTCGGTCTGCGGTCCGAAGGCCTCAACGACTGCTGAACGAAATACGGCGCGGCCCTTCGTGCTGTCCGGAACCCGGTCTCGGAGCAACGCCTTCGCCGACACAGAACATTCATTTGACCGACGCTCAGAACGCTCGCGCCGATCTCGCAACTCGCGAACAGAACCGGCGTTCGGCGCTTCCCCGGGGCGCCCCGTACCACTTGCGTCCGACAGGATTGTTGACCACGACATAGGGGTCGGGGTGCCGCGATTTCTTGCCGCGGTGGGAGGTCGCTTTCAGTGTTCAGATGGCTCGTCACTGGGCAGACGCAGATGGCCGCCATTGGGCAGATTCCGCTGGCCGCCGACAGGTTTCGCCGGAACGTCCCGCGGTCAATCGGCCGCCAGTACTGCCGGGCTTGTCTGTCGTCTGTGCGGCTCGTTGCACTGGTCATCGGCTTCAGCGACGGTGCATTGATGATCGCGGACGACGAGGCGTATAAGGAGACTCCAGAGATGCTCGGCGAGATCCTCGATGGAAACCAAGTTGCGAGGTCCATGCTCGGCGCGACGACGAATCTGTGGGCAGCCGTGGGGGCGATTGTCTGGTGACCACCGAACCGATCAGGCGGCTACTCGCTGACCAGCGTTGTCGCGCCTGTGGCGAAGCGGCGGAGCCCGGCGCGTTTCAGCGCGGCGATAATGTCGTGGACCAGCGACGGTTCTCGGCGGCTGGAGGCCATCTCGGTGAGTACGTTGGCGATCTCGGTTGGGAAGAGGTTCAGTAGCTCGGCGAGGTATTCGTCGGGGTGTCGTCGTCGGGCCGGGCTCGTGTCGCGCATCGGGAAGCCAGTGCGGTCGGCGGACAGAATCACGTCGACGTTGCCGGCCACGGCGGCGGCGCTGTGCTCGTGGTCTGCTGGGTCGGGACCGGTCCGGGAAGCGAGCAAATGTTCGTAGGCGGATCGAGGTATTCGTCCGCCGGGAAAGGTCTCGCGGATGCAGTCGCAAAAGTATTCGGCCGCCGACTGCGGCAGTCGCTTTCGTTCGACGAGTACTCGCTCGATCTCGTCGAGGAGATAGTCCGACCACACGAGTTCGAAGATCCCGATCTCGGCAAGACGCATGACGAGGTCGGCGATCGAGATCGGATAGAACGTGGCGGTGTCGGCGAAGACTCGGTCTCGCTGAGCGGCTGGCATTGATTTCAGTAGTCGGCGCCAGCGTCGATGAGATCGTTGACGGTCTCGGCAATTCGCCCTCGGCGTTGAGCGCGCATTTGCTGAAAGGCGACGACGTCAGCAACGCGGATGCGGCGGTGACGGGAGCCGGGTAGCTGACGACCCGGAAGATCGCCGAGATCGACGAGACGGTCGACGTACTGGCGCGACAACCCGAGCACCTGCCCGGCCTCGGCGGGGGACAGTTCGGTCTCGCTCGTCAACAGCACGACGTCGCTGCCACTCGTCAGGCCGTCGAGAGCGAGTTGTAGGAGTTGAGCGAGTTCCGGGGTAGCGATCGATTGGCCACTACTGCCACGTAATTCGACAGTGACGCCGTGCTCGACCGCACGACGTAGTTCGGCGCGACGAGCCTTTGGCACGTGGACAGTTGCTGCGGGTAAGTATGACTGTTTCGGCATGTCGAGCACCTCGATACCACAGTATGCGGTATCTGTCGCAACTGCAACCAACTATCGCGATCGTCGCAAGGGTGGACGTGTAGGCGTCGCGCTCGTGACGTCGACAGTGCCGGCCTCGACGAACTCATTGATTGCTGACTTTTTCACGCGCGACGGATGCCTTACGACACCCAGCGGACAACCCGACGGCAAACTGGCGAAAGAATTCAGCGGACGCTGACGAATTTGTTTCGCCCGAATCCGGTTGGGCTGTCCGTTGGAAGATGTGATCCGAGTTGACGTGTCGAGTTTCGGGTGTGCCTTGGTTCTGCGGCGTGTGGTCGGGGTCGAGGGGCTCTCGACGGCGTATTCAACCCCTCCCAATCAAGATCGACATCGCTGCTGCAGGGTGGCCGTGCTCGAGTTCGGCGAAGGGAGGTGTGATGACTCCAAGCCCTTTAGGCCCATTGCGCTACCGCTCGTGTCGTAGAGTTTTCTGACACGGGCGCATTGATCGGAGGTCTGCTGCGACCGCAAGCAATCCGCTGGCCAGAAACCGCCAGAAACCGCGATGCAATTCGTTGGATGGGATGTATATGGGATGACAACTCGGTTCGTTCGGTCAAAATATCCCATCTGACCTGGTACTTCTTGGTGCGCCCCCTGGGTTTCGAACCCAGAACCTGCGGATTAAGAGTCCGTTGCTCTGCCGTTGAGCTAGAGGCGCATCGCCCAGGCCGGAGCCAGGACCCGAGCAGTGTAGGGGCACTGACGTGCCCCAGGACTGATCGATTGGGGTGACCGACGGGGCTCGAACCCGCGACATCCAGTACCACAAACTGGCGCTCTACCAGCTGAACTACGGCCACCGTGTAGTCCGCCAGTGTGCCACATCGCCGACCAAGTTCCACATCTTGTTTCTGCCCGTCCGGTTTTGGGGTATTGGCGAGTGCCACAGTCCAAAGAGCGGAGGAGTAGTGGTCGGCGGGTGGCCGTTCACGATGGATTTCGTGGTCGGCTAGGCTTGCTAGAACGAAATCCGCTTGGAGAATCGAATGACTGCAATGGAATCCATCGACACCCGCCAGCTTGCCACCAGAGCCCGAGAGATCACCCAACGTGAACTGGGGGTCTACATCCAACGCACCGCCGGTTCGATGAAGGCAACCGAGCGAGCTCGCAAGGTCATGCCCATGGGTGTGCCCTCCAGCTTCCAGTCCTACGATCCGCACCCGATCGTCGTCCGCCGTGCGCAGGCCGCGTGGATGGAAGACGTCGACGGCAACCGGTATGTCGACTTCGATCTGGGCTTCGGTGCGCTCTTTTCGGGTCACTGCAATCCCGCCGTTCGCAGCGCGATCGAGCATCAGCTCGACGACGGTACGTTGTTCGTCACGCCGTGCGAATTGAACGCCGACGTGGCCGAGATGCTCGCTGCTCGGTACAAGCTTCCGATGTGGCGATTCACCAACAGCGGCACCGAGGCGACCATGGATGCCATCCGTGTCGCTCGCGGTTTGACAGGTCGCGACAAGATCGTGAAGGTCGAAGGCGGGTATCACGGTCACCACGATGAAGTGATGATCTCGATGAAGCCGCCGATCAGCGAGGCCGGCCCGGTCGACGAACCGCGTGCGATTCCGGCAACGGCAGGTATCACCCGCGCCGTGCTGGGCGACACCAAGGTCATCCCCTACAACCGTCCCGAGCTTCTCGAGCGAGCGTTGGCCGGCCGCGATGTGGCCGCTTTCATCGTCGAACCGGTGATGGAGAACATCGGCATCTGCCTGCCGCAGCCCGGCTACCTGCAGGCCGTGCGCGAGATCACTCGCAAGTA
>JANMNE010000244.1:0-7653 GCA_031373785.1 Ilumatobacteraceae bacterium
GTACGAGCCCGCAACGTCAGCTAGTCGAGGGCCTACGATCGCCGCATGAGCGGCGCGTCCTCCCACCGCCAGGCTGTCGACGCGGCCTGGGCCGCGTATGGCGACGACCGAACCATCACCGCGGCCGACGAGGTCAGCGCCAACGTGTCGACGAACCGCGTCTACCGGCTGCACCTCGACGACGGGTCCACCGTCGTCAGCAAGGTGTCGTCGTACGGCTCGTACTTCTTGTTCGTCGAGGACCACGAGCAGCTCAACCGCTGCGCAGGGTTACTCCATGCAACCCGGTTCACCGGCATGCTGGCCGACATCTGGAGCCATGACGGCCGCATCTTCACCTGGTACGACCAGCACATGTGGGCCGTGTTCTACGACGATGTCCCGCGCCGCGACTCGCTCCCGCGCATCCTCTCGGCCGAGCAGATCGCCAACCTGGCAACCGAGATGGCCGAGTTCCATCTGGCCTGCACCGAGATCGCCCCGCTGCTGCCGAGCGCGTCGAAGACGATCAAGAGCGACGCGATCCACCTGCTCGATCTGCTGGAGAGCCCGTTCGCGCCGCGCAACTTCGATCTGCCGCCGGAAGCCATCGCCGTCTTGTGGAAGCACACCCACCGCTTCCTCGAACGGTTGGTGGAAGTCGGCTACGACGAATGGCCGAAGATCCCGATCCTGATCGACTGGAACCTCGGCAACTTCTCGGTCGATACGCATGCCGACGGCCGATTCCGTCTGTACAGCAGATGGGACTACGACTGGTTCCGCATCGAACCGCGGCTGCTCGACTTCTACTTCCTGTCGCGCGTCTCCAGCAGCACCGGCGACCGCACACGGTTCACGTATGGCCCGCACACGTTGGTCGAGCCGTCGTTCCTCGCCTTTCTCGATGCGTACCGAGGCGTGTTCCCGATGAGCGACGAGGAGGTCGCCTTCCTGCCGGAGGTCTACCGCTTCTTCATCCTCAACTACGTCGTGCGCGAAGGTGCCCGGTTCTTCCGCCACGATCTCTGTACCCAGTTCCGACGAGATGCCGTGCGCAGCTATCTCCCTGCGCTCGACACACTCGACGTGAGCCCGTTACTGAAGGGTTAGCGCTGCCCAGCCATCGAGCGTCCGCCGGCGAGTTGGCTTCAGGGGATGCAGTGCTCCTTCGACGTGATCATGGCGGTCGGCCAACACACCGCTGATGATCACGACGCCGCCAGGCGCAACGACACGGCGGAGGTCGGCGGCGAGGTCGATCAGCACTGGCGCAAGGATGTTGGCAACGACGATGTCGAACTGTCCATCGACGTCGGCCAGTGGCGTGTTCGACACCTCGATCCGATCGGCGACGCCATTCGCTTCGGCGTTGGCGCGGGTGACGGCGATCGAGGCGGGCGCGATGTCGATCGCAGTGGCACGCGATGCGCCCAGCACGCAAGCGCCGACCGACAGGACTCCCGAACCACAGCCGACATCGAGTACGCGTGCACCGTCGAACATTGCCGCGTGAATCGCGCTCATGGACAGCATCGTGGTCGGGTGGTCGCCCATTCCGAATGTCGAACCCGGCTCGATCCGCAGCACCCGCACCCCGGCTTCGGGCTCGAACGCCACCCAGGCTGGGCAGATGACCAGATCGGCGTCGATGTAGACCGGCATCGCGTGCGCCCGCCACGTGTCGGCAACGGTCTCGTCGACCTCGACCATGCGCCACGACCACTGCGTCAGTCGATCGGACGCGGCTGCCATCGCAGCCTCGCCGTCATCCCCCAACGACGTCCACAGCTCGACGCGATCGGCGACGGATCGTTCCTCGATTGCGACGACACCCATCGACCACAGCGCATCAGCGGCGAGGTCGGCGTCGTCGCAGTCGACCGTGACCACCAGAGCGAGCACTAGTCGATGCGCCGCAACTCGGCGCGGAAGCGTGCTGCCCGTTCGACGTAGGTGGCCACGCCGCGTTCGATGTCTTCGCGGCGTGCCCTGCCCTCCTTGATGACAGCAGGTGTGCCGACCGCCAGCGCGCCCGACGGCACCACCATGTCGTTCAGCACGACCGCATTGGCTGCGACGATCGCCCAGCTGTTGACGACGACGCGATGGAGAACCACCGACCCGACACCGATCAGGCACCACGGCTCGATCGTGCACGCCTCGAGATGCACCATGTGGCCGATCACGCAGTCGTCGCCGATGGTCGTCGGATGTTCCGGAGTCGTGTGCACCACGCAGCCGTCCTGCACACTCGCGCGCCGGCCGATAGTGATCGCCCCGTCATCGCCACGCAACACGGCGCCCGGCCATATCGAGCTGTGCGCACCGATCGTCACATCGCCGATCACGACGGCGTCGGGGTGCACGTAGGCATCGGGATGGATCGACGGAACCTGGTCACCAAGGGCATAGATGGGCACGGCTTCCCACCGTAGTGAGCATTCACTTCGCGGCGACAACTGCGCATCACGGTGGAGCGAAGCGGCTCGCGCCAGATACCGTTGCGGACCTATGTCCCGAAGGATCGAAATCGAGCTCACCAGCGCGCGCCCGGATGGTACCTGGACGTGGCGCGCTGCCGGGGCCAGAGTACCCAAAGGGGTGCTCGACGGCTCGTTGCTGCCCGATGGCGCCAAGATCGGGTCTGTGCTCAAAGCCGATGCGGAAGTCGAACTGGATGGCATGACGATCCTGTCGGTCTCCACCGGCAAGGAGAAGGCCGAGAAGTCCGGACTGCTCGATCTCATCCCCAGCGACAAGCCGTTCGAGGCCGTCACGCAGCAGCTGGCGCGACGCGAGCGCAGCGATCGTGGCGACCGCGGTGATCGTGGCGACCGTCCGCCCCGCCGCGACGGACCAGGCGGCGATCGGCGACCGCGCCGCGACGGCGACCGCCCACCGCGCCGCGATGGCGCGACGACCCGCACCGATCGTCCCTCGGGCGATCGCCCCGGTGGCGATCGTCCCGGTGGCAGCACACGGCCCGACCGCGGCCCGCGGCCCGAGCGCCGCACACGGCCCAACTTCACGGCGCCGCCCGAGCTTCCGCAGCGCCCGAAGCCCAAGCGCCTCAAGCCCGGCCGGGTCCATCGCAACGCCGTGCTGGCCGACCTTCCCGAAGAGCAGCGACCCGTCGCCGAACGCGCCTTGCAAGGTGGGTTGCCGGCGGTGCGTCAGGCTGTCAACGAGCAGAACCAACGACTCAAGGCCGAGGGCAAGCCAGAAGTGCCTGCTGGTGGATTGCTGTCGATGGCTGAAGGGTTGCTGCCGCGGCTGCGCGTTGCCGAATGGCTGGACCGCGCCGATGCGGCAATGGCCGATATCGAGGAGCTCGACCTCCGCGACCTGCGCAGCGTCGTGGCAGCGGGTGAAGACCCGATGGTCGCCCGCGACGAGACGACCCGTACGGTCGCCGCCGACCTCAAGGCTGCGCTGGCGACCAAGCAGGAGAGCGAGTTGGCACTGTGGTTCGAAGACATCGACGCCGCCATCGGTGTCGGTCGTGTGATCCGAGCCCTGAAGCTGTCGTCACAGCCGCCAAAAGCCGGCGTTCGCTTCCCAACCGAGCTCGCCATGAAGCTGGCCACGGCCACCACGGCCAACCTCACCGCCGAGGCGCTTGCTGATCGGT
This sequence comes from Ilumatobacteraceae bacterium, assembly GCA_031373785.1. Taxonomy (GTDB): domain Bacteria; phylum Actinomycetota; class Acidimicrobiia; order Acidimicrobiales; family Ilumatobacteraceae; genus JAENVT01. The sequence continues at coordinate 3,614 of JANMNE010000244.1, forward strand.
GGGTCGCCGTGCTCGAAGCCGCAGCGTTCTCTCCGGTACGCAGCCACATCCAGCCGACCGCCAAGCCGACACAGACATCCGACGAACTGCTGGCCACGGTCAAGCGCGTCGGTCCACTGCTGCCTCAGGTCGCCGCGTTGTTCGAGATCGAGGTCACCCAGGGCGCCACGGCTCCCAAGCCACTTCGTCCTACCCGACCCACTGCTCCGAAGAAGGCCCCGCCCAAGGCACCTGTGGCTCCGAAAGCCGCCAAGCCGGCGACGCCCGCACCCGAGCCGGCGCCACTGCCTGCGCCTGAGGAGATGCTGGTCGCCGAACAAACCGAGCCCGTCGTCACCGAGGAAACCCCAGCCGCCGACGAAACCCCAGCCGCAGACGAAACCCCGGTTGTCGAGGCGCCAGTCGCCGACGAAACCCCAGTCACCGACGAAACCCCTGTCGCAACCGAGGAAGCCCCTGTCGCCGCGAAGCCGCCGAGCGCTGAGGCGCCGGACGACGCTGAGACCACCGAGGTGGGCGACCAACCCGTCGAGGGTTGATCCTTCCCGCGAAGTGTGCAGGTTGGATGCGCACGCCTCGCATCGAACCTGCACACTTCACGCCCCAGAGCGGACTGCGGTGTGACGGGTTCGCCTCATTGGGGTGCGCGCCCGTACAGTCGCCGGCATGTCCGACATCGTTCTGTACGAAGCCCGCGGCCGCATCGGCCTGGTCACCCTGAATCGCCCGGAGGCTCGCAACGCCGTCAACGGTGATGTCGCCGCAGGTTTGGAAGCAGCGATCGACCAACTCGAGAGCGATCCGGAGGTATGGGTCGGCATCCTGGCAGCCAACACCGAAGGCCAGGAGCGGCCGGTCTTCAGCGCCGGCGCTGACCTCAAGGCGATCAACTCGGGTCAGGCCGGGTCGCTGAACACCCAACGCGGCGGGTTCGCCGGGTTCGTGTACCGCGACCGCGACAAGCCGGTGATCGTGGCCGTCGACGGCCTCGCCACCGCCGGCGGATGCGAAATCGTGCTCGCCGCCGATCTGGTCGTCGCCACGACCCGCTCGGCGTTCGGGCTCGCCGAGGTGAAGCGCAACCTCATCGCCGGTGCAGGTGGGTTGTTCCGCCTGCCACGAGCCATCGGGCGATCGGCAGCGATGGAGGTCATCCTCACCGGCGAGCCCCTTCCCGCCCAACGCGCCTACGAGCTCGGCCTGGTCAATCGCGTCGTCGAGCCGGGTCAGGCCATCGAGGCGGCCATGGCGCTCGCCGAGCAGATCTGCGCAGCGGCTCCCCTGGCAGTACGAGCCAGCCGCAAGGTCGTTCTGGCCAGCGCCTTCGAGGATGACGAGACGCTGAAGAAGATGACGAACGAACAGTTCGCCGGCATCCTCACATCGGAGGACACCAAGGAAGGCTTGACTGCGTTCATCGAGAAGCGGGCGCCGAACTGGCAGGCCAGGTAGCGGCGCGGCTACAGACGGGTCGACACAATGATCTTGCGAGCGGTGATACCGGCACGTTCGTAGAGGTTCTTGGTGTCGCGATCCCCGGGCAGCGCAAAGCCCTCCAGGGCGCTGCAGCCGTGTCGCTGTGCCTCCTGGCGAGCGGCCTCGAGCATTGCGTCACCGAAGCCGAGCTCGCGGGCCTCGGGTTGCACGTACACCTGGCGGACCACGGCGATGTCGCCGGTGACGGCCAACTCGAGATACCCGACGACGAAGCCGTCGAGCTCGGCAACGCCGATCCAACGCGCGTGGTCCTCGATGGCCGACGCCCAGTCACCGATCGCCAGTTGTTCGGCGAGCAGCGCGGCGCCGCCACGTTGGTCGATCAGATGGTGCCGTGCCGCAGCTTCCAGCTCGGCGAGTTGGGCGGCGTCGTTGAACTGGGCGGGACGGACGACCTCGTTCATCCCTGACCGCTCATCGCTGACCGTGCATCACGTTCGAGGGAACAGCGGGCACTCGTCGTCGCCGACCGGACAGATCGGCGCACTGTTGCGCACGAGCAGGAAGCAGCTCGGGCACAGCTGCTCGTCGGCTCGCTTGGGTTGGAGGCGATCGCTCGACTCGCTGCGATCCTCCGGTTCGTCGTCTTCGTCGTCGCCACCGTCGTCGTCGGCAGCAACCAGGCGATCCTTCAGGATCGTGTCGAGGTCAGCTTCGACATCGTCGGGGGCGATGATGTCGTCGTCGTCGTCCTCCTCATCGGTCGCGACCGATTTGCGGACCGGACCTTCCTTCTCGGTGTCCTCTTCCTCCTCGACGTCAACATCGGCGTCGGCATCGAAGGGATCCTCGATCTCACCGAATTCGTCGTCTTCGACGAGCGCCTCTTCATCGAGGTCCTCGTCGGTCAGTTCTGCTGGCTCTTCCTCTTCTTCGGTCTCTTCCTCGAACTCGTCATCGGGCCCAACCACCTCATCATCATCAGCCATCTTCGGTCCTTCATCGTCGTGCGGTAACCCTGGGCGCGGGCGGGGATACTACGGCGATCAGCGACTGACCCTGCTTCTCCTCCCTGTGACAACGGTCACAAAGCGGCAGGTGTCACTTCAGGATTGACCTCGGCGAGCCTCGGCGCGGCGCTCGGCGTCGAGCCGTTCGAGCTCGGGCGCCTCCATCGTCATGTGGGTCATCGCCTCCGCGATCGCCCGATGACCGGCTTGCTCGCCGATCAATCGGTGCATCTCCAGCGCGACCTGGCGATAGGCCGGGTGGCCCTGCGACGACGACCGCAACTCCAGCATGTGTATGGCTTCGCGGGCGTTGAACTGCATCGAGTACCGCAACCGGTACGCCATCGAGACGGCATAGCTTGCCTGGTGTGGGAAGTCGTCCTTCAACAGATCGAACAGCGCCGCTGAACGGGCCATCGCATCGTCGAAGATCTCGGTCAAGCCCGCGTCGTCGATCAGGCTCGGGCGCACGTAGCCGTGATTGGGCGTCAGCGGCTGCCACTCGATGGTCAGCAGGCGATGGCGCTGCAGATCGCGGAAGGCCCCGTAGTCGCTGAGGACGTCGAACCGGTAGTCGATGCGTTCGAAGGCGCGACCGGGCTTGTGCCGACGATTCTCACGCTCGCCGACGTAGGCCCGGATCAACGCAAGACGCTCCGTCGGCCCGAGGGTGCGAACCCGCTGCAGCAGCTGGGCCTCTGGCAGGTTGGTGTGCGTGTAGCAGATCGCCGCCAGCAACTTGTCTTCGGCATCGCGGTCCCAGTCGACGAGTTGCACCGACGGAGCGGGTTCGACCGGGGTGCCACCGAACAAGGAGTCGACCAGTTCGGCCGTGCGCTCGCGGGTGGTCGACAGGTAGTTGGTCCAGCGACCGCCGCGATCGGCGAGATCGACACGGCGAAGAAAGCTGGGGATGACCTTGCGCAGCTCGTGCAGCATCAGCTCGGCGTATTGCCGGGCCTCGGGCAACGGGTGAGCACGCATGCGCAGCAGCAGGTTCTCGAAGCCCTGGCCGCTGCCGTAGATGCCGACGTTCGACACCGAAGCGGCGGGCAGTACGCCGCGCACCGCGTCGAGCGCCTTGGCCCGGGTGGCCTGGCGGAACACGAAGTCGCTGTCGGCAGGATCGCGATCGACCGTGAGGCGCACGTGGTCGGTGACCTTGCTGAGCAGCAGCGAATAGGTGTCGAACAGACGGTCCATATCGCCCACGTATCGGGTCCCGAAGCGACTCGACAGCACCGCCGGGTCTCGATAGAACCGGTACCTGCCACCGATGCGTGAGTCGTAGGCGATGTAGCGCGTGCTCTGCTCGAGGTAGCTCATCAAGCGGCCCCATTCGAGCACCTTGGTGAGCACGTTGGAGGCCTGCTCGCAGGCCAGGTGCACGCCCCCGAGCTGGGCGACGGAGTCGTCGCCGTACTCGAAGAACACCTTCTCGTACAGCTCTTCGGCACGTTCCAGGCCGATCGTCGCGTCGACCGAATGATCGCCGCTGATGTCGAGGTCGCCCACGAACTCGTCGAGGAACAGGCGCCGCAAGCTCTTGGAGCTGCGGCTGTAGCGCGCGAAGAGCGCTCCCTTGACCACTTC
>JANMNE010000263.1:0-9220 GCA_031373785.1 Ilumatobacteraceae bacterium
TTTTTTAAATTTTGGTGATGGAACGTCTTTAACCCTGGATCACCCCCTGGTGAACGATGACATTCTCGCTGTACCCGCTCATGAAGAGCACCTTGATGGCAGGTCTGCGAGAGAGCACCTCTACCGCCAACTCCTTTCCCGAAAGTCCGGGCATCACCACATCGGTCAGCAGCAAGTCGATGGTGCCTGGATGTCGACGGGCGATCTCCAGCGCGTCAGTTGCGTTGGCGGCCTCGATGACCGTGTAGCCGGATCTCGACAGAATTCGCCGGGCCGGGACGCGCACGATTTCCTCGTCCTCGACCAGCAGCAGCGTCTCGCCCTGTGCCGACGATTGCGGCCTCGTCTTGGTGTCGCCAGGGGCTGGTTCCGACCCGATGGCCGCGGGAAGATAGACGCGCACGGTCGTACCTAGGCCGGGCTCCGAATAGATCGCGACAGCGCCACCTGCCTGCGACACGATTCCGAAGGCGGTCGCCAAACCCAATCCCGTGCCCTCGCCCGGTGGTTTGGTCGTGAAGAACGGTTCGAACGCCCTGCCGGCCGTCTCCTTGCTCATCCCGATTCCTGTGTCGGAAATCGAGAGGCGCACGTAACTTCCGGGCTCGAGGCCGTGGACATCGGCAAGTGTCTCATCGCTCTCGAACGCTGATGTCTCGATTTCCAGAGGACCGCCATCAGGCATCGCATCCCTTGCGTTCATCGCGAGGTTCATGATCACCTGTTCGATCAGGCTGCGATCGATGGTGACCAGCGGGAGATCTCGTGCCAACACGAGTCGCAGGAGATTGACATTCTGCCCGATCGTGGTCCGCAGTAGGTCCTCCATCTCGCCGATGACAGCGTTCAGATCCACCTCCTGAGGATGCAGGACCTCGCGGCGGCTGAAGATCAACAGCTGTCGCGTCAGGGCTGCCGCTCGCTGCGCGGCCTTCGTGATCTGTTCGACGTCGTCCAACACGGCGGTCAACGCCTGGTCTTGAGAGAGGCCGTGCCGGTCCATCTCCTCGTGGAGAATCGACGACACGAGCCCCGAGTAGTTCATGATTCCTGCGAGCAAGTTGTTGAAGTCATGCGCAACGCCTCCGGCCAGCTGACCCAGGCTTTCCAATCGCTGTGCGTGATGAAGTTGGGCCTCGAGCTCGCGTCGGTAGCTCTCGGCCTTGATGGTTTCCGTCATGTCGCGGCCCACAGTGGAGGCACCCGTCACTGCGCCGCTCGAATCACGGATGGCCGAAACCGCGACGGACATGTCGAGAACCCTGCCGTCCTTGCAGATTCGCCGGGTCGCGTAGTGCTGCACCGAGTCGCCGTGACTCACACGTTCGAGGATCCTTTCCAACTCTCCGGCTCGGTCAGGTGGGATGAGCTCAGACACGCTGTGGCCGACGATCTCGGCGGCGGAATAGCCGTACATGCGCTCTGCACCGGCATTCCAACTGGTGATGACCCCGGTGAGTGTCTTGCCGATGATCGCGTCGTCAGACGACTCCACGATTGCAGCGAGTCGGGAGGCGACCTCGAACGCGTGCAGGCGTGCCTCGTCCCCCTTGTTCATGATGCCTCCCTTGCACGAGCATGGAGGCCTTGATTGAGATCCTGTTGTTTCGTCTGCGCCCAACCCGAGCGCCAACGGCATGTGCCTCGTCGACCAAGCACTGACCCTGCGGCCGAACGGTTCGGTTGATGGGCGCCAGGCTTGGCTAGCTCGGCAAACACCTTACTACGCTTCGAGCGGCAACGGAATCGAGGTCGGCGACCCGACGTGCGTTGGTAGTCGCCGCGTAGAGTTGCGCGTCATGAGGGCAGTCGTGTGCAAGGCGTTCGGTCCACCCGAGGATCTCGTTGTCGAGTCTGTGGACGATCCCGCGGTCGGGCCTGATCAACTGCTCGTCGACGTGGCGGCAGCAGCAGTGGTCTACCCCGACACCTTGATGCTGCAGGACAAGTATCAGTACAAGGCGGCGCCTCCCTACATCCCCGGAGGCGAAGTCGCCGGTGTGGTGGTCGGAGTCGGCGAGCGTGTCACCGGCTGGTCGATCGGTGACCGCGTGCTGGGCGCGCTCGGTGCGACCGGGGGCTACGCGGAGTTGTGTGCGATCCCCGCCGGCAGTGCGCGACGGTTGCCCGACTCGGTGGACTTCGCGGCGGCCGCCGGGCTCAACTACGCCTACGGAACGACGTTGTACGGGTTGCAGCACCGGGCCGCCCTGCGCGAAGGCGAGACCCTGCTCGTGCTCGGTGCCGGGGGATCCGTCGGCCTCTCGGCAGTGGAGATCGGCAAGCTGATGGGCGCCCGCGTGATCGCGGCCGCCTCCACCGACGAGAAGCTCGATGTGTGCCGTCAACGCGGCGCCGACGAGACGATCAACTACTCGACCGAGGACCTCAAGGATCGAGCCAAGCAGCTGACCGACGGCAAGGGCGTCGACGTCGTGTACGACTGCGTCGGAGGCGACAACGCCGAACAGGCGCTCCGAGCGATCGCATGGGAAGGAAGGTTCCTCGTCGTCGGATTCACCGGCGGTATCCCTTCCATCCCACTCAACCTCGTCCTGTTGAAGAGTTGTCAGATCGTCGGCGTGTTCTATGGCGCCATGACGGCTCGTGAACCGGCGCGCAACGCGGAGATCGGTGACCAGCTGATCGACTGGGTCGCCTCGGGCACGCTGCAGCCGTACGTGTCCGGCCGCTATCCGCTCGAAGGCGCGGGGGCGGCGCTGCGGGCGATGATGGACAGAACCGTCGTCGGCAAGGTCGTCATCACGCCGTAGGCCGATCTCCAAGTGACGTCGCATCGCTACGGGTGAAGTAGGGCGAGCGGTATGACGTCACGATGCCCGCCTGGGCGGATGGCAGCGAACGCGACGGTTGGACTTCGGCGTAGCCGCGAGGCAATTGGCGGGGTCAGCGAGACGACGATGGTGACGCGGCGCCGCGCGCCTGATCCAGCAAGTCGTCGAGCGTTCGTCCGGGGCCGCCGACGATGGTGCGGATACCGGTGGCGCGCAGGTCGGCGGCCGCCTGCTCGGCGACCTCGATCGAGTCGGTGTTGGTCACCGTGAGTACGGCGAGGTCGACGGGCTGCTCCGTGCAGAACCGCACCAGCTCGGCCGACGGCGTGTCGGCGCCGATGTGGTGGACCTGCCAGTTGGCGTCGCGGAGCGCGACCGTGGCCATCATCGTGGGCAGCGAGTGGTGGTCGCCGCTGGCCGCGGCGACGGCGACAACTCCGCGCCGCCGTCCACGCGGGTTCGGGGAGAGCTCGGCCAGGACGTGTTCGGCGATCACCGAGGCGCGGTGCTCCGACCAGATCGGCAGCTCGCCGCGGTGCCAGGCGCCGCCGATCTGACGCAGCGCCGGCACGAGCACGCGCTGGACGAACACCACGACGTTCGTGCCGTCGCCGATGAGGCGGTGTGAGATCGACTGCGCTCGCGCCTCGTCGCCGCGGACGAGCGCGTCGTACATCCGCTCGGCCTGACTGTGCAGACGCTTGTCGCTGGGCGGCTTCGGCGCCGACGGTGCCCGCCGTTCGGCGTCGACCTGGATGAGGTCGCCGCGTGCGACTCGGTACCGCCCGCCGACGACCTGTGCCGGCAGACGCCCGCTCCTCACCCATCGGTAGGCGGTCTGGTAGTGCACACCGAGCGCGTCGGCAGCCTCCTGCAACTCCAGGTGCCCCTCGTTGGCCACGCTCACAGCGACGAACGATAGCTGATCTGACTGAAATTGATGATGACGATGCTCAAATCACCAGCATCTGGATGGAGTTGTGCACAGTGGTGGAATAAATGCAACTAAATGATGTTAAACAGTCAATCCTCCGTCGAAAGGCCTCACATGAAGTCGCTACCCACCTCACTCCGGTTGAAACTGCCGTTCGTCATCGCCGGATTCCTGTCGTTTCTCTTCTCGGTCTGGCTGTACTTCGTCAAGGACGAAACCACTGCCGGGATCTTCGTCGGCCTCTGGGTGCCGTCGATCCACTCGCTGGGCACGCTCCTCGTCGGTTCGGTCGTCGAGCCGGCTCGCCGTGCCCGCCAAGAGGTGTCGGTATGACCACTTTGGTGCTCTACGTCGGGATCGCAATGGCGTTCCTCACCGTGTGGGGCGTGATCATGGTCGGCGCCTACCTGTTGGGCGGCGAGACCGCCGATTCGCCAACTGCGGTCGCCGCCGACTGGGTGCCCGAGACGCCGGCTGTCGCCGACCGCGCTCGACTCGGATGACGACAGACGTACTGGGGCGCGACCGATTGGCGTTGGTCGACGAGCTCCGCGACCTCGCCGAATCGGACGACTTCGTCGGTACTCTGCTGCGCTCGGCGCAACTCGCCGCTGAGGCCGAGCGGTCACCCCAGTCGGTCGAGTTGGTCGACGAGCTGAACGACCTCGTCGACGACGGCCCCTTCGCTGGTGTGCTGGCGATCGAGGTGCTGGGAGCCATCGACCACGGGGCCGCAGTCGAGTCGTTGACCGCGCTGCTTTCAGCACCGCACACGTTGATCCGTCGTCATGCCGCCTGGCGTTTGCGGCGCCGGCCGGTCGCCCGCGCAGCGGTGCCGCGCCTGCTCGACATGCTCGCCGTCGGCGGCATCGACACGATGCACTCGCACCGGACGTTGCGGCGCTGGGCGGCGTCGGATCCTGCGATCAACGGTTTCGCCATCGCCCGTCTGTCGGCGACTGACGACGGCCGCCAGCGCGCCCGTTTGATCGATCTGCTCGGTGCCATCGACGACCCGCGCACGACCGAGCTGCTGGTCCATCTCGCCGCTGATGTCACCGAGTTCAGCTCGGCGCGCATCGCCGCGATCGGCGCGCTGGCCGACCGGTGCGGCGCTGACGAGGCAGCGCTACGACGGCTCGCAACGGGCGACGACGAAGTCGGAGTCCACGCCACATTGGCTGTGTGCGACCGGGCTCGCGCAGCCGCAGTCGGCGGTCGCACGTCCGGTAGCGGTCTGCGCATCGCTCAGCTGACCATGGCAGCCGGTCTCGACGGCCAGCTCAGTCTCGGTGGTCGTGGTGACACCGGAGGCGTAGCGAGCCTGCTCGTCTCGCTCGGCGAGGCGCTCGCCTCCCGGCCGGAGATCGATCACGTGCTGACCATCGGGCGCGGCACGGTGACCGACGCGATCCTCGGTTCCAGCCACTCCAACCGGGCGCCACTGTCGTACGCGACGATTGCGATCGGCGACGACGGCCGGCCGGCGGAGATGACCGACGACCTCTGGGAGCACCTACCGACCATCGAACGTGGTCTCCGCCGCATCATCCGCCGCGCCGGCGGCATCGACCTGCTCCACTTACGTATGGCCGATGCCGGCACGCTCGCCGGTGCGCAGACCGCCGCGACGGAGGGCATTCCGACCTGCTTCAGCCTTGCGCCCGACCCGCACAACGTGCTCGCCTCGCTGCGGGCGCGCGGCGAAGCCGATCGGGGTGCCATCCTGCGGCTCGCAACCGAGGGTCACATCTGGTTCCGTGCCCGCCTGGTCGAGCGTCTCGCACACGAGTCCGATCGGATCGCGCTGTTCCCGCGTTCCAAGACCATCGACTTCTTCAGCGGGACCGATGCTGCGCCGGATCGGTTCGATCAGCGTTGTGCCGTCGTCGCCGAGGGCATCGACATCGGTCTGATCCGCCGTGCAGAGGCGGCCGACGGGGAGACGATGAGCATCGGCGCGACTCGCGGCGACGTCCTCGCCGATCTCGCTTCCGGTATCTCCAAGGATCGGTGCCATCTGCCGCTGCTCGTCAGCGTCGGCCGGCTCAATCCGGTGAAGGGGATGGACCGCGTCGTCGCCGCGTGGGCAGCCGATCCACTGCTGCGCGAATGCTTCAACCTGGTGATCGTCGGCGGCGATCTCGACGACCCGTCGACGACCGAACGATCCGTGCTCGAGACGATCGATCGCCTCGTACCCGTCGGCGATGCCCGGCGCACCGGGCTGCAGCTGCTCGGCGGTCGGCCGCGCGCCGATGTTGCCCGGCTGCTGGTGTCGGCCGCCCGCGGTCTCGCCGGGTGCTGGGCTGCCGGCGGCGTCTACGTCGACGGCGCATGGAAGGAGGAGTTCGGCCTGGCCGTGATCGAAGCGTTGGCCGCCGGGCTCGTCGTGGTCGCCCCGAGCACCGGCGGTCCGCCGACCTACATCGACGACGGTGACATCGGCGTCCTGGTCGATCCCGATGCGGACCTCGGCGATGCGATCACCCGGGCGTTCGGGCTGGTTGACCGGCCTGGTCGGGCAGGTCGCGCTCGCCGGCTGATCGAGCAGCGGTACTCGGTGGAGACGATGGCCGAGCGCCTGGCCGCGCTCTACCGCCCCCTGGCGGTCGTGCGATGAGTCTGCTCGTCATCAGCCCCGAGTACGCGTCGCACTACGGCCCCCTAGCGGTGCTCGCCGGCGAGGCCAGCGCGGACGGTGGGCGAGTGGTCGTCGCGACCGGACCGAGCCTGCGCGCCCGAGTCGAAGCCGACGGCTTCGAGTGGAGGCCGTTGCGGCTGGGTGCCGGCTCGAACAGCGGTCTCGGGGCCGACGGTCCCGGGATCCAGCGCTTCATCGACGCGACCCGCGCCGGTCCGGTGGCGACGATCCGGCGACAGGCGCTCGACCGTGAGCGGGACCTTCTGTGGAACCCGGAACGAGTCGCTGGCGAGATCGGCGAGCTTTGTGCCGAGCTCGACCCTGACGACGTGCTCGTCGATCACGTCTCGTTCGGGTCGACCTTGGCGATGCACGCGACCGGCCGCCCATACGTCACGCTCGTCCCCGGGCATCCGAGCCAGCTCCCCGTGGGAGCCGAGCGCTACGGGATCCCGGCTCACTGGCCGTCGTGCCTCGCTCCCGAGCCGCTCGAACTCGACGAGCTGGAGCTGCTCGTCGACCGGGTCACGAACGCATTCACCGATCGTTGGAACGATGCGCTCAGGGTGGTGGCGCCACGGAGGCGGCCGGTCGACGACGCCTTTCGCGTCCACGGTCGACGGGTGCTGTTCAACAGCGTCGCCGGCCTGCAGATGCCGGCACGCAACGAGCTGTTGCCCAGCGATCATCGCTTCGTCGGGCCGCTCGTGCGTGCGGAGGAGCTGCCCGACGCGCTGCGTTCGTGGCTCGACCGAACCGACGAGCGGCCGTACGTGTACGTCGCGCTCGGCACCTTCCTGTCGCACCGGGCGGACGTCCTGGCCCGCATCGCCGGAGCGCTGCGTCACGTCGGCGCTCGTGCTGCGATCGCCGTCGGCGCGACCGCGTCCCACGAACTCGGACTGATCCCCGACGACTGGATCGTCGCGCCGACGCTGCCGCAGGTGGCGATGCTGCGCGGCGCGGACGTTGCCATCCACCACGGTGGCAACAACAGCGTCCAGGAGTCACTCGCCGCGGGTGTTCGCCAGCTCGTCCTTCCCATGTCGACCGATCAGTTCGCCAACGCCGCCGACCTAGAGCGCACCGGTGCGGCGGTGGTCGCAGCACCGAACGACGCCACCTCCGCCGATCTGGCCGCCATGATCGCCGCCCTCCTTGTCGTCGAACCCCCGTCGCCGGTGATCGCTTCCGATCGTCACCTGCTCCGTGCCGCAGCGTTCGCCTGAGCGAGCCGGATATGCAACCGATCACTGATCTCAACGTCGAGCAGGTCACACCGGACCCCCCACCCTGGGGCCGGCGTGCGGTCCTCCGTCAGCGCTGGAGCGAGCTCGCCTACTTCCACTGGCCGTACGAGCCGGCCGCCGTTCAGCGGCTGCTCCCTGCCGGGGTGCGCGTCGACACATTTGACGGCGCGGCGTGGGTCGGCCTGATTCCGTTCGAGATGTGCGACGTGCAGTTCGGTCGCATGCCGCCGATGCGCCGGCTCGGGACGTTCATCGAGGTCAACGTGCGGACGTACGTCATCGATGCGCTCGGTCGGCGAGCGGTGTGGTTCTTCTCGCTCGACATCCCGCGATCAGCGGCTGTTGTCGTGGCGCGTTCCGTCTTCGGGCTGCCGTACTGCTGGGCACACGCCGAGCACTCGATCGTCGGCGATCGACATCGCTACCAGATTCAGCGGCGCTGGCCGGCTGAGGAGCAGGCCGCGGCCGACATCCGCTTCCGGGTGGCGGCTCCGCTCGCCGACAACGAGACCGGTGCGCTCGACCACTTCTTGTATGCCCGTTGGGCGATGGTGGCGGAGCGTCGTCGGCGGTTGTCGTACGGCAGGGTGGATCATCCGCGGTGGCCGTTGCACCGGGTCGACGGCGTCGAGATCGACCAGACCCTGATCGAGGCTGCCGGGTTGCCGAGGCCCGACGGTGCACCGCACGCCCACTACTCACCCGGTGTCGACGTCAGGATCGCCTGGTACGAGAAGGTGTCGTCGTGATCGATGCAGCCGGATCCTCGATGAGCACTTCGCAGACGGCGATGGTGACGTTTCACCTCCTCGCCACGGCCGCCATGGTCGGGCTGATCTGGTTCGTGCAGGTGGTGCATTACCCGCTGTTCGCGGCCGTCGGTGCCGGTGGTTTCGCGGAGTACGAGCAGCAGCATCAGCGGCGGACGTCTCGTGTCGTCGGTCCGCTGATGGCGGCCGAGGGGGCCACCGCCGTGTGGCTTGCGCTCGCTCCGCCGGACGGACTGCCGCGCATCTTGCCAGTGCTCGGGCTGGCGCTCCTCGGTGTCATCCACACCAGCACGGTGTTGCTGCAGATTCCCCAGCACGCCGCTCTTGCGAGCGGCTACGACCGAGCGCGCGTGAATCGCCTGGTACGAACGAACTGGGTTCGCACGGTCGGTTGGAGCATCAGAGCAGTCATCGCGGCGCTGATCGTCGTGCAGGTGGTCTCACCGTGACAAGCACGAATCCGTCCGCACCAGCGACACAGCGACCGAACGACGAGAGCAGCGAATCGAACCTCGCCACGGGTGTTTCACCTGAGCAGCTGGCGGGTCTGCGCAGGTGGAACCTCGGCCTGGCCATGCTGCATGCAGCGCAGGCCGTGCTGATCCTCGTGATGGCGAGCAACTTCGCCATCACCGTCACATCCACCTTCCCCCAAGGCCCTCCCGGCACGCGGTTGAAGACACCGAAAGGACTCTTCGACGTTGCGATCGGCCCGGCCATCGCAGTGTTCCTGCTGTTGGCCGCGTTCGACCACTTCGCCACCGCAACCTTTGCCCGCCACACGTACGAGAGCGACCTGGGCCGAGGCATCAACCGGTTCCGGTGGG
>JANMNE010000273.1:0-5884 GCA_031373785.1 Ilumatobacteraceae bacterium
CACTGATGGTCTGGGCCAACGCCATCATCCAAGGCGTTCTGCTCGGCGGGTTGTACGCCCTGTTCGCCACCGGGCTGTCGCTGGCGTTCGGCGTGATGCGCCTGGTCAACCTGGCTCACGGCGACCTGGCGATCTTCGCCGCGTTCATGACGCTGTCGATCTCCCGGACGCTCGATGTCAACCCGCTGGTCGCCTTGCTGATCGTGATCCCAGCCGCGTTCGTCGTCGGTTACATCCTGCAGCGATTGATCTTCGATCGGGTCGTCGGCGTCGACCCCGCGTTCCAGATCGTGGCGACGTTCGGCCTCGGCATCGTCATCCAGAACGCACTGCTGGAGAAGTACACGGCCGACACGCAGGGCCTCAACGTCGGCACGCTGAAGACGTCGACCATCAAGGTCAACGACACGATCGGGATCGGTTGGCTGCCGCTGCTGACCTTCCTCACCGCCGTCGTCGTGCTCGGCTCGTTGGCGCTGTTCCTGAAGCGAACCAAACTCGGACGCGCCTTCCGGGCGACCTCCGACGACGCCGATGCGGCGCGGTTGATGGGCATCGACATCAAGCGCGTGTTCGCGGTCGCCATGGCCCTGGCAATCGCCACGGTTGCACTGGCCGGCGTGCTGTTCGGCGCCCGGTCGTCGTTCGATCCGTTCGTCGGCCCGGCCCGGTTGATCTACGCATTCGAGGCCGTGATCATCGGCGGCCTCGGCTCACTCTGGGGCACCCTGGCCGGCGGTATCACCCTCGGCGTTGCCCAGGCGACCGGCCGGCAGATCAACCCACAGTGGGGCGAGTTGTTCGGTCACGGCGTGTTCCTCGCCGTGCTGGTGCTGCGCCCGACCGGCATGTTCGGAAAGGCGCAGGCGCGATGAGCATGCGAGTCGTTCGAGGCACGGTCGCCAGCAAGGTGTTTGCCGTCGTGGCGTTGGTTGCGGTGATTGCGCTGGCCGCATTGCCGTCGTGGGGCTCGGTCTCATTGCAACGCAAGATGGTCGAGTTGCTGACGCTGGTCGCCCTGGCGGTGATGTGGAACCTGCTCGCCGGTTTCGCCGGCGTGGTCTCGGTCGGTCAACAGGTGTTCGTCGGACTCGGCGCGTACGCGATGATCGCGTTGGTCAACGTGCACGGCCAGAACCTGTATCTCTCGGTGCCGTTGTCGGCGCTGATCGCCGCGGCCGCCTCGATCCCCATCGGGCTGATCGCGTTCCGATTGCGCGGCAGTTACTTCGCCATCGGCACGTGGGTCGTCGCCGAGGCCGTGAGCCTGATCGTGATCCTGCAGAAGAGCCTCGGTGCCGGCAACGGCGTGTCGCTGAAGGTGAAGGGCTACGCCCTGGCCACCCGGCAGGACAACAGCTACTGGTTCGCGCTGTTCGTGGGCGTCGGTGCCCTGGTGCTGACCTACCTCGTATTGCGCTCGCGCCTCGGCCTGCAGATGCAAGCCATCCGCGACAGCGAAGACGGCGCTCGCGGCTTGGGCGCCAACGTGTACCGCACACGGTTCCTGGTGTGGGTGCTGGCTGCGTTCTGGACCGGTCTTGCCGGCGCGACGTACTACCTCCAGCAGTTGCGCGTGCAGCCGGCGGGCACGGGCGGCGCGTTCAGCGTGGTGCAGTGGACGGCGCCGATCATCTTCATCGTCGTGATCGGCGGCATCGGCACGATCGAGGGCCCGGTGATCGGCGCGGTGCTGTACTACGTGCTGCGTGACCGCTTCAAGGATCACCAGACCGTGTACCTGATCTCGATGGGTGTCATCGCGATCGGTGTTGCCCTGCTGCTGCAGGGTGGCATCTGGGGCACGATCCGCCGCAAGTTCGGCGTCGACCTGTTCCCGGTGCGCCGCCGATTGGTCGAATAGATCGGCTGGGGTCGGGGCGATGTTGGCGGCGGTGGGATTGGGGGCAGCGGCGGCACGGCAAACCGCGCCGTCCGACGGCGGATGAATGGGAGATCGCGACGAGTCGGAGGACATCGTGGCTCGTCAGCTGACCAATCCGACCCACCGCACTGATGTCGTCGTGGTCGGCGCGGGGTGCGCGGGCGCGGCGACGGCCTTGCTGCTTGCTTCGGCGGGGCACGATGTGGTGTTGGTCGACCGCAGCGCGCTCCCCAGCGACACGTTGTCGACGCACGCCCTCGGCATGCTGGTCGCGCCCAGGCGTCACGTCCTCGACCCATTGTTGGTGGAGGCCGCGGTCGCGGCCGGAGCACGGCTGACGACGGGTGACAGTCGACGGCGTGCGTCGCTGCTTCGACGGACGGGTCACGGGGATCACCGGCCGGAGCGACAACCACGTGGTCGAGATCTCGGCACGATTCGTCGTTGGCGGTCGCGGCATCAGCGTTGCCTTCAGAGACGCCGAACTCCTCGCCGCCGCGCTCGATGACGTCATTCGGGGCAAGGACGACGAGCGCAGCGCGCTCGCCGACTATCACGCGATGCGCGACGGCCAGCTCCCAACACCAGGTGGGCCGTGAGGCGTCAGGCAGTGGCCCACACCAGCAGTTCGGCGCCATCGGCCCCCGCGGTGAACTGCAACTCCTGTGGTCCGCTGATGCGCGCACCGTCGCCAGTGGCCAACGACGTGCCGTCGCTCAACGCGCCGCCACCGAGTGCGACGAACACGTGGACGTGCTGGTCGGTCGGCAGGGTGACGGAGGCACCCGTGGCGAGGCGGCCGCCCCACAGGACGGCATCCTTCTGATGAATCGCGACCGCACCGTCGTGGCCCTTCCCTGACGCGATCGGCACGAGTTGGCCGGTGGCGAGGGCTTCGTTGATGTCACGCTGTTCGTACCCGGGGTCCACACCGGCGGTGTCGGGCAGCACCCACATCTGCACGAAGTGGACGGGCTCGCTGTCACTTGCGTTCTGCTCGCTGTGGCGGATGCCGCGGCCTGCAGACATGCGTTGAGCCAGGCCGGGGTAGAGCACGCCGTAGTTGCCCTCGCTGTCACGGTGCTCGAGCTTGCCGGACAGCACCCAGGTGATGATCTCCATGTCGCGGTGGCCGTGCGTACCGAAGCCGCCGCCGGGGGCGACGGTGTCGTCGTTGTTGACCAGCAGCAGGCCGTGTCCGCCATCACCCTCGCGATAGTGGCCACCAAAGTTGAAGGAGTGCTTGGAGTCGAGCCAGTCGATGTCGGTGAGGAAGCGGTCGGCTGCTCGTTGAACGGTCAGAGTCATCATCGTTGAAACATACTTGCGCGCACAACTATTCCCGGCGTCGTCGCCGCAGTCACCCGACGGGGTTCCCGTACATCTCCAGCAACGGATCGCTGATCAGTTCCAGGCGCTCGCCATCGGGCCCACGGAAGTACAGCGACGAGCCGTCGACGTGGGCGTATTCGACGTGCTCCCCGTCGAGGCGGGCCTTCAGCTGCTCCCACGTCGAGCGTTCGACGGAGATCGCCAGGTGATGGTGCCCGCCGAGCACTTCTTGGTACGGGCCGAGGTCGAGACCCGGCAGATCGAAGTACGCCAGGGTGTTGCCGTGGCCGATGTCGAAGAAGAAATGCGTGGAGCCCTCGTAGTCGCGGTTCTCGAACATCTCGATCAGCGGAAAGCCGAGCACGCCTTGGAAGAACTGCACGGTCCGCTCGACATCGCTGCTGATGAGGGCGACGTGGTGCACGCCGCGTGCGGTACTGGCCGGGCGTTCGGAACGCGGGGCCAGGTATTGGGCACTGATCTCGGCGCGGCGGGTCGCCAGGCGGGTGCGTTGGTCGGTGTCGATGGTCATAGCGGCAACTCCACGGGGTCGGTCGGCAACGGACAGAAGATCACGGTGCTGGCGCCGGCCGCGACCCAGCGCTGGGCTTGGGCGACCCACGTGGACGGATCGCCGCCGATGACCAACTCGTCGAGCGGCACCAGTTCGTCGCCGTAGGCGGAGAGCTGGCTGGCGAACCGGGGCAGCGCCATCTTCTCGGCCATCATCGCGTCGAGCGCGTCGACGTCGGCACTGGCCTGCACGAACGCGGTGAACTTCGGCGCATCACCGATCTGGGCGCGAACCTGCTGGAGGTAGCGCGGTCCCGACCATTCGGCAAAGATCACCCCGGCGCCGACTTCCGCCGCCAGGGCCATCGAACGCGGACCGCGCACCCCGAGCGAGATCGGTGGAACGACCTGCGCTGGATGGGCCAGTCGCACCGCATCGAGCTGCACATGGTCACCGTCGAGCGTGACGGTGTCTCCTTCGAGCAACCGAGTGGTGGCGATCACGGTTTCTCGCAGCGACGACATCCACGATGTGGGAACCGCGCCGACCTGCTCGATCCAGAAGTCGACACCGTGGCCGAAGCCCATGTGGAAGCGGCCCGGGAACATCTGCGCCAGCGTGGCGATCTCCATGGCGGTGTATGCCGCGTTGCGAACCACAGCCGGGGCGATGCCGATCCCGACGTTGAGGCGAGTGGTGGCCGCCAGTGCTGCAGTGGCCTGCGTGAAGCCACCGTGGAAGGTGAGGTCCTCGACGACCCACATCTCGTCGAGATCGTGGGCCTCCACCTGGCGGGCGTAGTCGAGCAGCCGGTCGGCCGGCCATTCCCTGCGGAACATCACGCCGTAGGTGGTCATGGCGCGGCGACCGATGTCGTGGTCGACCCGGGTATCCGTGCCAACTGGGCGATGCTCTGCCATGTCGCGGGAGCGTCGAAGCCGAGGGCCCACAGCGAGACGGCGCCGAGCCGTTCGGTGCGCGCCAGGTCGATGCGCTGGCGAGCGCCCTCGGCGTCGACGTAGTGCACTTCGCGCGTCTGCGTGCACGTGGCCGTACCGTCGGTGACTTCCAATTGATAGGTGAACGAGGACTCGCCGGTCACCGGATCAAACACCGGCGTGGCCGTTCGCTTGGCGAGCAGTTCGTCGATGTTCCGTTGGCTCACGCTGGTCTTTCCCTCTTGATCGGCTGGACATGTCCCCACCGTAGCGATCGGCCAGTTGTAGCCGTACAGCGCGATGCCGAGCACCAGCTTGCTGTCGTCGTCCACGGCCTTCTTGGCGGCCGAGATCGCCTGGCGCACGAATGACAACGGAGCGATCGGTCCGGCCGTTCCGGTCGAGTAGTCGTACGCCATGATCCTGATCCGGTCGACATGTGGGGCCATGCCCTCGTAGTCGTACACCCAGTAACCACTGGTATCGGTGCGGCCGCTGTCGTTGATGTAGGGAACACTGACAGTCAGCGTGCGGCCGTCGGCATGCAGCCGGTCGCCGAGTTCGGTGATGAAGTCGATCCACAGCGGACGGGTCGATTCCCACGTGGCCTTGCTGTCCGCGAAGGCGAACTGCTCGTAGTCGATGTCGATGCCGTCGAAGTCGTTGGTTGCTGCCAGGTCGGCGATTGCGGCGACATGCGTGGCACGGGAGCGCGAGTCGGCCAGGATCGCCGCCATGCCGCCGGCGGGCATTGCATCGACGATCGACGGCACGACCTTGGCCCCCGCCGAGCGGGCCGCCGACACGAAGTCGGCCGCGGTTTCGGGAGCCAGGTTGCCGTCGACGGTGATGGTCGTTGCATCGTGCGTCGAGTACCAGAACGGCGACACCTGACGCAGCATTCGTCCGTTGGTCGCCAGTGACTGCTGTGCGTCGGGCAGGGCCCAGTAGGGCGCCCACGCATCGATCGGGATGTCGATCGGTGGGGGTGGCGGTGGCGTGTCGTTGCGCGTCGCCACGACGCCGCCCGCGCCGGCGAGGGCCAACACGACCACACCGGCCGACAGGGCCAGGCCGCGTCGGCGATGCCGTGGTGCGATCAAGTTGTCGACGTGCAGATCGGCCAGCGAGCTGACCTGCCGATGGCCGCGACCCGCCGGCACGTCGACGATGTGGGGGATCGCCACGACGTGGCACCCGGCCGCGGTCGCCGAA
>JANMNE010000289.1:0-11907 GCA_031373785.1 Ilumatobacteraceae bacterium
GGCACGAGATCGGTTGCGGGCCCGCCCCACACCACGATCGGCGTGATCACGAAGCCGGATCGGGTGGCGTAGTCGTCGAGCCTGCCGAGCACGTGCGACGGATCGATCGTCAGCCCGAGCTCTTCTTCGATCTCGCGCAGCGCCGCTGCTTCGGCGTCCTCGTCGGCATCGACCTTGCCGCCCGGCAGCGCCCATTGGCCGGCGTGCCGGTTCATCTTCGCCGCCCGCCGGCACAGCAGGAACGCGGCGCCTCCGCCGACCCCGGCGATGCGCGCGTCGAAACCGGTGAGGTCACCGGGTATGTCGAACATCTCGTCAGGCAAGTACTCGTTCGATTCGTCGGAGTCGGCATCGCTGTCGACCACGACCACCGCGACTGCGGCGCGGCGACGATCGTCCGCCGGGATCTCGGCGAGGTGATGGCGATCGAGGTTGGCGGTCAGCGACTGCCGCAGCGCGGTGCTGAACTCGATCATCTACCGAGCGGCTGCACCGGCTGGTTCGGGCTGCGTGACCCGGTGCAGGAACTCCTTGAGGATCTTGTTGAACGTGCTGGCGTGTTCGACCATGAAGCCGTGCGCGGCACCGGAGATCACGACCAGCTCCGCGCCGGGGATTCGATCGGCGATCTCTTCGCTGTCGCCTCGCGGCGTGAGGATGTCTTGGTTCCCCACGACCACCAGCGTGGGCACATGGACCTCGTGCAGCCGGTCGGCGAGGTCGTCGGCGGCGGCCAGGATGGCCCGGATCTGGGCAACGAACGAATGGGTCGGGCGCCCCATGGCCAACGGCCCGAGCCAACCGAACGTGGGCACCAGGCGCCGGAACGAGCGCGGCGCCATCACCCATCGCGCAGCCTCGCTGGTCATTGCGCCCATGCCGCGTTCCTGTGCGGTCTGCATCCATCGCTCGAGCAGTTCGCGCCGCCACGGTTGGTTGCGGCACGCGGTGCACGCCAGGGTCAACGACAGCACCCGCGACGGGTGCCGCACACACATCAACTGGCTGATCGCCCCACCCATCGACGCTCCGACGACGTGCGCAGCGTCGACGCCCACATGGTCGAGCACGGCGACGGCATCGTCGGCCATCTGTTCGATCGTGTACGTGCCGAACGGCTTGTCGCTGCGACCGGCGCCGCGGTTGTCGAACGCGATGACGCGGTAGTGGCGGGCCAACGTGAACCGTTGCATGTCCCAGCCGTGCTTGTCTGCGCCGAGGCCTTGGATCATCAGCACGACCGGCAGGTCGTGCCGGCCGAACGCCTCGAAGTGGATCCGGGCTCCGTCGCTGGCGCGTGCGTAGCCCATCAGCCCTCGGCCAGCCAGTCGATCGGAGCGACGCCGGTGTGCAGGCCACCGAGGCCATCGATCAGTCGTTGGATGTGGAGCTGGGTCAGTTCGGCCAGTTCGAGATCGGCCAGCGGACCGCGGCGTTTCCGTCGGGGCCGAACCACGGGCCCCACCTCGACGCGCGCAGCGCGGCCGAACAGCGAACTGATCGACGCCACGGGGTACACCGGGGTATGACTGGCGATGGCAGTGGCGACCAGCTTGGGATCGACCGCACCGGCATGGCGTGGATCGCGGGTTCCCTTGGCCGAGACGACCACCAACTCGCCGGCGCGCAACGCGCCGCTGATCTCCTCCGGGTTGTTCAACAGTCCCCCGAGGCGCTGCAGCATCGGCCCGAACGGCACGATGTCGGGCCGGCCACCGAAGCGCACCGGTCGACCGATTTCCCGGCTGAGGGCCCATGCGGAGTAGATCGTGCTGAGCGAGAAGTGCCGCGAGTTGGTCACTAGCAGCGCGCCGTCGCGCTTGGGCAAGTGGTGCACGCCGCCCACGCTGACGTCCCAGCGCATCGTTGCCGCGGGCGAGAGCAGTCCGATGAGATGGGCATCGCGACCCCACTCGTCGACCGAGTCGGCCGGGTACCAGGACCGCGGAAGACGGATCACGGGTTGCATGTCAGGCTGCCTGCCGTGCCGGGATCCGCACGATCGCTTCCCATTCGAACAACCGGTCGATCACGTCTTGTGTGGTGACATGCGGTGCGATTCCCAGGGTCGACAGCAGTCGGGCGCCGTCGGCGAGGCGACCGCGGTGGATCAGTTCCATCACGTGTTCTGGCAATGGCGCACCGAGCAAGAAGCTGATCTGTCGAGCCACCCGCCACTCCGGCCCCACCAACGGCAACGGCAGGCGCCGGCCGCGCCGGATGGCTTGCATGGTCGTGATGGCACCCGGGGCCACGACGTTGAGCGGGCCCTGCGGGCGTTGCTCGGCGGCCGCCACGAAGGCCCGCGCCGCGTCGGCGTCGAGGATCACGGCGAACGGCGAATCGGCCAGCAGGCTGAACGGTACGACGGGTTGACGCAGCACGCGCCCGAGTGGGCTCGGCACGTGTGGGCCGAGGACCGGCGCCAGTCGCAGGGCAGTCACCGCCACGCCGATGCGCTCGCCGACGCGGTGCGCTGTGGCTTCGATGTCGGCCACCATGCGGCCGTATTCGCTGGTCGGCCGGGTCGGTGAATCCTCGTCGGGACGGGTGAGCGAGCCACGACCACGGCCGTAGATCTCGATGCCACTGCGTACCACGATCGACTCGAGCGATCGACACTCCGCTGCGGCGGCGAGGATCGAGGTGGCCGACTCGCCGGTGAGGCGCTTCGCCAACGTCGTGCCGGCGCGAGCGTCGGGCTCCCACACGGCGAGGTGCACCAGCACGTGCGGGTCGAACGCGGTGACCACGTCGACGATGCGCGAACGATTGCTGGGATCGATCAGATGGAACTCGCTGCGGCGCAGTCGCCGACGGGGCGGGTCCACGTCAATGCCAAGGATCGAGCCCACCCAGGGCTCGGCTTCCAGCAGTGACGCGACGAGAGAACCGAGTTCTCCGCCCATCCCGCTGACGAGCACTCGTTGCCCGCGCATGTTCAGCACGTTATCGGGTAGGAGGTCCCTCAAGCGGGTTGTCAAGCGTGCCGATATCCCTAGTAGGCGAAGGGAGTTCCGGGTGCTGTCAGTGTCCGACCAACACAACGGGGCAGGAGCGCGCGCAGCGTCGACCCCCAGCCGTTGGCTCTTTGCCACGCTGATGTTCGTCGTCGGCATCGTTCCGATGGCCGAGATTGCCAAGGCCGTCGGGCCATCGAGCGCCCCGGCGTGTCCGGGCGCGACGTATTCGGTCCTCAGCGGCGACTCGTGGAGCAGGATCTCCTCGCGCAACGGCGTGACGATGACGGCGCTGATCAACGCCAACGGGGCCACGACGGCAACGGTGATCCATCCAGGTCAGACACTGTGCTTGCCGTCGACCGCGACGCCCCCAGCGACACCACCAGCCACGCCTCCGGCGACACCGCCAGCGACACCACCTGCCACGCCTCCGGCGACACCTCCGGCGACACCCCCCGCTACTTCCCCTGCCGTGACGATCGAGGCATTTCCTGTTCAGGGCATGTGCTCGTTGACGCAAAACTACGGCGCACCACGGGGCGGCGGCCGAATCCACCAGGGCGAAGACATCATCGCCAAGGCTGGTCAATGGGTCTACGCGGTCAAGGATGGCACCCTCACCAAGCAGTACCGCGATGCGCCCGGGTCGCTGTCCGGAAACGGGTGGCGATTGACCGGTAGCGATGGCACGTACTTCTTCTATGCCCATCTCAGTACCTTCGCCCCCGGACTATCGGTGGGGTCGGCGGTGAAGGCCGGCCAGATCATCGGCCAGGTCGGCATGACCGGCAGTGCGCCGATTTCGCACCTCCACTTCGAGGTGCACCCCGGCGGTGGCGCGGCGGTCGATCCGTTCCCCGTGATCAAGGCGGTCGACGGCTGCAAGATCACCACCGTCGCGCCGCAGCCGGGTGGCACGACGCCGGTGATCGTCCCGCCAGTCACTGTGCCGCCGAACACCGCACCGCCGGTCACGACCCCGCCGACCACCGTCCCGGGTCCGCCGACCACGGAGTATGTGCCGGTGCAGCACCGGCGTGCCACCCCGGATGAGCCGATCGTGATTCCACGGCCGCGACGGGTCGGAGCCCCGCTGACTCCCTAGCGCTTCCTAGCCGAGGCCGCGCGAATCCTGCTTCAAGGCGGTGTCGACCGACAGTGCCGCCGCCACGACCAGCGAGTTGAGCGGTTGCGGGATCTGGGTGTGGATCTGCACGACGTAGTTGTCGGCGGTGGTGAAGATGGTCTTGGCCACACCCTCGAACGTCTTGGTGATCCTCGCCACCTCCACACCGGTGTGGTCCTCCACGCGGAAGTTCCAGGCTCGCCAGTTCTCGGCCTTGATGGCGCCGTAGGTGTGCCCGCCGGCCTGCAGCGAGAAGTGGATCTTGCCGAAGACGTTGTCCTGCACGATGCGGCCGATCTCTTGATCGTTGCCGTCGCTGATGACCACGGTGCTCTTCATCAACTTGGCCGGGCGGGTGATCTTCAGCAATACCCGTCCTGCGGTGTCGGCGATCTCCAGCTTGTGGGTCATGAACTGGTCGAAGCTGGTCAGCAACCGCACTGCCTTCTTCGCCGCGCTCTGCCCGACCTGGTTGACCGAGGCGATCTGCTGGCCGCTCTGGTTGTACACGCTGTACTGATTGTTGAGCTCGATCAGCTTGGCCTTCTGGTTCACGACCAGGATCGGCTCGGTGAAGATCGTTCCGCCGCCGACGAACGCGGCCTCGCCGACGTTGGCGCTGCGATACTTCGACTCACCGTGCAGCTGCGTTTGGATCTTGTTCGGATCGCCTTCGTTGCCGATCGTCAGGGCGGAGTCGATCTTGTCGAGGCCGCGAGGTTGCAGCGGGTCGGTCGCCTGCACCCCGTTGTCGCTGACGTGATCGGTCCAGACCTTGCCGTCCCAATACCGCAGTTGATGACGACCCATGGGGTCTGGATGCCAGCTGGCGGGGTTCTCGCTCATGGGTGCCAGCATACGTGGCGGCCGGGAGTGTCTATCGGAGCTGATGCACCATCAGGATCACTTCGCGAGCGAACGGGTCGAGTTGTCGACCGGCGATGCGCTCGGTGATGGCAATTGCCTGCGACGGGTCGTCGACCAACCCGCTCCAGCGGATGTAGCCGCCCATGATGCCGATCAAGCGGTCGTCGACGGGCTCGTTGTGGACGATCACCTTGGTGCTGCCTTCCAGCAGGGCACTCAGCTCGACGTAGAAGTTGCGCAGCCACTGCCCGAGATCGTCGACCCCCGTGAACGGCCGGTGCAGGTACGGCAGGGCCAGTTCGTCGTAGTTGTGGAGGTTGTGGGGCGCCGGGATGATGCTGATCAGGCAACCGAAACCGTTCTCGCGCAACCAGATGATCTCCTCCTGGCGGCGGACCCGGCGATGGTTGTCGCCGTACCCACCAGGACGCTCGCACACGGCGAGCTTGTCTTTCATGATCCAGGTGAAGTTGCGGGGGGTAATGCCCAGCGCCCACTTGCCCCGAAGCCGCGGCGGCATCAGCAATTTCCTCCATCGAGCGCAAACATGTCGGAAAGCGAGGCTATCGGCTCGGCATCACCGTTGGTTCGCCCAGCAGCCGTAATCGTTGCTGTGATCGCTCGACGCGCCGGCCGCCACCGATGTCGCAACCACTGGCCTGGCCGCCGGCGACGCGCAGTACGCGCTCGACCGTGGCCGCGTCGGGCGGATGATCTGTCGTCAGCCAGCGTCGCACGGCGCGCCTGGCCAGCGGCACGGGTGCGGCCGCCAACTGCTTGGCAGACGTCGGATCGATCGCCTCGGCCAACTGGTCGAGCAGGTCGCCGTCGTCGCGCAGCAGCCCGGCTTGGCGGGTCAGCACCGGCACGAGATCGCGCGAGGCAATCTCGTCCATCAGGGGCAGCAGTTCGTGGCGCACCCGGTTGCGGAGGAACGCCGGGTCGCGGTTGCTGGGGTCGGTGACGATCGTGATGCCCTGGGCGCGGCAGAACTGGGCAGTACTGGCTCGCCGAAGGGCGAGGATCGGTCGCCGTGGTCCCGGGCGCATCGCCGCCAGCCCGGTGGTCGAGGCGCCACGCATCAGGTTGATCAGCATGGTCTCGGCCTGGTCGTCGGCGGTGTGGCCGGTCATCACGTCGTCGGGCAGCACCGCGTACCTGGCCTGGCGCGCCCGCGCCTCCAGGTTCGGTCCCAACGGCACGTCGACGGTCTCGCTGCGGAACGTTGCGCCGAAACGAGCCGCCGCTGCCGACACGACCTCGGCCTCAGAGTCCGACCCGACACGCAACCCGTGGTCGACGTGCACGGCCGTCACGGTGCAACCGGCGGCGGCGGCCAACACCATCAGGGTCATCGAGTCGGCGCCGCCCGACACAGCGCACGTGACCTCGGTGCCCGGCGGGGGAAACGTGCACGTGGCGAGCAGTGTGGCGCTGGCGGGCGCCGCGTCAAGCAACGAGCGCCCCCATGCGATCGAGCCAGAGCTGTGGGGTGCGAATCTCGTCCAACGACGGCAGGTTTGCTGGGCTCCGCCAACACACGTCGATGGCCCGGGGCCCACCTTCGCGCTCGATGGCGGCGATGAACCGCTCGCCCGCTGCGTACTGGTTGAGCTTTCCTTCGATGCCGGTGAGGCGCAGGGTGAGACGACTCAACGGGTTCGATCGTCGCCGACGGGCCTGCAGCACTGCCGCGAATCGTGGCGCCGATGGGATCAGGTCGCCGACCGCCCGGCTCATCGTGACGTCGCCGTGGCCTTCGAGCAGCGACATCAACCCGGCGATCTGCTGGATCACCTCGCGCTGCTCTGGCGAGGCGATCAACCCGAACACGCCGCTGTCGCGCACGCGCTGGCGGGCTTGCTCGCGGTCGCTGAACGCTTCGCGAATCGACTCGAGCAGGCGCCGCGGATCCGGGTTGGCCAGACGCACGCTGGTGTCGACCAGCCCGGTGAAGTGATCGCGCATCCACGGCACGCCGGTGAACTGGGCGCGGTGGGTCAACTCGTGCAGCAGCACCCACGTGCGGAACTCCACCGGGTCGAAGCCGAATCGCTTCTCCAGGCCCGCCAGGTTGGGTCCGACCATGTACACCGCATCGTCGGCCTCGTCGCGGCCGACCAGCAGGTCGTACTGGCCCAACACCCGGGTGCTCATCCACCCGAGCAGCGCGCCCAGTTCTGCACCGGCCACCTGGCGGCTCATCGACGCCACCTTGCCCTTCATCGGGATCTTCGCTGCCCATTGCTCGATCAGCGGCGCGAGGAGGTGCTGGAACGAGGCAATGTTGGCGCGGATCCATCCCGGCCGATCGATCAGACCCACTGTCGCCGGGCCCGAGAGCGAGCGCAACCCCGTGGTGGCTTCGATCTGATCCTCGAGTCGCGGGATCATCGCCGTGAGGTCGACGACCGGTGCGCCGTGGCCCGCGACCGACTCGTGGTCGGCGTGACGTGCGGCGATGCGCGTGGCGATCTGCTCGGCGCGTCGCCAGTCGATCGGCGACTCAGCGGCTGCCACGGCGTGCCCGGTTACTCTTCGCGATTTCGCTTCGAGGGGAACTGCGGGGCACTGACCTTCTTGAGGTAGCCGCCGATCAGGCCGACGACAGCGAGGATCGACACTGCAAGCAGGAGCACGCCGAGCCAGAAGTGAAAGATGACCGCTGTCATGTCGGCCAGCGTAGCCAGCGGTCGCGGAACTCGTGAACTCTGTCAGCCGATGCGGCCGTCGCCATCGAAATCCTCGTTGAAGCACCGTTCGATGCGTGACAGCAAGCCGGGTGGCATCTCGTCATTGCGACACTTGGCGGCGATGACCGAACGGAGTTCGGCGTGGAAGTCGAATGCCTGCAGGCAGTCGGTGCACCCTTCGAGGTGGGAGTGGATCGCGTGGTGACCGTCTTCGGACAACGCGCCGTCGAGAAAGGCCTCGAGCTCACGGATCGTCTCGTTGCAATCAGCCATTGGTCGGTTCTTTCAGGTGCTGGTCGTCATCAGCGGCAAGCATGCCGCGCTGCTCGGCAAAGTCGTACAACTTCTTGTGCATCGCTTTTCTTCCCCGGTGGAGCCGTGACATCACGGTGCCGATCGGGACCTCTGTCATCTCGGCGATCTCCTTGTACGAAAATCCTTCCACATCGGCGAGCAGCACCGGGATGCGAAATGCGTCCGGCAACTCCTCCAATGCCGTCTTCACCTCGTCGTCGGTGAACAGCTCCAGCAGCGTGTCTTCCGCGCTGTGGCTCAACGCGCCGAGGTTCCCGACACGGCGATAGAGGTAGAGATCTTCGACATCGCCGAGGTCGGTTTCCACCGGGCGACGCTGCTTGGCGCGGTAGGTGTTGATGTACTGGTTGGTCATGATGCGGAACAACCAGGCGCGCAGGTTGGTGCCATCTTCGAAACTGGTGTAACTGCGGTAGGCGCGCAGGTAGGTCTCCTGCACGAGGTCTTCGGCGTCGGAACTGTTGCGGGTCATGCGCAGCGCCGCGCTGTACAGCTGCGGTGCGTATTGCATCGCCTGCTCGGTGAACTGTGTCCGATCTGCCACGTCGTCGACCCTAGCCGCACCCATCTCCACCCCACCCCCGGCCACGTCCGACCACGCCGTCGTGCCGTGACCTGGTCGGGCGCGAATCCGGTACTCCCGCCTACTCACATCGCGCCCGATGCGGCGAGCGGGGTCAGGTGGTGATGTTGGCGCGGTGCTCGACGAACTGGTCGACTGCGGATACGAAGCGCTCGAGCATGTCGGCGAGGATCGGGCGTTCCGCCGGGGTGAAGGCACCGAGCATGTGGGTCATCAACAGACCGCGACGGGCGTTGACGTCGGCGTGCCTCGACCGTCCTGCCTCGGTGATCTCGACCATCACGACGCGACCGTCGCCGTCGCTGGTCGAGCGCGACGCCAGCCCCGCGCCGACCAGCCGCTGCACGGCGCGGGTCGCGGTCGAGGGATCGATGCGCAAGGCTTCGGCGAGGTCGCTCATCCGCCACAAGGATTGGCGGGCGAGGAGGTCGAGCGAATCCATCTGGCCCTGTTCGAGCGCTTCGTCGCCGGTGCCGAGCAGGTAGTCGCGCAACGCACCCATCGCCGCGCCGCGGCGGATCTGCACCCACGAGGCGCCGATTCGCACGGCGAGTTCGTACATTTCGCGTTGGTGCAGATCGACCGAAGTTTCCATGAAGACAGCAAGGGTACAAGCGCGGGTTGGTCGCCCCGGAAGTCGGAAACACCGTGCCGTGGACGCGCCTCAGCCAGGTGGCGGCAGGGCGGCCCACGAGGCGATGAGGTCGGCGTAGGTCTGCTTCGCCTCGGCGGAGACGAGGTGGATGCCATCGCTGGCCATGCCGGAGATCTTCGGCACGAAGTCGGCCCAGTACCCGATCTGCACGTTGGGGTACTTGCCGGGCAACCCGAGGATCCGGGCGTTGTTGCCGTCGATCCAGTCGCGGTCGGCGCGCACCGTCAGGAACCACACCGACTTGACCTCCTCGGGTGGAAGGTTGGCCATGATCGCCGTCAACGTGTCGTCGGAGACCTCGCCGTTGGTACCGATGTGGATCACGACGGTGTTGCCCAGTCGCCCCGCGGCGCGCAGTTGACCCAGCAAGGTCGCGACCTCGTTGCCCTGCCGGCTCTCGGCCGCGTCGACGACGAATCCCTTGTCCTCCAGCTGCGCCTTGGCCCCAAGCATGACCGACTCGCCGATCGCGATCGGTGGGCGCTGTTCGAGGGGAAGCGTCGTGCTGGTGGTGGACGACGAGGAGGTGGTCGACGCCGTGCTCTGCGGGGCCGCGGTGTCGCCCGCCACAGACGCGGCTGTTGCCTCGGGTAGCGAGGTGTCGGTGGGCGCGACCGGGTCGGTGGCCGCAGAGGCGGCAGCGAGGTCGCACTCGACCTGACCGACGCACTTGTTCGGTGCGAACGCGATGCTGGCGCCGGCGAATCCGACCAAGCCGAGTGAGATCAGCAACACGCCGACGAGGCGGCGTCGCCGGCGGTAGACATCGGCGGGCCGCAGTTGGCGGCGGTTGCGAATGCTCTCGCCGATGCGACCTTGCCGGATCGGCAGTTCGATGAACCGGTAGCTTGCCTCGGTGATCGGCAGGGTGAGGACGATGGCGATGACGAACTGCGCCGGCGTGAGTGCCTTGCCTGCTTCGCGACGCATGATCTGATAGATCGGCCAGTGATAGAGGTACAACCCGTAGCTGCGGGTGCCGACCCAGTTCAGCACCGGGATGCCGAGGGCGCGACCCAACCTGCTGCGTTCGTGGGTGACGCCGGCAATCACTAGCACGGTGGCGATGCCGGTCAGCAGGAATCCACCCTGGAACAGTGCTGAATCGAAACGAATGCCGAACTGACGTCCACCTTCCGACAGCCACATCGACCAGGTCAACCAACCCAGCAGCAACAGGCCGACCACGCCGGCCCCGTCGAGGAGGAGCGCCTTGTTGTGCATCGACCCCTGCGCCACTTCACGCGGTCGCCACACCATGGCGAACGCGGACCCGAGCAACAGGCCACCGGCGCGGCTGAACGTGCCGAGGTACAGCGACTCGTTGATGCTGATGCAGCGACCGAACAGCGACCAGTAGCCCTCGCGTTGGTCGACCGTGCAGGTCGCGGCAACGTCACCGTTGTGGAACAGCAGCGCCATTGCCGCCGCCACGATCAGGCTGGCGCCGGCCAACCACAGCGCGACTCGGGGCAGGTCTCGCCCGCCGCGGCGAACGAGGATCGCCACCATCACGAGCGGCCACAGCAGATAGAACTGCTCCTCGACCGCCAGTGACCACAGGTGCCGCAGCGGTACGAACGCCTCGTTGGCGGTGTACCCCTGACCGACGATGATCTGGTACCAGTTGCTGACGTAGAGGATCCCGCCGGTGAAGTCGCCACGCGTGCGACCCATGGGCGTTCGGCGGAACGCAGTCATGAACACCGCGAGGCCGGCGAGCATCACGAACAACGCCGGCAGCAGTCGGCGGAAGCGGTGCAACCAGAAACGCCGCAGGTTGATCCGCCCATTGCGTTCGAACTCGCCGATCAACAGCAGCGTGATGAGGTAGCCACTGATGACGAAGAACACCTCGACACCGAGGAAGCCACCCGGCAGCCATTCGTGGTTGGCGTGATAGATCATCACCGCGGCCACGGCGACCGCCCGCAGTCCGTCGAGTCCAGGCAGATACGGCAACCTGCCGATCTGTCCCGGCGGAGTGCGCGTGACCGAGGTAGACATCGAACCCTCAGTATCGTTCATGAACCGATGCCGGTGTGGCCCAGGCGATCACCGGGCGCGCGCATCCCACGGCACGACGTGCGGGCCGGCGACGGGAACTCGTGTCGAGCGGCAACAGGTACACGAGCGCGAGCCGGGGTGATCCCATCCTTCGATGTCGCCTTGACACGCTGTGTGTGAAAGGGCGAGGGTCGTAAGTCTTCGGCCCCGCTTATTGGAGGTTTCTAGGGCCTGAATGTGGGGGTCCAAAGACCCTGTAGACAATGAGTCTTTACGGAATCTTAATGGTTGAGATTCTGCCCGCTGGGCGGCAGGACTTCCGAAGGGGACGGTTCAACATGACCAGGCATCAGCGCTATTCAGCGCGCCATTTTTCGTGGCGCAAGGCGGTCGGGGGCCATCTGCCTTCGGTAGATCGAGATTCGGGTCTGCAGCGTCGCCGGACGAGGTTGGGGGCGAGTGCTGCTGTCGTCTCTTTGATCGGTGGTTTGATGGTCACGTCTCTTGGGGCGCAGGCTGCACCTGTGGTCGGTCAGGGTTTTACGATCACGCCTGCTGATTTGTCGTACATCCTTGACCAGATCAGGATTGGTGAGGCTCACGTTGTCAACACGACGCCGGCCACCGGGCCTTGTGGGGCGTTGTTGGGCACCGGGCCGGACCAGATCCCTACTCCGATGTTGTCGTTCGGCATTCGT
>JANMNE010000291.1:0-4070 GCA_031373785.1 Ilumatobacteraceae bacterium
GCCTCGGTGAGATGTTCGAGCGGAGGTTGGCGGGGTTTCGCCAGACGGTCCAGTCCGAAGGCCGTTAGCGGCCAACCACCTCCAGAGTCCCACAATCTAAACCTGTCATCGTTTGGACCACCTCCTCTCTCTGGTGATCAACATTCAAACAGTCGACGTCGAGGTTGGCAAGCGACTTTGGATAGGCAATTCGGCTCAACTTCGTCGACGCCGCAGGTAGGCACGGGCCAATTCGTGCAACCGGTCTCGGCCGAAGCTCGGGTCGTGGCCGGCGTGGATGACGTTCACCGGAAGGCCAAGCAGCCGCTCCATGGTCTGGCAGTAGTCGTGAATCGAGGATTCCGGTAGTTCGTCGAGCAAGGGGCCGTCGTAGATCGCATCGCCGGAGAACAGCGTGCCCGAGGCTTGCTCCCACAGCCCGATCGAACCGGGTGAGTGTCCCGGGAGGTGGATGACCTCGAAGCATCGGTCGCCCAGGTCGATCTCGTCGCCCTCCTGGATGAATCGCACCCGCGCGACCGGTTGCTGATGAAAGCTGTCGGTAGCCATTCCCGCCGGCAAGGCGGTGACGAAGTACGGCTCGGGCATCGGGTAGCCGGCGGCCTCCAGGGCATCGATCACATCGTCACCCCAGGCTTCGCGGGGGACCAACGACGTGATCGGCGGGTTCAACAGCAGCGGGGCCTCGGCCGGGTGCACCAGCACATCGTCGAACTCGTGGTGGCCGCCGATGTGGTCGTCGTGGCCGTGCGTCGCCAGCGCGGTCACGGTCTTGCCGACCAGGTCGGCCAACTCGTCGGAAAGGCTCATCAGCCCCATCCCCGTGTCGACCACCAGGTCCCGATCGCGGCCGCGCACGTGCCAGATGTTGCAACGCATCAGCGGGATGACGTACGGCTCCCACAACAGGGTGATCGCGTGGTCGATGGTCGTTCGTTCGAACCAGTGATCAGCAATGGGCAGCACAGTCATTCCGTCTTCTCGGCTTTCGGTTTCTTGGCCCGGCTGGGGGCAACCCGCGAGGGCTCACCGGCCATCTTCGGGTACACGGGTGGCCAGGGCGCGTCCTGCAGTCCCGCCGCTTGGTCGGCGCGCACCATCTCGAGCAACGGCTCGATCGACTGCGGCGAGTCGTTGATCGCTGCCCACGGGTCTCCGTGTTCGGCGACCCATTGTGGGACGGTGTCGATCGTCATGTCGTGCGGGCGCAGCGTCGGCAGCAGCTCCCACGGGAACGGGAACGATACGGGGGCGTGGTCGAGTGCCCGTACCGACCACGGCGCGAACACGGTTTTGTGCGGGGCGTTCTGGTTGAAGTCGATGAAGATGCGCTCGCCGCGTTCTTCCTTCCACCATGCGGCGGTGATCAAGCTCGGATGACGGCGTTCGAGCTCTCGGGCCATCGCAACCGCCGCGCTGCGCACTGCAATGCTGTCGTGGGTTGGTTGCAGCCGCACGTACACGTGCAACCCTCGGTTGCCGGAGGTCTTGATGAACGAGGCGATGCCGAGCTCGTCGAAGAGCACCTTGGTCGCCGCGGCCGCCTCTTGGGCCATGCCGTAGTTCGTACCGGGACCCGGGTCGAGGTCGATGCGCAGTTCATCGCAATGGTCTTGATCAGCCGCACGAACGGGCCAGGAGTGGAACCCGAGGCATCCGAGGTTCACCGCCCAGACGAGATGGGCCAGGTCGGCAACGACCAGAGCGCGCGACTGCGTGCCGTTGGGTGTCTGCACGATCGCGGTGTGCAGCCACTCGGGCGCACCGTCAGGGATGCGCTTCTGGAAGAAGTTCGACCCGTGGGCACCGTTCGGGAACCGCTGCAGCAGCACGGGGCGATCGTGCATCTGGCGCATCACCGCGTCGCCCATGGCGAGGTAGTACCGCACGAGATCGAGCTTGGTGTTCGGTCGGGTGGTGAAGAACACCTTGTCGGGGCTGGTGATCGTGACGTCGTGCCCTGCCACCGAGATCTCGACCGGGTCGCTCACAACAGCAACCGTATTCGGTCGCGCCCGCTACCGTCGGACGGATGGGGGAGATGCGGGTCGAGGCTCCGATGCAGGGCACGATCGTCGCGGTCGACGTCACCGCGGGCGATGCCGTCAGGGCGGGGCAGCAGTTGATGCTGATCGAGTCGATGAAGATGCACCACAGCATCGATTCGCCATGTGACGGCACCGTCGTCGATGTGCTGGTCGCGGCCGGCGCGACGGTCATGGCAGGTGCCCTCGTGGCCTCGGTAGAGCCTGGCGTCGTCGTGCACCAGGCAATGGTCGACGTCGTCGTCGCTGACCTCACAGCGGTTCGTGCCGACCTGGCCGAGGTGCAGGCGCGGCATGCGATCGGTCTCGACGCAGCGCGTCCAGATGCGGTCGCCCGACGTCGAGCAGTCGGCCGGCGCACCGCCCGCGAAAACGTCGCCGACCTGGTCGACGACGGCTCGTTCATCGAATACGGCGCCGTGGTGATCGCCGCCCAACGCCGCCGCCGCTCCATGGAGGATCTGATCGAGCGCACTCCCGCCGACGGAATGATCGGTGGCATCGGCACGGTCAATGGCCATTTGTTCCAAGGTCACGCCGCGCAGGTTGTTGCAGTGTCGTACGACTACACGGTGCTCGCCGGTACGCAAGGTGTGCTGAATCACCGCAAGAAGGACCGCTTGTTCGAACTCGCCGAATCGATGCGCCTGCCGGTGGTGTTCTTCACCGAGGGCGGCGGAGGCCGACCAGGCGACACCGACAACGTGGGTGTCAGCCTGCTCGACTGCTGGGCGTTCCACTACCTCGGCGGGCTCAGCGCGCTGGTGCCGCTGGTCGGGATCAACGCCGGCTACTGCTTCGCCGGCAACGCGGCATTGCTCGGTTGTTGCGATGTCGTGATCGCAACAGCAGACTCCAACTTCGGGATGGGTGGCCCGGCGATGATCGAAGGTGGCGGGCTCGGCGTGTTCGACCCGAAAGAGATCGGGCCGATGAACGTCCAACAGTTCAACGGTGTCGTCGACATCGCAGTCGCCGACGAAGTGGAGGCCGTGCACGTTGCCAAGCAGTACCTCTCGTACTTCCAGGGTCGGCTCGACGAGTGGTCGTGCGAGGACCAGTTCGAGTTGCGTGGTGTGATCCCGGAGGATCGCAAGCGCGGCTACGACGTTCGCACCGTCATCGAGAAGTTGTTCGACAGTGGCACCGTGCTGGAATTGCGCCGCGACTTCGGACTCGGGATGGTCACGGCGTTCGGGCGTGTCGAAGGACGGCCGATCGGCGTCGTGGCCAACAACCCTGGCCATCTCGCCGGTGCAATCGATAGTGACGGCGCCGACAAGGCTGCCCGGTTCATGCAACTGTGCGACGCGTTCGACATCCCCATCGTCACGCTGGTCGACACACCCGGCATGATGGTCGGCCCGGCGGTCGAGGAGACGGCCCTGGTGCGCCATTGCTCGCGGCTGTTCGTCACCGGCGCCAACGTCACGGTTCCTCTGATCAGCGTGGTGTTGCGCAAGTGCTACGGGCTCGGCGCCCAGGCGATGGTGGGTGGCAGTACCAAGGCCCCGGCCGCGTGTATTGCCTGGCCCACCGGCGAGTTCGGCCCGATGGGCTTGGAAGGCGCAGTGCGCCTCGGCTTCCGCAAGGAGCTGGAGGCCATCGAGGATCCAGACGAGCGCGAGCGCAGCTTCCAGCTGCGCGTCGCCCAGATGTATGAGCGCGGCAAGGCGCTGAACACCGCCTCGTACTTCGAGATCGACGATGTCATCGACCCCGCTGACACTCGCCGCTGGATCACGGCGATCCTCAATGCCACTCCGCCCGCGCCGTCACGAGTCGGCAAGAAGCGGCCGAACATCGACACCTGGTAGGAGTACCGACATGCATGTTGACGAAGTCGAGCTACGGATCATCCGCCTTCCGTACAAGTCGGTGTTCAAGACATCGTTCGCCGCGGAGTCGGAGAAGATTGCGGTGATCGTCACGGTGCGCTCCGACGGTGTCGAGGGCTATGGCGAGAGCGTGATGGACCACTTGCCGTCGTATCGCGAAGAGTCGATCGTCGGGGCGCTCCACTTG
>JANMNE010000303.1:0-2180 GCA_031373785.1 Ilumatobacteraceae bacterium
CGGGCACGCTGGCGATCGGCGAGGAGCCACTCGTTGTGGCTGACATCTCGTTCACCGTCGCTGATGTTGCAGGCGGCTCCGATCAGCCACCCACCGGTGTGCCATGCCTCGGTGAAATCGAACTGCGGGCGCGCCCCGCGATCGACCGCAACACCGAGTCGACTCAGGTTCTCGGCGACCCCTTCCAGGACTGCGATCATCTCGTCGTCCATCGGAACGGATGATTCCTCGAACCAGGTCGCCACCCGCAGCGATCGCAGATCGGCGATGTCGGCTCGCGGCAGGTCGAGCCGCCAACCGACGGCGCGGTCCGGCGCCGGGCCGGCAAGGATGCCGAACAACATCGCCAGGTCAGCGGCACTGCGGGCGATCGGCCCGAACACATTGACATCGCTCTCGGTCACGCCACCGTTCGGCTCGTCGAGATAGCCCAGCGTGGGGACAACCCCGAACGAGGGCTTGTGGCCGAACACGCCGCAGAAGGCCGACGGCACCCGCACCGATCCGCCGATGTCGGTGCCGATCTCGAAGCTCGTCATGCCGCATGCAACCGCGGCGGCCGCACCGCCGGATGATCCACCCGGCACCCGCGCCAGGTCCCACGGGTTGTTCGTGGTGCCGAACATCTCGTTGAACGTCTGGAAGTCGCCCGACCACAGGGGCACGTTGGTCTTCCCGAACACGATCGCGCCGGCGTTCTTGATCGACGCGACGACGGGGGCATCGTGCTGCGGGACGTGCTCCAGCAACGAGGGCGATCCACCCGTCGATCGGATCCCAGCGGTGGCGATGGCGTCTTTGATCGTGACCGGCAGCCCGTGCAGCGGGCCCCACGATCGCCCGTTGGCAGTCGCCTCGTCTGCGGCCGACGCCCGCTCGCGTGCGACATCGACCGCCAGTGTGCAGACCGCGTTGACCTGCGGATCGAGCCGGGCGACGCGGGCCAGTTGGGCGTCGAGGAGTTCCACGGATCCGAGCTCTCCGGCGCGGATCGCCGCCGCCTGCTCGGTCGTCGTCCACAGTGCTGGGTCAGTCGCGGCCACCGGCGAAGCGTAGCGACACGCGTTCTCGCTATCGTCGGCGCATGAGCACTTTGCACTGGGCCGACAGCCGCCTCGAGATCCATCGTGTCGTGGTGGGCCCGTACGAGAACAACGTGTTCGTGTTGCGGTGCCGGGAGACGGGAGAGGCGGTGTTGATCGACGCCGCCAACGAGCACGAGCAACTGCTCGAGCTGTGCCGGAACCTGGGCGTGCGCAGGGTGCTCGAGACTCACGGTCACTGGGACCACATCCAAGCCATTCCGGCCATGCGTGAGGCTGGGTACGAAGTGGCGGTCACCGCCGCCGACGCGCCCCGCTTGAAAGATGTCGGCTACGACGTGTTCATCGACGATGCCGAGATCATCGAGGTCGGCAAGCTCCGGCTCGAGGCCATTCACAACCCCGGCCACACTGCCGGCTCGGTCAGCTTCAAGGTGCAGGGTGCGCCCGTGCTGTTCAGCGGCGACACCTTGTTCCCCGGCGGGGCGGGCAACACCAAGCTCGACGGGGGCGACTTCGCGACCATCATCCATTCGATCGACACGTCGCTCTTCACCCTCCCCGCCAACACGATCGTCATGCCCGGCCACGGGGTCGACACGACCATCGCTCGCGAGCGGCCGCAGCTCGCCAGTTGGGTCGCACGTGGCTGGTGATACCGCCACCATTGCCGCTCCCACGTCACGCCAATCGCTGACGCTCGACGACTTCCTCGACACCCGCTCTGCGGGCTTCGATCTCGTCCGCCTGGTCCTGGCGTTCCTGGTGCTCGTCAGCCACACCTGGCCACTCGGCGGGTTCGGCAGCGAGCCAATCTCCCCGCTGGCGCCGAAGGTGCTGACGCTCGGCGGCTTCGCTGTCGGTGGGTTCTTCGCGCTCAGTGGCTTGATGGTCGGGCGCAGCGCGTTGCGGCGGCGATCCGGCGCATTCGCCAAGGCCCGCTTTGCCCGCCTGATGCCAGGCCTGTGGGTGGCGATGCTGGTGAGCGCGTTCGTCGTTGCCCTGATCGGCTGGGTCCACCGCCACCACGCCCTCGGCGGCTACTTCACGCTGCGGCCCGACGGGCCGTTGGCCTACGTCGGCCGTGGCGCGACGTTGCCGGTGTCGTTTTCGCACGGCATCGCTGACGTGTTCACA
>JANMNE010000334.1:0-6333 GCA_031373785.1 Ilumatobacteraceae bacterium
GTGAGGTGCGCGGTCGTCACGATTGCGCATCGCGGCTTGCCGTCGGCCGTCTTCAGCATCGAGCCGATGTCGAGGGGCGGACCCGTGATCCACGCGCCGAACGACGGTGAGGCGAGCAGGCCGTTGAGCCGGATCGCGAAGGCCATGCGATCCTTCGGCGGGAAGAACTGGTCGAGCTCGAACACGCCGAGCTTGCGAATCGGTGGCTGCTGGATCATGCCGACGAGCGTGGGCAGGTCGAGGCTGCGCCCAGCGGTCCACTCGTTGAGGATGAGGTTCGACAGCAGGATGTGCTCGCGACTGGAGAGCGGGTCGGCGTCGATGTCGACCAGGCTCAGCAGACCGCTGACGAAGCCCTCGATCTCATCGCCGACGACCTCGGCGTCGCTGACGTCGGAAGGCGCTTGCAGCGACCCGACGATGTTGAGTGCGATGCCCGCGCTCGAGCCTGGTGTGTAGATCGTGAAGGTGACGTTGTTGCGGAGTGCGATGATGCGATCCGATGCGATGCCCCACCCGGCCAGGCCGTCGGTCCAGGCCTTGGCCTGCCCCGCGGCGAAGTCGGGTACCGACTGTCCGGCCTTGGATGCGTCGCCTTCGTTGACCCACGGTTGGAAGTCGGCCGGAGCGAGTTGCGGGAAGGTGAGACACAGGTTGGTCAGGTCGCCCTTGGGATCGATCAACAGCGCCGGCACTCCCGCGCTCAACGCCTCTTCCACCAGCACGATCCCGAGTCCGGTCTTGCCCGAACCGGTCATCCCGACGATGACGCCATGCGTGGTGAAATCACCCGACGAGATGGTCGTCAACGAGTCGGTGCGCTCGTGCTTGGCAGCATCGATCTGCCCGCCGAGGAGGAAATCAGCCATGGGGGGCACGTTACCGCGGCACCCCGCGTTACGAAGCGGCTGCCTCGACTCGGTACGTGCAACGGCGATCGCCGGCCAGCAGGTGCTGGGTGCGGGTGACGGTGACTTCGTCACCCAGGACTCGTTGGAAGACATCGAGTTCCGCGCTGCAGAGCGCACCGCAGGCCCCCGCGGCCTCACCGATCGGGCAGTGGTGCTCGATCAGGATGAAGTCGTCGTCGTCGCGCTGCACCTCGGCGAGGTACCCCTCGTCGGTGCGCAGGTCTGCCAGTCGTTGCAGACGCTCGGCCAGTTCGTTTGCGTCGTCGAGCGCGGCCGAGTATGCGGCGGTCTGTCGATCGGACCTGGCGCCGATCACGCGCTCGAGCGCTTCCTCGCCCAGTGTCGCGCGCATCGAGGTGATCAGCTCGACGGCCAGGTCGGCGTGGCGATCGGGGAACGACTCGGTCGCCGCTGGGGCCAACTGCCAGTGCAGCGGTGGGCGCCCCCGGCCCGTCGGCTCGGCGATCGACCTGGTCACCATCCCCGCCTCTTCGAGCGCGTCGAGATGTTGGCGCAATGCGGTATCGGTGAGCCCGAACTCTGCGGCGAGATCCGTGGCCGTTGCCGACTCGACACGCTTGAGGCGCTCGACGATCCTGCGCTTGGTGTCGGGGTGCTCTGCCACCTGACACACGCTATCCCAACCGCCCCCATTTCGGAAGCGAGTCCTTGCATAATCACCGGCGAGGAAATGCGCGGAATGACGGTCGACCTTGACAAAATGTACAGATCATGACCGGCGCCGGACAGACCGCATTCGCCCTGGAGAACCAATTCGGCTTGGCCGACCGCGTCGTCGACGACGCGGCGCTGGCCAACAGCGTGCAGCGATTTCGAGAACAGGGCATCTCGCTGCCGACGTTCGCCCAGTTGGCCGATCCGTCAGCCATCGATCCGAGCCGTGTCGGCGATGCCGACAAGAACGGCCCCGATCCACGGAACCTCTGGCGAGTGCACTGGTACAACGATCTGGCAGGGCAGCGTGTCGATGTACCCGATCACGTGGTGCTGCCGAAGAGTCTGACGGGTGTCGACAGCCCGATCATCGTCGTGTTCGGCGATCGCTTCCCGATGATCACGGCACACAAGGTGCTCGCTGCATACGCCTGCCTGGCACCGAGGATCGTGACCGGCCAGTTCGATCCGACGCGGCACCGGGCGATCTGGCCGTCGACCGGTAACTACGCGCGCGGAGGCATCGCCATCAGCCGCATCATGGCCAGCCGCGGCGTCGCCATCCTGCCCGCGGGGATGAGCAAGGAACGGTTCGACTGGCTCGATCAGTGGTGCGCCAATCCGGCCGACGACGTGATCAAGACGGTCGGCACCGAGAGCAACGTCAAGGAGATCTACGACGCGTGCAACGAGTTGGCCAAGGATCCGACCAACTTCGTGCTCAACCAGTTCTGTGAGTTCGGCAACCACCTGGCCCACTACGAGGTGACGGGACGCGCGCTCGGCCATGTGTTCGAACACGTGCATGCACAGAGCGGGCGCGAGATGCGCTTGGCCGCCTTCACCAGTGCCACCGGTTCGGCGGGCACGATTGCCGCCGGCGACCGGCTGAAGGAGCTCTACGGAACCCGCATCGTCGCCGTCGAGGCATTGGAATGCCCGACGCTGCTCCAGAACGGCTTCGGTGAGCACAACATCCAAGGGATCGGCGACAAGCACGTGCCGTTGATCCACAACGTGATGAACACCGATGTCGTCGTCGCGGTCAGCGATCGGGCGACCGATCAGTTGCAGGTGATGTTCAACACCGAGGATGGTCTCGGGTACCTCGCCGACCGTCGGCTTGTACCGCAGTCCGTGCTCGACACCTTGCAGCACTTCGGGCTCAGCAGCATCTGCAACGTGTTGGCGGCGATCACGACGGCCAAGCTGCTGAACCTCGGGCCGGACGAAGCGGTGATCACCGTCGCCACCGATGGCGCGGCGCTGTACCCCAGCGAACGCACCAAGATCTCCGCCCGCGACTTCGGTGGCGGCTTCACCAACCTCGACGCCGCGGCCGTGTGGGGTGAGCACCTCGCCAACGTGCCCACCGACCACGCGATCGAGTGCACCGAGCGCGACCGCAACCGAATCTTCAACCTCGGCTACTACACGTGGGTCGAGCAACAGGGCACACCGTTCGAGCTGTTCGAGGGGCGCCGCTCGCAAGACTTCTGGCGCGGCCTTCGTCGCTTTCTGCCGGTGTGGGACGACATGATCGACGAGTTCAACGCAGCCGTCTCGGCAGGCTGAACGCGATGCAGTTGCCGCTCGCGGCCGGTTGGACCTGTGCGGTGTGCGGCGCCCAGGTCGACATCGCCACGCCGATGAGCTGGGTGTGCCCCAACGCCACGGTGCTCGACCGCCACCACACGCTGCAGCTCGTGCAGGGAATCGCACCGCTGCGGGGCAGCGACGATCCCAACCCCTTCGTGGCGTTCCGCGCATTCCTCGCGTGGGACAGCTTCGCGGCGGCGCACGGGATGACCGACGCGGCTCGTACGGCGATGGTTCGCCAGGTCGACGCCGACATCGCCGCGGTTGCCGGGGTCGGCTTTCACGTCACGCCGTTCGAGCGTGCCGACGCGTTGAGCGCCGAGTTGGGATTCGGCGCCGATGGTGGCGTGTGGGTCAAGGACGAGACAGGCCAGGTCGCCGGCAGCCACAAGGCACGACACCTGTTGACGATCCTGCTGCACCTGCTGACGGCTGAGGCGATGGGTCTCGTGCCGTGGCGCGATCGATCCGCTCGCCCGCCGCTGGCCATCGCCTCGTGTGGCAACGCGGCCTATGCCGCGGCCACGCTGGCAGCAGCGGTCGCCTGGCCGATCCGGGTCTTTGTGCCCGTCGACGCCGACCCCGTCGTGCTCGCCGGCCTGGCCGACCTGCGCGCCGACATCGTCTGTTGCTCGCGACGGTCGAGCGACCCCGCCGGAGATCCGTGCATCCATCGGTTCCGCGAAGCGGTTGCCGGGGGAGCAGTCCCGTTCACGGTGCAGGGCCCGGAGAACGCGTGGTGCCTCGATGGTGGACGCACCATCGGGTGGGAGATGGCTCGGCAGTTCGAAGAGCACGTGGTCGTCCCACCGCTCGATCGGTTGTACGTGCAGATCGGCGCCGGAGCGTTCGCCGCGTCGGCGATCGCCGGGTTCAAGATGAGTGGTGTGATGCCGCGGCTGCACGCCGTGCAGACCGACAGTTGTGCACCGCTCCAGCGGGCTTGGGTCCATGCCCGCTCGATCGGCGGCCCGTCAGCGGCCGCCGCGCATTGGGACGAGTGCATGTGGCCATGGGAGCACGTGGGCCGATCGGCCGCCGACGGCATCCTCGACGACGAGACCTATGACTGGATCCCGGTGATCCGTGCGATGGGTGAAGGCAACGGTTCGCCGATCGTCGTCAGCGAGGGCGTCGTGTTGCAGGCCAACGACCTCGCCCGGCGAACGACCGGCATCAACGTGTCGCACACAGGGACAGCCGGCCTGGCCGGGCTGCTCTCGCAGCGCGGCGACGTCTCGCCCGACGAGCGCGTCGCCGTGATCTTCAGTGGTGTCCGCAGGTTGGCGTGATGGCACGTTTCGGCGATGGGCGTCGAAAGCCGAAGGGAGCGAGCTGGGAGTCGTGGGTTGAACAGCAGATCCGCGTCGGCATGGAGCGCGGCGACTTCGAGAACCTTCCGGGAAGGGGCCGACCGCTCGATGGGATCACGCCGGACGGGTCCGAGATCCACCGCGACGAGGACTGGTGGTTGAAGGCCAAGCTGCGGCGCGAGCGGTTGAGCTACCTGCCGCCGACCCTGGCGGTGCGTAAGGAGCTGGAAGAGGCGCTCGAGGTGATCGCCGGCGCGTCGCGGGAGGACGTGGTGCGTCGCATCATCGGCGACATCAACCTGCGCATCCGCGACGTGAACCGGCGCGGCGCCGAAGGCCCACCGTCCTCGGTCGTGCCCCTCGACGAGGAGGCGGTCGTCGAGCGGTGGCGAACGCAACCGCGCCGGTAGCGTTGGCGCCATGTCCGACCTCACTCGTCCCATGGCGCTCGACGCCGGTTTCGATCCCCGCAGCGATGTGTTCAACAGGCTGCTGAAGAACCGGGTGATCATGCTCGGCACCGACGTCAACGACGATATGGCCAACCAGATCTGTGCCCAGTTGTTGTACCTCGAGGGCGAGGATGGGGCGTCCGACATCTGGCTGTACATCAACAGCCCTGGTGGCTCGGTCACAGCCGGGATGGCGATCTACGACACCATGCAGTTCATCTCTTGCGATGTGGCGACGGTGTGCATGGGGATGGCGGCCTCGATGGGTCAGTTCCTCCTCACCGCCGGCGCGGCGGGCAAGCGCTACACGCTGCCCAACGCGCGCATCATGATGCACCAGCCGCTTGCCGGTCTGCGTGGCCAGGCCACCGACATAGCGATCCAGGCCGAGCAGCTCCACTACACCAAGCAGCGCATGGCCGAGCTCACCGCCCATCACTCGGGGCAGACGCTCGAGCAGATCCAGAAAGACAGCGAGCGCGATCGCTGGTTCACCGCCGATCAGGCCAAGGCCTACGGCCTCGTCGACTCGGTCAAGACCAAGCGCGGCGAACTGCCCAACTAGGCCATTTCGAGCTCGGTTCGCCCTGCCCGACGGATGCCCCGACCCAACATTGTCGGGAAGCAGAAACTTCGTTCGGTCCTCGCTCCATCCAACGTGGTCGGGCGCGAAAACACGCCTGGAGATACCGAAATCGCACCCGACCACCTCGGAAAGAGGCGGCGCCCAGATCGGTAGGCCCGTCTCGAACGTCGCACGGGGCCGCGTTCTGGGTCCGGCCGGAATATCACCGAGGTGCCGGACGAATACGAGCAAGGGCTGACAGTTGAGGCACTCAGTCAACTTCGGTCTACGGCGTTCCTCCGCCGGTCTCCACGACCGGTGGCAGGGTGGTGGTCACGCCCAACGCCACACCGCACACCTTCGACGTGTAGTCGATGATCGCCGATGCAGCGTGCTGCGATGATCGTGCCATGTCGGCGACCTTCTGCGCCGACGCGGGGTCATTCGGGTCGACCGTGGCAGCGGCCTCGACGTTCGAGGTCATGGTCTCCCATTCCTTCTGCACCGCGAGCGGCGCGATCGACGTGATCGATCGGTAGAGCTTCGACGTTGCTTCGACCGCGGCAGTGTCGGCTATTGCCGGCGCAGTCAGTTGATCGAGGCTGGCGCTGACGGTTGCGCAATATTGCCCATCGGTCGCCGGCGGCGCATCGCTGGCGCATGCCGTGACGGCACAACAGGTCACAGCAGCAGCAAGCATCACGACGTTCCGCACCCGGCCAGTCTCCCAGGCCGATGCGAGAAATGAGTGTCATCGGGTTGTGGCTGAAGGGCTGACGGATACAGTGCGCTCACCGTCGAGGGTCCCGGTCCCGTGC
>JANMNE010000365.1:0-1905 GCA_031373785.1 Ilumatobacteraceae bacterium
TGGGCACAGACAGCCCAGATCGGCGCCCGCGTTGCCGTTCGGCGGACGGTCGGTGAACGTTGGCCCCCAAACGGGTGAACTGACCGTCGATCCGATTGTTGTCCGGATCGCAGTCGGTGACCATGACCCGATGCGCACCAAGATGATCTCCGTCGTTGCATCGTTGCTCGCTTCAGTCGTCTCGATCGGCGTGATCGTCCACAACACATCGGCACTGCCACCGGGCAGTCCGTCGGCAGGGGTCGTCGCGATGTCGCCGGCCCACGGTGTCGCCAACACCGAGATCACCCTGTCCCCACCTGCCGGCGCAGCGTGTCAGGGCGACTCGGCAACCGGTGGGTACCGCTGGCAG
Source organism: Ilumatobacteraceae bacterium (assembly GCA_031373785.1). Classification (GTDB taxonomy): domain Bacteria; phylum Actinomycetota; class Acidimicrobiia; order Acidimicrobiales; family Ilumatobacteraceae; genus JAENVT01. The sequence goes on from JANMNE010000365.1 coordinate 353, forward strand.
ACCTTCATCGCCTCGGTCTCGGTGGACCCGGGCACCCTCACCTACGCGGGAGGCGCCGGACCGAATGCGGTCGCTGGCGCTGTAGTTCAGCCGATGATCACGCCCACCAGCACCGTGATCGTCGACCAGACCACGTCGGTGAACACGGCGTTGCTGACCCCGATCCCGACCTTCGACTTCGCCGCCTTCCCTGTCGGCTTCTTCCCGAACGGCACGTACAACCTCGGCTTTGCATGCACGCTGAGCAACGCCACCACGCGCTACTGGTCGGCACCGATCAGGGTCACCAACCCGGGCAACGTCTTCACGTACGACTACGGCGCCGTTCCTACGAAGCCGGTACTTGCGTCACCACTGACACCGGGGGTCGGCACGTTGTCCGGCACCTTCACGCAGCCGACCTCGGTGCCCGCCATCACCGGCTTCACGGTGACCGCAGTGCCCACCGCCGGCACGACGGTGAACCTCCCGCTCGCGGCCGGTACCACCTCGTTCACCCTCTCCGGCCTCGACCCCACCACCTCGTACTCCGTCTCGCTGATCGCCACGAACTCCCTCGGCAGCAGCGTGGCCTCGAACACCGTCGTCGGCACGCCCGGCGCGCCGCAGCAGTCACCGCCGCCGCCACCGCCGGTCCAGCCGGTCCAGCCGAACTACGTGTCGCTGTCACCCGGTCGTTTGGCCGACACCCGGCCTGGGGCAGAGACGGCGGATGGCCTGTACGCCGGTCAGGGGATCCGCGCCGGGGGATCGACCCTGCAGCTCACCGTCACGGGCCGAGGCAGTGTCGACCCAACCGCGACCGCCGTGGCGTTGAACGTGACCGTGGTCGATCCTGAAGGCGCCGGCTTCGTCACGGTCTACCCCTGTGGCGCGGCGCAGCCAACCGCATCCAACCTCAACTTCGTACCGGGTGTCGGTGTGGTCGTTCCCAATGCCGTCATGGCCAAGGTGGGAACTGCCGGACAGGTGTGCCTCTTCGTATCGGCGACCACCCATCTGGTCGTCGACGTCAACGGGTTCTTCCCGCCGACCACCAGCCTGCAGTCGATCAACCCGGCCCGCGTGTTGGAGACCAGGGTGGGGCCCGGCCTGATCACCGCCGACGGCTTGCAGCAAGGCGACGGCCCACGCGCGGCCGGCTCGGTGACGAGCGTGCAGATCGGCGGTCGGGCAACGGTGCCGACCGACGCGAGTGCCGTCGTGCTCAACGTGACGGTGACCGGGGCGCAGGCCAACGGCTTCGTCACGGTCTACCCATGCGGGACTGCGATACCGACGGCGTCGAACATCAACTACGTCACCGGTGCCACGGTCGCCAACCTCGTCGTCGCCAAGATCGGCGCGAGCAGCAGCGTGTGCATCTTCACCAACTCGGCCATCGATCTGATCGCTGACGTCAACGGGTACTTCCCGACCACGACCACCTACAAGCCGCTCGACCCGGCCCGCCTGCTCGAGACCCGGTCCGGCCTCAGCACCATCGACGGACAGTTCAACGGCATCGGATTGCGGTCCGTGAACGAGATCACCGAGCTCACCGTGACCGGCCG
>JANMNE010000370.1:0-1926 GCA_031373785.1 Ilumatobacteraceae bacterium
CTCGGTCGAATCGCCCATCGCCCGGATCGAACCCTTGACCCCCAGCATCGGATCGATCAGGAACTCCACGCCCGCGAACCGCAACCGTAACGTCGCGTTCCGAATCAGCTGCAAATCCATCTCACCGAAACTACTTCGATGCCGGCCCTGACCTTCTGGTCTGACGCGCCAGATCTGCCGATCGGTAGCTGGACGTCGCCGACGGAATCGGGCAGTCTGGCGCGGTGAGAATCGAAACTGCGCCAGCGACCGCAGCACGATGGGACGACGTCGTGAAAGCTTTCGCGCGGCGTGGAGCGGATCCTTCGTGGTGCTGGTGCCAGCGCTTCCTGGACGCGAGTGCAGCTGGCGACAACCGCGAGGCACTGCGACTCGAGGTGTCGACGGCGTCGGTCGCGCCAGGTCTGATCGCCTACGTGGACGGCGCGCCGGCCGGGTGGACCCGGGTGATGCCTCGAAACGAGGTCCCCGGCGTCCTGGCCAATCGGGCCTTGCGTGGCGTGCTGGCCGACGATGACGGGGCATGGTGGGTCACGTGCTTCGCCGTCCAGCAGCGTTTCCGCAACGTCGGTGTTTCCCGAGTGCTACTTGACGCCGCGGTGACCCACGCCAGTCGGAACGGCGCGACAGCGGTCGAGGGTCATCCGGTGGACAACGATGCCCTCAAAGCTGAGCGGACGAGTGGCTCGGCGCTGTTCACCGGCACGCTTCGTCTGTTCGTCGCGGCGGGCTTCAGCGAGATCGGTCGCACATACCCGAGCCGTCCTGTGATGCGCCGAGATCTCTGACACCGCAAGCCGAGAATGGCGCCACGATCCGAGTCATCCAGATCTGCCGATCTCGCGCACTCCCCATGAAGTGTGCGATTGTGAATTGGAAGGCGCGGAACCGCCACTTGGTGGGCGTCGATATGTGAGCGTGATCGCCGGCGCGCCGGCGCGCCGGACCCGGGCAATCGGGGCGGATCGAGGCATGCAGGTACGGTTTGTCGCAGTGATGCGATGGTTCGACCGTGACTTCGTAACAGGTGGCTTGCCCGACGAGGAGTGGGCCGCGAGGCAGGCCAGCTTCGCTGTCCACCTTGAGCAGATCCGACCCCAACTCGCTGACGGCGCAGAGCAGCTCCTCGCATCGGTGCACCTGCACGACGGTCAGATAGCCAGCTGGACGTACGAAGCAGGATCGTCATTCGTGATGCGAGTGTTGGCTGGTGACCTGCAAAGAGGATACGAATGGCTCACCCTCAGCTACGGCGACGCCTCATTGATGGGCACTACGGAGAACGACTTACGCGGATGGTGGAACGCTGATGGGTTCCCGAACGAGATCATCGAGGAGGAAATCGATCTCGTCGGAGATCATCGTTACGAGCACCGCATGCTTCTTTGGCCAGATGGTGAAGTAGGGCTGCAGTTCGGCTCGTTGACCGTCGATCGGCAGCCCGCGGACCCATCGGATCGCCGACCGAGCGACTAGCAGGGTGCTGAAAAACCTCTGGTTGGTGCTCGCGTTTTCGTAGCGGATGTAAAAGAATGGGGGCATGCGTGGAACCCCTGAGCGGCAGTTGTCGATGTTGTCGTCGTTGAGCACCGAGGATCTGATCCCGGCTGATCATCCGATCCGTCGGATCCGTGTCGTGGTCGACGCGGTGTTGGCCGATCTCGATAGCACCTTCGAAGCGATGTACTCGACCGGGGGCCGGCCCTCGGTTCCGCCGGAGATGCTGTTGAAAGCAACGGTGTTGATGGCGATGTACTCGATGCGTTCGGAGCGGGCGTTCTGCGAACGACTCAACTACGACATGTTGTTCAAATGGTTCCTCGACCTGCCGATCGACGCCGCATCGTTCGATGCGTCGACGTTCTCCAAGAACCGCCAACGCCTCCTCGACGCTGACGTCGCTGATGAGTTCTTTGCTGCGGTGGT
>JANMNE010000381.1:0-13721 GCA_031373785.1 Ilumatobacteraceae bacterium
CGTTCGCTTTGCCGAAGCGGCCAGGGCCGTGGGATTGCCGACGGTGTTCGGCGCCGAGATCACGCTCGGGGCAGCCACGACTCGTCAGGTGCTCGACGAGGACGAGACGCAGCGCCAGATCGCCACCGGTCTGGTTCCCGATCACCATGCGCCCGATCCGCACGGGGATCACCTGCTCGTGCTGGCTGATGGGCCGACGGGCTACGCGCGCCTGGCGCGTGCATTGAGCCTCGGTCATCTGGCCGGCGAGAAGAGCGCGCCACGGTTCAGCCTGCTCGACATCGCCGACTCGATGGCCGGCCACGGTTGGGTGTTGACCGGCTGCCGGAAGGGGGCGGTGCCGTCGGCGCTGGTCGATCACGGCCCGGCCGCAGCGGCCAAGCAACTGCAACGGCTCATCGAACTGTTCGGTCGCGACCGGGTGGTGGTCGAACTGTGGGATCACGGCGATCCGCTCGACTCGGCGCGCAACGACGCCTTGGCCGAACTGGCAGCCCGTCACGACCTGGCCTGTGTGGCCACCAACAACGTGCACTACGCCACGCCGTCGCAGCGCCGGCTGGCAACGGCGATCGCCGCGGTGCGGGCCCGACGCAGCCTCGACGAGCTCGACCCGTGGCTCCCCGCATCGACCGGTGCCCACCTGCGCAGTGGCGCCGAGCAGGCCCGCCGGTTCCTGCGCTACCCCGGTGTCGTCGAGGCTGCTGCCGACATCGGTCGGGCAGCGGCGTTCGATCTGGCGCTGGTGGCGCCGAACCTGCCACCGTTCCCATGCCCGAGTGACCCCGATAGCACGGGTACGGCACCGCTCAGTGAGATGCAGTACCTCCGCCACCTCGTCGAACAGGGTGGCCGCCGCCGGTATGGCGAGCGACCCGCTGCACACGAAGACCTGTCGCTGCGCGCCCGGGCGTGGAGCACCATCGACCATGAACTCGACGTCATCGAACACCTCGGGTTCGCCGGGTACTTCCTGGTGGTGTGGGATCTCGTCGAGTTCTGCAACCGGGCCGACATCTTCTGTCAGGGTCGCGGCAGCGCGGCCAACAGCGCGGCGTGTTACGCGCTCGGCATCACCAAGGCCGATGCCGTGTCGTTGGGGTTGTTGTTCGAACGGTTCTTGTCGACCGAACGCGATGGTCCGCCCGATATCGACATCGACATCGAAAGTGACCGGCGCGAAGAGGTGATCCAGTACGTGTACCAGCGCTACGGGCGCCACCACACCGCCCAGGTCGCCAACGTCATCACCTATCGGGCACGTTCGGCAGTGCGCGACATGGCCAAGGCACTCGGCTACGCGCCCGGTCAGCAAGATGCGTGGAGCAAGCAGATCGATGCGTGGGGCAACGTGTCGACCACCGCCAACCAACCCGACCACGGCATCCCGCCGGCGGTGCTGGAGCTGGCGACCGAGATCGAGGATGCACCGCGGCATCTCGGCATCCACTCCGGTGGCATGGTGATCTGCGATCGCCCCGTGATCGAGGTCTGCCCGGTCGAGTGGGGCCGGATGGACAAGCGCAGCGTGTTGCAGTGGGACAAGGACGACTGTGCTGCAGCCGGATTGGTCAAGTTCGACCTGTTGGGCCTCGGCATGCTCAGCGCGCTGCACTACGCCGTCGATCTCATCCGCGAGCACCGTGGTTACGAGGTCGATCTGGCCACCATCCCGCAAGAGGACGATGTCTACGCGATGTTGTGCCGAGCCGACACCGTCGGCGTGTTCCAGATCGAATCGCGGGCTCAGATGGCCACGCTGCCGCGGTTGAAGCCCCGCCGCTTCTACGACCTCGTGGTGGAGGTCGCCCTGATCCGCCCGGGGCCGATCCAGGGCGGATCCGTGCATCCCTACATCCGCCGGCGCAACGGTCAAGAGCCCATCACCTACCTGCATCCGCTGCTCGAGAACTCACTCGGCAAGACGCTCGGCGTCCCGCTGTTCCAAGAGCAGTTGATGCAGATGGCCATCGACGTGGCCGGCTTCACGCCCGCCGAGGCCGATCAGTTGCGACAAGCCATGGGGTCCAAGCGCAGCAGGGCACGCATGGAGAAGTTGAAGGCCCGGTTGTACGAAGGCATGGCCGAACGGAACATCACCGGTGATGTCGCCGACGAGATCTTCACCAAGATGGCCGCCTTTGCCAACTACGGCTTCCCCGAGTCGCACAGCGTCAGCTTCTCGTATCTCGTCTATGCCTCGGCGTGGATCAAGTTCCACGAACCCGCTGCGTTCTGCGCGGCGTTGCTCAACGCCCAGCCGATGGGGTTCTGGAGCCCGCACTCGCTGGCACAGGATGCAACACGCCATGGCGTGGTCGTGCGCTCGCCTGATCTCAACGCGTCACGCGCCACCGCAACACTGGAGCCTTGTGCCGAGTCTGTCGGCGATGTGGCCGTTCGATTGGGGATCGGATCGGTCCGTGGTGTCGGTAGCGACCTGGCCGCGGAGATCGACGCCGGCCGGCCGTATGAATCGCTCGAGGATCTCGTGCGCCGCGTGGCCCCCACTTCATCGTCACAGTTGCAATTGCAACAACTCGAGGCCATGGCAACCGCCGGGATGTTCGAGCAGTGCTTCGCGCTGGAGCGTCGTGAGGCATTGTGGGCCGTGGGCGGGGCCGTGCAATCACGGTCGGATCGCCTGGAGGGCATCATCACCGGGCAGCGATCGCCGCGGTTGCCGGGCATGGACCCGATGGAGACCGTCGTCGCCGATCTGTGGGCCACCGGCGTCGCGCCCCACGGTCATCCGACCCAGTTCTTGCGCGATGAGTTGCGCAAGCGGGGCGTCGTCACGGCACGGGGGTTGTGGGACTGCGAACCGAAGGCCAAGGTGCTGGTCGCCGGGATCGTCACCCATCGCCAACGACCGATGACAGCCCAAGGGGTCACCTTCATGAACCTCGAGGACGAGACCGGGCTGATCAACATCGTCGTGTCGAAAGGGTGTTGGGCCCGCTATCGCACCATCGCCCGCAGTGCGCCGGCGTTGTTGATCCGCGGTCGCCTGGAGCGCGCCGAGGGGGTGATCAACATCGTCGCCGATGAGCTGACATTGCTGCCCGTGCCGGCATCGACGGCCAGTCGCGACTTCCGCTGATCGCAGCGATGCTGCGTCTACAGTCGGGTGCAAGGAGGTCGACCATGGACTACGCGTTGCAGAATGCCGCGCCTCAACCGACGCTGCAGCACCTCGTCCGTGACGTCGACGGTAAGCGCATCAGGGTCATCGTCTTCAGCGGAGTGGTCGCGGTCGCGCCGGCCGCGCAGCGCGGCATCGTCGTGCGCACGACGGCCGAGCAACCTGGCGCGCCGATCGGGTTCTACGTGCCCGAAGCGTTCGGCATCATGCTCGACGGCGCCATCGCTGTCGCCGAGGCCACGCTGACACAGGTCGTGGTCGACGGCCGAACCCAGATGCGCACGACGTACGGGATCGGCGACATCGCCGTGCGACTTGTCGAATCCGAGCAATCGCCGGGCATGGGCTGGCCGTACCTCAGCTTCACCTGCCACTCCAATGACCTACCGCTCGGCGTGCATTACCGGGTGACGATCCAGCACCCGCTGGTCAGCGACACCCCGCCGCCGGATCAGTCGCGCAGCGCCTGATCGGCGAGGGTTCGCGACAGGAACGGCTCGGTCGTGCCGACCAGCCCGTCGTCGCGCAGTCGCTCGGCGGCGGCGACCATCGCGCCGAAGGCGATCCGCGCCAGCAGGCCGCCGGTCGAGATGCGACGAACGCCGGCCTCGCCCAACTGAGCGACGCTCGGCCCACCGGGCAGGATCAACACGTTCACCGGCACGCCGACTTCGTCGACGACCCTGGCGATCTGACCGAGGTCGGCCAACCCGGGCGCGTAGACGACCTCGGCCCCGACGCTGACGTAGGCCTGCAGCCTGGCGATGGTGTCGTCGAGGTCGGTGATGCCGTGCAGATGGTTCTCGCAACGCGCCGTGAGGACGATGCCGGTCGCTGCGGCGCCGGCGGCCGCCGCAGCGACGCGCTGGACGGCGGTCTCGATCGGATCGATCGAATTGGTCACCGGGTTCCAATCCTCGATCGAGCAGCCGGCGGCGCCGGCATCAGCCAACAGCTCGACGGTCTCGGTGACACCGGGCAGATCGTCGGCGTAGCACCGTTCGGAGTCCACGTTCAGCGGCAGATCGGTGGCCGCCGCAAGTGGGCGGATGTGATCGAGCAACTCGTCGCGGTCGACCGTCATGTCGAGGCGACCGAGTGTCATCGCGAAGCCGGAGCTGGTCGATGCCAGCGCGGGGAACCCGAGGGCGGCCAGCAGGCGAGCGGACCCCCGGTCGTACGGATTCGGCATCACGAAGATGCCACCGGCGTGCAGGACCCGGAATCGGTCGGTCATCGTCGTCATGGTCATAGATTGCCAGCCTGCAGGGTGGCGCGCAGACGCGCGTCGGGCTCCGGGCGCGCCCCGAGATGCTCGATGACCCACGCCGAGATGGTGGTGGCGAACCGGGCCGACTCGATGGCCGACGTGCCACCCAGGTACCGGGCCAGGAACGCGCCGGCGAACGAGTCGCCGGCACCGGTTGCGTCGACGAGATTGTTGGTCGCCGGCGGGATGTGGGTGGCGACGCCGTTGTCGTAGACCAGCGCGCCATCGGCATCGAGCTTCAACATGATCAGCGCCTGCGGGTACAACTTGGCCAGCGCCGCGGCAATCGCCTCCGGATCGTCGAGACCGGTCAGCACTTCGCCCTCTTGGTAGTTGGGCAGGAAGATGTCGATGCCGAGGTCCTGGGTGGCCGCCAGGAACTGGTTGACGCCCATCTCCTCGATCATCTGGAAGGAGGCCGGGTCGAACGACAACGTCGCCCCACACTCCTGTGCCAGGTGCGCAGCCGCACGTGACGCCGAGCGCGGCGGGTCGACGAAGTACGACCAGGCTGTCATGTGGAGGTGACTGGCGCGTCGCACGGTCTCTTTCGGCAGCTCGGACGACAGCAGGTAGAAGTCGGCGCCGCGCCCCGAGACCATCGAGCGCTCGCCGGTCTGGTCGACGAACACGGCGACGCACCCGGTGAGGTGTTCGTCGGATTCGACGAGGTGGGTCACGACGTGCTCCCTGGCGAGGTCCTCCCGCGCCAGTTGGCCCAACCGGTCGCGCCCGACCTTGCCGATGAACTCGGTCTCCAAGCCGCAGCGCCTCGCCCACACGGCGACGTTGGCGGCGCTGCCGCCGGGGGTCAACATCACCTCGCCGAAGGTGTCGCCACCGGTCAGCAGCTCGCTGTTGGTGCGGATCAACACGTCCCAGGCGAAGTCGCCGATGACGCACAGCGGGGCCGACATCTCGGGCACGGTAGCCGGTCGGCCCTGCCGTTCACCAACGGCCACGTGTCACGTCAGTCGCACGGTTCGAACCTGTTTCAGGTTCTCGCCCAGGTAGCCCTCGACGCGGATGGCCTGTTGGGGGTGACCGATCGTCAGCTGCAGCGTGTCGACGACATCGTGCGACTGGTGGGGGCGGCCATCGACGTAGACGTCGATCCGATCGAGCCTGCCGACCTCGAGATCGAGCACCGGCGCCTTCCACCGGACCACGAGCGAGGTTGCCGGCTCCGACTCGATCAGCCTGGCGCAGAACGTCAGCAGATCGGTGTTGCTGTGCAGCAGGTCGTCGCGGGTCATCGCATACGTGCGATGACCGACGATCCCGATGTCTTCGATCGGTGCTCCGTCGGACGCTCCGATCCGCGTCGCCCGGCGAACCGACAGCGTGAACCCGACCCCTTTCGGCAACCGTGGCAGTTGATGGGGTGTGCCGGCCAACACGCTGTTGAGCGTGTCGGCCCACCACACGTTGGCGCCGCCCGCGCCGGTCGCCCGGCCGACGCCGACGACCGTGCCGATCCCGTTGTCGGCAAATCCGGCGGCGAACAGGTCGGCCGCGGAGTACGTGGTCGAATCGACGACCGCGATCACCGGGCCCCCATACACCTGACCGACGTCGTTGCATCGCTCTGACGGCGTGATCGGAACCGACTGGGAGTACACCTCGCCGGTGCCGATGGCATCGAGCAGCGTGCGCCGCCACGGGCTCAGCGATCGACGGTTCTGTGGCGCGTCGGTCATCGACCTCGTCAGGTCCGAGGCGATGATCGAGAACCGCGTTGGCGCGATCTGTGACGGGGTGAGCAGCTGGAGCAACCGTTCCGCTGCCCAGATCAACCCACCCGGGTTGCCGCGGAGATCGATGATGAGGCCGTCCTGCGGCAGTTCGGCCAGCAGCCGAACCACCTCGGCGAGGTACCCGTCGTCGTCGCTGAGCTCGAAGCTCCACAGGCGGAGGTAGCCGTAGTCGCGCCCGTTGACCGGCACCACGCGTGCGGAGACGTTGTCCTGGAACTGACCGGTGATCCAGCCGTTGCCGGCCATGCCGACACCGGCCGCTGCTACCCGGTCGTGGCGCTCGGTCTGCCACAGCTCGGAGTTGAACGACAGCTTCTTGGCCCGCCTGACCAGCGCCCGATCGGGATGGATCGCGGTTGCCGCCGCAGCCGGAGCCGTGGGATGGGGGGCGTCGGGTGCCGGGCCGGGATAGATGAACCGCCAGTCGAAGCGGTGCTCACGCATCCCCCCGTCGTCGCCTGGACCGCCACCATCACCCCCATCGTTGCGATAGCCGACGATCACCCACCGCTCGTCGGGCGGTGGACCGATCCCGAGTGGCCGGAACGTCAACGAGTCGAGCGCCCTGGCCATCGCGCTGTCGGGGCGGCCACCGCGTTCGCTCTCGCCGCGGCGGCGCACGGCGTCGGCGATCGGTACACCGTTCCACTCGATCAGCTCGACGCCCTCGGTGAACCTGGTATCGGTCACCAGTTCGCGGATGACCTTGGAGACGATGAAGCGCGGCTCGGAGTCCGAGCCGAACTGCTCGACCAGGAACGGCAATCGCGCCGCGCTGCCGGCGAGTGGCGACGGGGCGATGTACGCGGTGTGGGCGTCGCGCAGGTTGGTGAGGATGCCACCGATCTCGCGGTGAAACGCGTCGTCGGTCATCAGCCGGGAGCGCTCGTGGAGCCGACGCAGTTGTTGCACCGGATCGATGCCGTACATGGCCCGCTTCAGTGGGAGGTGCACGTACAACCCGTCGAGCAGGTCGGTGAACATGTTGATGATGTTCGTGCGCTCGACCTGCGTCAGGGAGTCGCGCGGTGGGGCTGCCGCAATCGCCTCCGCCCAAGTCAGGCCCAGCAACGCGTCGTTCATGGAAGAACAGCGCTTGCCGCGAACAACTGGTCGAGGTTGTCGAGCACGTGGCCGTGATACCCGGCGGAGCGCACCGCGTTGAACCAGGTCGTGTCGTGGATCAGTGTGGGCAGCGGTGGGGCATCGAACTTGGTGCCCGGCGGCGGTGGGCCGGCAACGCTGTTGGGACCACCCGGCATGTCGGATTCCAGGATCAGGCTGCCGGTGCTGGGCATGGTCACGTCGGCCTCGATCGACTCGATCGCCAACCCCTGCTCGATCGCGGCAACGGGGTCGGCCTGCACGGCGCGCAGGGCGCGCATGACGCTCGACCACGTCCACACCTTGGTCGGGTCGTCGGGCCGGCGCAACGCGAAGTGCCGCGAGGTCGAGCCGACGCGCATGCTGGTCGTCGCGGTCTCGCCTGCGGCCTTCATCAACGCCGCCGTGCCGTAGCGGGCCCGGCCGTCACTGATCGCCAGGAGGACGTCGCGTTCGCGGGCCAGCAGCAGGTTGGTCCACGGGTCGTCGTACCGCTTGGCGACGACGACCGCGTCGGCCATCCGGCCCGGCTGCAACCGGCCCGGGCCGCTCCCGGACCAGGCCCGTGCCAGCAGATCGCCGGGGTTCGACGTCACCATCTCGGTGAGGTCGAACGGTGTCACGTCGAGACCGGCATGGCGGACCCACGTGTAGGCGACCTTCAGCTCGCCGAGCAGGTTCTTGCTGCCCGACGGCCCCCAGTCCGAACCGATGCAGACCAACACGCCGTGCGCCCGAGCCGCCAGCACGTCGGTGGTCTGGTCGTACAGCCACAGGTTGGAGAACGGCGACCACACCACGCCGCCTGGCGGCGCGTTGTCGGACAGTTCGGCGTGCACGTTCCACTGGCGGAACTCCTCCTCGCCGACGGCACAGCAGTGGATGGCGATCAACCGATGGCGCAAGCAGCCGGCGGTGGCCACGTCGGTGAACTCGCGGGCCACCTTGCTGCCTCGCTGGCCTTCGCACAGGTGGTACACCAGCGCGCATCCTTCGTCGAGCAACGCCCGGCGATCGTCGAGCTCGGCCGTTGACAGGTTGATCACCGACGTCCGGATCGAGTTGGGGTTGACGCCGTCATCGACGCTGCGCACCAGTTGGTTGGCCGGGGAACCGTTGGCGTTGGGCCACCCTTGGATCGTCGTGGTGCCGCCCGCCAGGGCGCGGACCTGGGCGTACGCCAGCAGCTCCTCGGGTGCTCCCTTCAGGTATGCGTATGCCGGCCAGCTGACGGCCGGCTTGTACGACGGCGCGCTGGGCCACAGGTCGCGGTGCAGCCATGGTCCGCTCGTACGAGCCGGCTCGTGCCACAACGGCAAGGTGGCGAAGCCGAGGTGTGAGTGCAGATCGGTCAGGCCCGGGTAGACGTACGCATCGCCGACATCGAGCTGCACGACACCTTGCGGTGGCGTGCTGCGCCCGGGCAGCACCTTGTCGACGAAGGCGCCGTCGAACCGGACGCGCCCGGTGACGTGCCGTTCGGTGTCGGCGCTGTCCATTGCCACGATGTGGCCCTGTACCTCAAGCATGGATTGCGAGCCTTACAGGTTCCGCAGGATCTGGGCAGCAGCAGCTTCCGATGCCGACAACGGCGGCGCCGACAACGCGGCCGCCCATGCCGGCATGGTGACCTTGTAGTAGTCGAATGACGGCGAGCCGCTGTGTGTTGCCTGCTGGCCGCGGTTGCCGCTCGACGCCTGCCAGTGCAATGTGCCGAAGGGCAGGTCCGGGCGCGGGATCTGCTCGCGCTGGCCCGCGTAGGTGAACGTCGGCGTGGTGATGTCGCGCCGGTAGGTCAATCCCTGCAACTGGGTCAGGGCTGCCTGCCAGCTGGCGTCGACACCGGATTGCAGGCGCGACTTCATCGTCACGGTCGGTGTGCCCGTCGGGGTGACGTGGGTTTGCAAGCGCTGCGCCAGCGGCCCGACGAACAGCACGACCTGCGGACGGGCCAGACGCACGGCCTCGGCGTAGAGCGCTCGCACCGGGGCACTGTCGACTGCGGCTGCGACCGCGGTTTGATCGTCAGCCATCGTGTCGATGGGGAGCACCCGCAGGATCGCGTATCGGCTGGTCAACCCGGCAGCGCGCAGGAAGGCCTGGAGGCGCTGGCCGTCATCGCCGGTCAGGGCGCGCATGGTGAACAGGTCGTCGTGCGACTGCTGATCGGCCAGCACGAGGATGCTCGGACGATCGAGGCGGCCGCGGAAGATCGGTCCGGTTCCGAACGATGGCGAGAACTTCAGGCCGAACGACTCGAAGTCGGGCCAGGCCAACCCCGGTCGACCGCCCTGCAGCAGTGCGGCGAACGTCGCCCCGGGGCCGCGATCGAAATCCTTGTGCGCCCGCCGAGGGGGTTCCCATGCGACATCGCCCGGGTCGGCGGCGTACCCGTCGTTGGTGCCGGCGACGCTGCCTGCGTACGTCAGGATCGTGCCGTCGTTGTTGTACGCGCCGTCCTCGGAGAAGATCTGGATCGCGGTCTGCCCATCGCGCCGGTTCGACGATGTCGACTCACGTCCGAGCCGCCAGGCCACGCCGTAGGGAACGTCGCGGAACGGGATCGGGTCGCTGGAGTACGTGTACGGCGTCGTGGCCCGCACGCCACCCGGGTCGATCGGCAGCCACGACGGCTCGGCAGTGATCCATTGGTGCACGTGGTTGATCGCCGCGTTGAAGCTGGCGATGATCGCCGAGACGGCCCCGCCCTTGCCGGCGCCGCCTGGGTGCAAGACACCGACCATGCGCAGGTTCGGCGAGATCACCGACGCGTCGGCAAGGTGCAGGTTGTCGGGGTCGGCCGTGCCCCCATGGGCTTCGACCCAGCTCGCCAACGACTCTTTCGCGGCTCGCCCGACGGCGATGACCAACTGCACGTCGTTGCGATCGATGGCGTAGTCGAACAGTTCGCGGCGATGCCGCGCGATCGGTGAAGCCGGATGCTGGGCGATGATCGGCAGCAGGCCGTCGTACTGCCCGAAGATCGGGTAGACGAACGTGTTGAGGAACAGGTACGAGTGGGTGATGCCGAGATGCGTGAGCAGATGCTGCATGCGCCCACCGGTGCCGCCCGTGAACGACCGGTGGCTCAGCGACTCGTCCTGAGCACCTTCCTGGCCGACGATCAGCACCTTGACCTGGTTGTCGCCGAGACGGCCTCGGTAGAACATCGGGCCGAAGTGCCAGCGGAACTCCTCGTTCCCCGACATGGCGATTCCGATGCCGCGGTAGTTCGGCGTTTCGGCGAACAGCCGAGACCAGCTGCGGTTCTTGGCCGGCCCCGGGTCGTAGTCCCACGGAGATCCACGGTCCTGCCAGTACTGCTCCCACATAGTGGCACTCCTGTTCTACGCGCAGCGCCCCTGACCTCGCTACACGTGTTGAACTAGAGTCTTCACCTCTCGGGGCAGATACAACGTGTCGGCCGCACGCCCCCGGTCTAGGAACCGGCGTGGAGCACGGCCTCGCCACGCGGCGACAGGCGGTAGCCGATGTCGAGGCTCTCGGTCAGGCCCAGTTCTTTCAACTTGCGCACGTTGAGCTTGAACGCCGCTCGATCCTGATTGGCGTGCCGTGCCAGCGTCGTGGAAACCACGCCGGGGTATCGCTCGATCAGCTGCAGTGTCGAGCGAGTCCATGCGCCGTTGCGATCGAGCCGGGACAGTCGCACGATCACCGTCGCGATGTCGTCCGCGGCCGTGTCGTTGCGCCGGGCGATGCGATCATCGGGACCGCGGTACACGAAGTCGACCCGCCACACCGGATCAGCTGACCCGAGTCGGGCCAGCAACGCGGCACGATCCGTCGCACCGGCCCTGCCGGCATCGTCGTCGGTGATCTCGTCGACCTCGACCCGGCGCACATCGGTGGCCTCGATCAACATCCCCGCCACGCGGTAGTGGCCGCCGACCTTGGCCTGGGCACGCGTCCAGGCCCGAAAGGTGACGGTGATCGATCCCTCGGCGATCCCCGGCCAGGCGTCGGCGCTGAACAGCATCAGGCACTCACGTCGATCGACTCCGCCGGCGGGCCATCACGCAACAGCGCTTCCAATAGCGAATGCAGGCCGTCGGGGACGAAGTGCACGTCGCTGACGGCGATCTCGTCGAGCGTCCACCAGCGCAACTCGTGCACGAACTCGGCGTTCATCTCCTCCCACGACAGCTTCGGGTGCGGCTCGAACGCATCGCAGCGCACGAGGTGGATGCGTTCGCGTTGGCCGTCGAACTCGCCGTTGAGGAAGGCCACGATGTGCAGCCGATGCCAGATCTGCGGCCCGATGGCGGCGTCGGCCAACCCGAGCTCCTCGTCGAGCTCGCGGCGCAGCGCCTGGAGATGGCTCTCGCCGGGTTCCAGGCCACCGCCGGGCAGGGCCCAGCGGGTCGCCGTCGGAAACTCGAAGCGTACGAGCAGCACGCGGTGATCCGGGTCGATCAACACGGCGCGCGCCGCCTCGCGGATGCGGAGTCCAGCCGCCGGGTCGGTCACTCGTCGATCACTCGTCGGGGGCGTTGTTGAGGCCGTCGTTGAACATGCGATACATCTCGTACACGCTCTTGCAGGCCTCGCACAGCGGCAGTTGCTTCGGGTCGCGCGACGGCACCCACACGTGGCCGCACAGCGCCTCGATCGCGATGCCGTAGATGCGCGCCTCGAGCACTTTGGCGGCGGCGCTCTCGCCGGGCTCGGTCTTGACGATGTGGGCCGCTGCGGGTTCTTGGGTCTCGAGGTCGGGATCGACATCGGGAATCGTCACGACCGGGGCGGTGGTCAGTTCGCTCACGTGACCAGTCAATCATTCTGGAGGGGTCGATGTGACAGCCCTGCCAGCTCGGCTTCGATGTTGGCGCGGGCGCGATGCTCGAGCCCGGCGAACATGTGGTCGGTGACGAACAGCCGTGGGCGATCGAGGAAGTGCCGCAGCACGGTGGCTCGGCCCTGCGTCCACTGGTCATCGTCGACATGGTCGTACTCCGCACGAACCCCGTTGACGTAGGCCTGGTACGCGCCCGGATCCGCACCGAGGATCGCCAGATCGGCGTCGAGCAGCAGCGTCGTGTCGGCGTGCCGGTCCGTTGGCCGGTCGCCGGGTTCGGCAGCGCCGTCGTGCACATGCCCAGCGGTGGCCCGGATCAGTGCCGCGACCGACTCGCACGACTGGGGCGACCACCCGATGGCGGCGAGGTCGGTGACGGCAATCGCGGCGCTTCGTGCCTCGTTGTCGGCGGCCCGCGGCTCGTAGATGGCGTCGTGGTACAGGGCCGCGGCGACGACCTCCGGTGACAACTCGAGCGGAGCCGGGCACATCTCGTGCAGATGTCGCAGCACGAACATGATGTGCGTGGCCGTGTGGTAGCGGCGGTGTGGCTCGGCGTACCGCATCAACAGATCGTCGACGTATCCGTCGTGGTGGGGCCCAGCGATCTGTCGCCATGCCCTCCGGATCTCGGTCTCCGGTTGGGTCATCACGGCGACGTTACGGCACAGTGGCGGCGATGGCCCTGCTGATCGACGCCCCGATCTGGTGGTTCCGGGGACGTCGCTGGTCGCACCTGGTCAGCGATGTGAGCTATGAGGAACTGCACGCGTTCGCCGAGCAGGCAGGGATCCCGCGCCGCGGGTTCCATGGTGATCACTACGACGTTCCCGAGGAGTTCGTCGACGACATGATCAGCGCCGGAGCGGTGCTGACGCCGAGCCGCGAACTGCTGCGGCGACTCCGCGACGGCGGGCTACGGCTGAGCCCGACGGAACGGCGCGCCGGCCGGTAGCAGCACGGCCACAGGCCTGTCACCAGCGCTCCGGGTCGCCCAGCAGGTCCCGTGGGCAATCGACACCTGCTGGGCCGACGACGAACCACTCGATCAACTCGATGCCGTGCGATTCGGTGATCTCGTCGATCTCCAGCCAGCGATCCATGTCGCCCGGCAGCGTTGCCGGCGCGGTGGTGCCGATGCCTGGCCGCACGCTGGCCACGACGAGACCGCAGAGGGCCGGCGCAGTGCTGCCGGCGCGGGCCATGCAGTCGGCAACCGCCAACACCGAGTCAGGTTCGGTCGTGCCGCTGATGATCGTGATGGTGTTGCTACGACCGCCGTCGTCGAGGAGAAAGGCGATGGTCTCGGCCTCCAACGGGCGATGGATGACCAACGACACGACGGCGATCGCGTCGATGGATGAACGGATGGGTTCGCTGGCCCGCGGTGGGCGCGAGCGGGCAGTGGAGCGCGGCATGTGGTGCCTCCGGTGGACGTGACGTTGCTGTCGTGGGAATCGGGGGAAGCCGCAAACGTCACGATACGACGGGGGTGTAATGAAGTTTCTGAACCCGTGCCGCAGAAGGGTTTGGTTGGGGTTAGGCAGCTGCGGTGAGTTCGACGTTGTAGCCGAGTTGTTCGAGTTGTCGAACGAGGAGTTTGCGTCTCCGGTCGGGCTGGTCCTTGCC
>JANMNE010000340.1:0-3655 GCA_031373785.1 Ilumatobacteraceae bacterium
TCTCGCTGCACCCGTCGAGTGGTGCGACGTGCCGTCGCCTGGCCGAGCTCGAGATCGAAACGCTCGCCCCGATGCACGCGCCGGCCTACACCGGCGACTGCCGCGTCGCGCTGATCGACCTCGCTGCCGACTTCGACCGCCGTATCGCGATGCTCTGACCGACGAACCGTTGATCGAGTCGAAGAAAGCTGCTGCGCCCGGATCTGCGGCGAACGCCACGGCGATGTCGTCGGCAAGATCGTCGCGCTGCGGGCCTTCCGGTTCGAGCATGACCTCGACGGCGGCTCCGCTCGCGAGGTGGCAGTCACGTCGCCATGCGGGGCCGAGGACAAGTCCTCGGCCGTTGTCGAGCGGTTCGAGGACGCCACGGACGTCCATCCCGTTGATCGTTCCGCGTACATGGTGTTCGAGTTTGTGGCCCCAGGCCGCGTCAGGGTCGAACGGCACCGGCACGAACACCCGACCGTGCTCGGTGACGAGTGTCGTCGCATACCGCTGTTGGGCCATGCGCTGAGTTCGCACGGGATTGGTCGGTCATCCGGCGACGGGTTCATGGCGCTACCCCGCGACCACGGCCGGGTTTGTGCGGCGGCGTACGCTCGTGGACGTGGTGTGTTCGTGCTGTGGAGAGGATCGTGACGAGTCGATCGTGACGCCATTGCTGTGCCATGACGAGATCAAGATCTGCCGCGTCTGCGTCGGATGGCTGAGCACACGTGTCGGCTCGATCGACGTGACGCCCACCCTTCCCGTGGCCGACATGGCCGAAGCCGTGCGGTTCTGCGAAGCCGCGGGGCTCGACGTGCAGCGATACGACGACGGGTTCGCATTCGTGCATCTCGACGATCAAAGTGTGTTCGACCTTGACCTCATCCCAGACATGGATCCGGCGACCAACCATGCCGGTTGTTACATCATCACCAACGACGTCGACACCTGGCATGCCCGCCTCGTCGCGGCCGGTCTCAACGTCACCTCGGTCGACGACACGCCGTGGGGCATGCACGAGTTCACCTTGACGGATCCCAGCGGCAACAACATTCGCGTCGGGCGCAACATGGCTGATGACGAGAAGGCGACTTCGTGATGCACAGGACCGCTCGTGCGTAGTCAGGCTGTCGATGCGACGGGATGTCAGGGTCAGGTGACAGTCGCGTTGATCGCTTCCACCAGCTCGTCGACGGATGGGCAGCCGCTCATCCCGCTTGCGGATAGATACAGGCGGCACGAGATGGACGCCGGTGACTCGTCGACGGCGAACGGATCCCGACCATCGATCAAGATCGTCGGGGAACCATGCATTCCGAAGATCTCAGCCTGGGCGAAGTCGACAACGAGGCGCGTGCGAACCGCAGCGTCCTTGATGCCGACGACCGCGAGTGCGGTGTGCACGCGAGTCACCGCGTCCGCAAGATTCGGACAGTCGGGAACGGCGAGCACGTCGATCTGCACGGGTCGACTGTAGACCTCGGCTCTGCAAGTGCGAATGGTTGCACTCGAACATGAGGTGCTGGTCCGGCGGGCATGACCTTGGGCCCTGGCGCACGGAGTCCTCGTTGGAGGATCCTGGATGGTAGGACTACGCAAGCTCCGGAGGAGGTTGTCGTGAACCAAGTGCCCATCGACAGTCATCAGTCGTACCTGGTCGTCGATTCACCGTATGAGTTGGAGCGATGGCGGCCACTCGTGAACTGGGTGTTGTACATCCCGCACGCCGTCATCCTCTACGCGCTCCAGATCCTGGCGCGGGCGGTGTTCTTCGTCTACTGGCTGATGCTGATCTTCACGGGGAAGCTGCACCCCGGCCTGTACGGCGTGATGGTGATGTACGAGCGGTACAACGCTCGCGCCGGCGGATTCCTGGTCGGCTGGTCGCAGACGTACCCACCGTTCGAGTTCACCACCGACACCGCCGACAACAACAGCTACCCAGCCGTGCGGTTGAACCTGCCGGCGGTACCGGAGTCGGTGCCGCGGTCAGCAGCACTCAATCTGCTCAAGGCAATTCCGCATTACATCGTGCTGATGATCTACCTCATCGGCGCTGCGGTGGTGGCCGTGATCGGCTGGTTCGCCGTGCTGTTCAGTGGCGCATGGCCCAAGGGCATGCGCGACTTCCTGGTGCGGGTCAGCAACTACCAGTTCCGCATCTGGACATACGTCACGATGGTCGAGAACGACTATCCGAAGTTCGGTCCGCCAGCGATCTGACCGCAGACCCGACAACCGACTCGGCACGCCTGCATGAATGTCAGTGAGTGTCGCCCGAAGTGCGTCGGATGCGAGCGTCGGCCACGGCGACGCCGTGTTCGAGGAGGAAGATGGGGTTGAGGTCGATCTCGGCGATCTCGGTGACCTCTGCTACCAGGGCCGAGATGCCGTGAAGGACGGCGCGGAGGGCGGCGATGTCGAGCACCGCGGCGCCCCGGTAGCCGGTGAGCAGGGGATAGGACCGCAGCGACTCCAGCATCTCGTCGACGTCGTGATCGGTCAGCGGGGCGACGCGGACAGCGACGTCGTCGAGCACCTCGACAGCGGTGCCTCCCCGGCCGACGACGACGAGCGGCCCGACGAGGGGATCCCGGTTGACGCCGACGATCATCTCGAGACCCGCGTCGACTTGATCTTGCACGAGGAACTGGCGGGCGTCGTCGGGTAGGCCTGCAGCGGCAAGGGCGGCGCGGATCGTCTGCACCGCCGCCGATGCCTCGGCTCCCGAGGTGACGCCAGTGCGCACGCCGCCGACGTCGCTCTTGTGGATCGCCGCCGCCGCCTTGACGACGACGGCGCCGCCGAAGGCGGCCTGCGCCGCCTCCGCTTCCTCCGGCGTCGACACCAGTCGGCTGCGAACCGACGGGATCCCGCAGGCCTCGAGGACCGCCGAGACCGAAACCGTGTCCAGCCAGTCGTCCGCGGTGCCGGGATCGGCGTTCACGATGCTGCGGGCCCGCTCGATATCGACGGCCGGTCGCAGGACCTTCCCTTCCGGTCGACGCCGGCGGTCGTCCCACTCGATGGCGCGAGCGAGGGCGCGGGCTGCGTTCTCTGGGGCCATGAAGGAAGGAATCCCGGCCGCATGAAGCGTCGCAGGAGGTCCCTCTCGGTTCATGAACACTCCGACGATGGCGATGTCGTCCGCCAGCGCGGCGCGGGCGGCGATCAGTTCCTCGGCGACGTCCGCCGATCGGGTGAGCAGCGGCGTGTTGTACAGCACCATGACGGCATCCACGTCTGGCTCGGCCCCGACGATGCATGCGACTTGCCCGTACTGCGACGCGGTGGCACTGGCGATCATGTCGACGGGGTTGGACGCGCTTGCCTCGGGCGGGAGCAGTGACCGCAGCCGCGCCGTTGTCGGCGCAGCCAGCTCGGGAACCTCGAGGCCGTTGGCTTCGCAGGCATCTGCCGCGAGGATCCCCGGCCCACCGCCGTTGGTGACGATCGCTACCCGGCGCCCTCGGTACTGCCGCGTCACGCTCAACACCGTCGCCAGGTCGAGCATCTCCTCGATCGACCCAGCCCGGATGACACCCGCTTGGCGTAGCAAGGCGTCCACTCCCACGTCGCCGCCCGACAGAGCTGCCGTATGCGACGCCGCTCCTCGGCGGCCGGCCACCGTGCGTCCCGCCTTCACCGCGACGATCGGCACGCGGCG
>JANMNE010000411.1:0-8832 GCA_031373785.1 Ilumatobacteraceae bacterium
GTCGCCGCTCGTTCGGCGAGTGATCGCCAACAATCCATCCAAGTACACGTACCTGGGCACGGGCACCTACATCGTCGGTCACGGCGACGTCGCGGTGATCGACCCGGGCCCGATGCTCGATGACCATCGCGACGCCTTGGCCGCCTGCCTCGAAGGTGCGCGCGTCCGGGCGATCCTGGTGACCCATTGCCACTCCGACCACTCGCCCCTGGCCGCATGGCTGCGCGAGCAGACCGGTGCTCCCACGATCGCGTTCGGCCCCCACGGCAGCGTCGAGCCCGACACCGCTGACGATGGCGAGATCGAGGAGGGAGTGACCCTGGAGGAGACCACCGACCTCGAGTTCGATCCCGACGTGCGTGTCGGCGATGGTGAGGTCGCGGCCATGGGTGACGGATGGACGATGCGTGGTGTGCACACCCCGGGTCACACCTCGAATCACATGTGCTTTGCGCTCGATGAGGAACAGGCCCTGTTCACCGGCGATCACGTGATGGGTTGGAGCACCACGGTGGTGTCACCGCCGGACGGTGACATGCGCGACTACATCGATTCGCTGCGCAAGGTGATGGCGCGCGACGACCTGTCGCTGTGGCCGACCCACGGCGCGCCGGTGACCGAGCCGAAACCGTTCCTGCAGGCGTTCCTCGAACATCGGCTGGAGCGCGAGGCGCAGGTCGTGGCTGCGGTGCGATCGGGCCTTTCCGACATCGAGGGCATGGTCAAGCAGATGTACGCCGACGTTCGCGAGGAACTGCACAAGCCAGCGGCGCGCAGCGTGCTGTCGCACCTCGTCAAGTTGGTCGACGACGGTCAGGTCACCGTCGAAGGCAAAGGTAAAGAGTCGAGGTACTTCCCGAGCTGAAACGCCGGGTTGAGACGGTCCGGCGCGGGCTACGAGTCCAGGTGCTGCGGTGTCTGACCTTGGGGGTGAGACGGTCACGAGATCGAGCGGCGCGGGCTACGAGTCCAGGTGCTGCGGTGTCTGACCTTGGGGGTGAGACGGTCACGAGAGAGAGCGGCGCGGGCTACGAGTCCGGGTGCTGTGTTGTCTGACCTTGGGGGTGAGACGGTCACGAGAGAGAGCGGCGAAGCCGATCGATTCGTGACCGGCTCACGCATATTGGTCGAGGATGCTCGTCTCGGTGATTCGATCGAGGGTCTCCCTCACGGCCGCTGCCAGCGAGCTATCCATGCCATCGACGTCGGCGATCTCGGCGGTTGTCGCCCGCTGCAGCTTGGCGAGATCACCGAAGCGATCGACGATCGCATTGGCGAGCACCGGCGTGATGCGCGGCACCCGAGTGAGGAGGCGCAAGCCACGCGGGAAGGCAGGAGATTCACCGTCGAGACCGTGGCCCGCCCAGTTGTTGGCGATGCGCGGATAGTCGGCCAGCACCAGTTCGAGCTCGTGGTTGATATCGCCGTTCACTTCGTCGACCTGGAGCCGAAGGAGCCGGGCGTCGACGCCGAGCTCGACGATCATCGTCTCGATCTCGGCCGAGATCCGCCGCACCATCTCACCGCGTTGTACCACCGACGCAACGTCGCGGATGGTGGCTGCGTTCTCCAGCTCGAGCGCCGTCAGGTTCTCCAGCGTGTCGTCGAGGCGCA
The DNA here is from genome assembly GCA_031373785.1 of Ilumatobacteraceae bacterium. Taxonomy (GTDB): domain Bacteria; phylum Actinomycetota; class Acidimicrobiia; order Acidimicrobiales; family Ilumatobacteraceae; genus JAENVT01. The sequence goes on from JANMNE010000411.1 coordinate 1,615, forward strand.
CCTTGTAGCGCTCGAGCGTCTGCAGCGCTTGATTGGCCCGGTCGAGCAGGCGGCTGATGTCTTGGAGTTGGTGACGCATGCCGCCGGCGTAGACGCTGATCACGCCCATCTCCTCGCTGACGCTGACCACCGGCACCGGGATCGAGCGGGCGACGCGTTCGGCGGTGCGGTGCCGCGTGCCGGTCTCGGTGGTCGGCACCGAAGGATCGGGAACGAGGTGCACGTTGGCCCTCGCCAGCCGCTGGCCGTACGAGCCGAGAATGATCGCGCCGTCCATCTTGGCCAGCTCGCTGAGCCGCTGCGGGCTGAACGGGGCGTCGAGCATGAAGCCGCCGCTGCAGATCGCCAGCACGTCGGGCCCGTCGCCGAGGATCAACAATGCACCCGTCTTGGCCCGGACGATGCGCTCGATGCCGTCGCGCAATGGCGTACCCGGCGCGACAAGAGCCAGTGCCTCGTGCAAGCCGTCGGAGGGTGGTCCGGACGTCGTCATGGAGGGATTCTACTTGGAGCCGAGGTCGTGGAATCCCACAGCGCGTAAAGCTTCGGAAAGGGTGGCGACGCGAGTCAGTGAGATGCCGTCGACGCCGTTGGCCGAGTTGGCCGGCACGATCGCCCGGGTGAACCCGAGGCGCGCCGCCTCGGCGAGCCGGCGGGAGGCGTGCACGACCTGGCGCAGCTCGCCGGCCAAGCCGATCTCGCCGAAGGAGATGACATCGGACGGCAGCGGACGATCGGCCAGTGCACTGACGATGGCCAGACACATCGGCAAGTCGCAACCCGGCTCGGTCAGGCGCACGCCACCGACCGCCGAGGCGAACACTTCGTGCTGGGCCATCGGGAGTCGCGCTCGCCGTTCGAGCACCGCCAGCAGCAGTGCGAGGCGGCCGGGGTCGAGGCCTTGCGCGCTACGCCGCGGCGGCACGCCGGGGTTGACCTTGTTGGTCAGTGCCTGGACCTCGACCAGCAGTGGTCGGTGGCCTTCGAGCGTGGGTGTGACCGCCGAGCCCGCCACCCCCGTGCGTCGGTCGGTGAGGAACAAGCTGCTGGCGTCGGGCACCCCGACGAGGCCGCGTTCGACCATCTCGAACACCCCGAGCTCGTTGGTCGAGCCAAACCGGTGCTTGACCGCGCGCAGCAACCTGAGGGCGTGGTGCCGGTCGCCTTCGAAGCTCAGCACCGTGTCGACGATGTGCTCGAGCACCCGTGGTCCGGCGAGGCCACCGTCTTTGGTGACGTGCCCGACGAGCACCATGGGAGTGCCGCGACCCTTGGCCTCGGCCACCAGCCGATGTGTGCACCCGCGCACCTGCACGACGCTGCCGGGCGCCGAGCCGAGGTCGGGGTCGGCCACGGACTGGATGCTGTCGATGATCACCAGCTGTGGTTGCACCGTGTCGAGTGCCGCGATCACATGTGGCAGCGACGTCTCGGCCAGCAGCCAGAGGTTGGGCCCGAGCGCGCCCAGCCGTTCGGCGCGCAGTCGTACCTGCTGGGCGCTCTCCTCACCACTGACGTAGAGCGTTCGCGCCGGCCATGCTGCGGCCAACTGCAGCAGCAGCGTGCTCTTACCGATGCCCGGCTCGCCACCGAGCAGCGTGACGGCGCCGGGCACCAGCCCACCGCCGAGCACGCGATCGAGCTCGTCGATGCCCGTCGCCTGTGGGCCACCGACGAGCGAATCGACCTCAGCGATCGGCATGGCTGTTGCCGTCGAGGTGAACGACAACAACAGCGCCGTGTCTGGATCGGGACCCTCGACATCTTCGACCATCGAGTTCCACGCTTCGCACGACGGGCAGCGGCCGGCCCACTTGGGATATGCCGTTGCGCAGGCGGTACAGCGGTAGACGAGGCGGATCTTCGACATAGGAGCACCCTAGAGAATGGGTGTTACACGGCCCTGGAGCTGCGACGATAGGCGCGCCGCTGACGTTGGCGGGCGACCCAGAAGATGAACGCCGCAGCCAACACGCACCAGGCCACCAAGGCGATCAGCGCGGCATTGGCTGCGACACTCCAGATCTTGGCGGAGCCGTGATCGTCGAGGGCGCTGGTCGCCAGGTCGAGTTGCGAGCCATCGAGCGGCACGATCCACGACACCGTGTTGCCACTGATCGTGCCCGTGGCCGAGCTGAGCTTGCCCGGCAGCGTGGCCCGGACCGTCACACCGACCGCTTGGCTCGGACCCTGGCTCGACGCGGCGATCTGGTCTGCGTAGGGCGTCGCCCCGACGGCAGCGAGCACGTCGGGATCGGCGAAGGCGGTGAGCCCATCGATGCGCAGCGAACCGACAAACGACACAGTTGTGCCGTCCTGGTCGACCCGTCGAGACAGGGCGACGCTGTGCAGCGGGCCGCCAGAGCCGTTGATCGACTGCAACAAGGCCGACGCTTCCTCCGGGTTGGCGAAGGTGTGGGTGAACTCGGCGTGCAGGCCGCCATCGGAGGTCTCGGTCGGCCCGGTGACCGTCCACCCGGCAGTCTCGGCGTCGTCGAAGCGCAGGTCCTCGGCAAGGCCGGGGGCTTGCTTCACCACGTCGGCGTCGGCGACGGCGGTCAAGGTGATGCGGCCGCTGCCGTCGGCCTTCATCGAGATGTCGACCGTCGTGTCGACATGACATCCTGCCAGGACCATCACGGAGATCACGATGAGGGCCCGGCGCATAGTGTCCCGATTGTGGCATGTGGAACCTCGCGGACACCGGAGGTGTCAAGACAAGCGACACGTCGACCATGACCACCGACCGAACAGAACCATCCGACTCGGATCTCGTCGCCCGCGCCCGCGCCGGTGATGCCGCAGCCTTTGGCGCGCTCGTCGGCAGGTACCAGACCGCCGCGCTCCGTTTGGCGGCAGCCGTCAGCGGTTCGGTCGTCGATGCCGCAGACATCACTCAGGAGGCCTTTGTGAAAGCACATCGATCGTTGCCGAGATTGGATGACCCGGCGATGGTCCGTCCGTGGATGTTGCGGATCGTTGCCAACGAGGCCAAGAACCACTTGCGCGGCCGGGACCGGCGGCGGCAGCGCGATGAGCGGTACGGATCGTGGGTCGTCGCGTCGGCGCCGGACCCTGAGACCAGCGCGCTCGACGGCGACACCGCGCGCGAGTTGGGCGTGGCGCTCGGGCGACTCGGGCCACGTGACCGACAGGTGCTGGGGTATCGATACTTCGCCGGAATGTCGGAGGCCGAGACGGCGCAGGCGGTCGGGGTTGCCGTCGGCACGGTGAAATCGAGGACGGCGCGCGCCCTCGATCGACTGCGCATCGAGATGGAGCGACCATGATCGACCTCGAACGCTCGCTCGGTGAGCTTGCCGAACGCCTGGAGGTCCCCGGCGGTGATTGGCTGGTCGACGATGTGCTGCGCCGCATCGACGCGCCCACCAGGGTCCTCACTCCTCGACGTGGGTTGCGCCTCGCCGGTGCAGTGGTGGTCGTGCTGGCCATCGCCCTGATCGTCGTGCCGGGACCTCGCCATGTCATCGCCCGGTGGCTGGGTTTCGACAGCGTTCGCATCGAGCCCGGCGCCGTCACCGTTCCGCCCACCGTGGCGACCTCGATCGCCCCAGCACCCACGCTGCCGTCAACGACATTCGTATCGACCACGACGGCTCCGGTGCCGGATCTGGGTCTCGGTCTGGCGGTGTCGATCGACGCGGCAATGTCAGAAACGGGGCTGCCCGATCCCACGCCGACGCTGCTCGGGGACCCCCAGTCCGTCCACGTCGTGCAGCCGCCGGCCAGCGGCCAGATCATCCTCGTCTACGCCCCATCGTCGCTCGTGCCCGAGTCCAGCGTCACCGGTGTCGGAGCCCTCGTCTCGGTGATGCCCGCACACATCGAGGAGGGCTTCTTCCAGAAGACGCTCGGGGAGTCGACCGTGCGATCCGTCGACGTCGACGGAGCCGCGGGTTATTGGATCGAAGGCTCGCCGCACCAGTTGCTGTTCGCGTTCGGCAACGAGGTCCTGCCCGACTCGATGCGGCTGGCGACCAACACCTTGTTGTGGCAGCGCGGTGATCACCTGTACCGCCTCGAAGCCGACATCACGTTGGAGACCGCGCTGCGCATCGCCGCAGCCGTGCCATAGCGGCGGCGATGACTTACGAAGTTCCGGCTTTCAGCACGTCGGCCGCGGTGTGGATCGCATCGACCGACTTGATCAGCGGGAGGTTGACGATCACCTCGTCGATGCCGGCCGCGACGATCGCGGCGATGCCTGCTGCCGCCTCATCCGCGGTGGCGATGATCATCCGGTCGCGCACCTCGTCGTTGGTGTCGTAGCTCAACAGCCCACGCAGACCGTCTCGTTCGGCGTCGTCCGCCGAGACGAACAGGCTGACCATCGCCGTGCGCTTCACGTCGCGTGGGTCCCGGCCGACGTCGGCACAGTGCTGGTCGAGGATGGCCAACTTGCGGCCGACCACGCCGGCAGTCCCGCCGATGTTGCACAGATCGGCGAACTCGGCAACCATCCGCAATGTCTTTCGCTCGCCGCTGCCGCCGATCATGATCGGGATCCGGCGCTGTGGCCGCGGCACGACACGGGCATCGGTCACGCTGTAGTGCGTGCCGCTGTAGCTGAACGTCTCGTTGTCGAACATGCCGCGACAGATCGCGACCGCCTCGTTCAACCGTTCGAAGCGCTCCTTCACCGGCGGGAACTCCCAGCCGTAGGCCGCGTGCTCGACGTCGTACCACGCGGCACCAATCCCGAGGATTGCGCGGCCACCCGAGAGTGCGTCGAGTGTGGCGATCTGCTTGGCGAGGTGTGCCGGGTTGCGGTACGTGACTCCGGTGACGAGTGTGCCGAGTTCGACCCGATTGGTCACCGCTGCCAGCGCGCCCAGGGTGACGTATCCCTCGAGGATCGAAGCCGCAGGCCCTCCGAGCGGCGGAAGTTGCAGGAGGTGGTCCATCACCCACAGCGACGAGAAGCCGGATGCATCTGCGGCCTCGGCAGCAGCACGCAGCCGCTCCATCGTGGTCGGTGGGTCGGCGTCGACGATCCACGAAAAGTCCGGCAGTTGCAGTCCGTACGTAGTCATGCGGTCACCCTTTCAACGACGTCCCTCACGGCAACCTAGGCATCCCGGGAACGACATGGCGAATGGTGGTGTCAGTGGGTCATGTGGATCCACACGAAGCACACCACCGTCGCCCTCGCGTTGCTCCTGACGTCGTGCGGCACAGCAGCGGTGTCGTCGTCGAGCGACGCCTCGACACCCGAGGCGAAGACCTCGTCGACATCCCCAGCCACGGTTGCCGCGCCGACGGCTGCGGCACCGACCACCGTCGCCGGCCCGGTTGCCACGATCCGAGCGGGGTTCCCGTCTCGGCTCGCGCTGACCGCCAAGGACGGCCATGTCTTCACGTTCTCGCCGGGGACGGACCCGATCGACACGCCAGGGGTGATGAATCCCACCGGTCAGGTCGTGGTGAGCTCCGACACCCTCGCCGGGATCTCGACGATCGAGTGGCACCACGTTCGCAACGATCAGATCTCGGCGTCGGTGCAGATCGAGGGCGAGGTCCGTCCGACGGCGATCTCTCAAGACGGCAAGCTGGTCGCCCTGATCGGCACGGCGGGTACGCAGACGACCGTGGTGTTGGCGACACCATCGGAGGGTGAGGTGCGGCGGTGGACGTTCGACGCGGTCGTGGTGCCCGAGGCGTTCTCGAACGTGGTCGCAGACGGATCCGACCTGCCAATGGGTGTCTTCGTGATCGAGTACCTCGCCACCAACACCTACCGGGTCAGGGTGATCGACACGGCGACGGGCGAGCTGGGCCTCCCGCTGAACCTTCGCGACAAGGGCCAGACCGTCGACGAGGTGATGACCGCCGTCAGCCGCACTGCGGTGTTCGAGCCCAACAACCAGCTCCTGTTCACGCTGTACCAGGACGCCAGCGAGGGCGGCGAGAAGGTCGGGTCGTTCATCCACACCTTGGGCCTGTTCAACGGAGTCTGGTGCCTCGACGTGCCATCGCAGCTCGGCCTGGCAGACCATCCCGGGGCGTTGGCCGTGAACCCGGCCGGCTCCCGGCTCTTCGCGGCCTCGAGCACCGGCGGCATCGCCGGCTACGAGGTCAGCGACATCACCAACTACGGGCCCGAGATGCCAGCAGCGCGAGCGACGACGGCAGTCGACGCGGCAGCGGGGCACGTCGCCATCGGAGCTTCCCAGGGCGAAGTGGTCCTCGCTCTGGGAGGCTCGTTGTTCCGGCTCGATCCGGTCACACTGGCGGTGCGCGATTCGTTCACATGGGACATGGACGTGGAGGCGCTGACGGTGCTCGACGACGACAGCATCGTGATCGTCGGGACCGGTCGGATGAGCCTGATTTCGCCTGACAACACCCTGCTGGCCGAGCGCGCCCTGCCTGTGAACACGGGCGAGATCACCCGGGTCGCCGTTATTGCCTGACGGCTACTCCGAGGGGAGTGGCGGCAGGGTGGGATCCGGCAACTCGGGAGCGCCGGTGGCCGCCAGCTCGACTGCAGCCGGGGGCAGGAAACCCTCGACCGAGGTGAACTTGAGCTTCTTCTCGCCGGCCTTGTCGGGATCGTCCTCGGTGTCGACGACGATGATGTCGCCGGCATGGAACTCCTTGTAGAGGATCTTCTCGCTGAGCACGTCTTCGATCATCCGCTGGATCGCCCGACGCAGCGGGCGAGCACCGAGCTGCGGGTCGTAGCCCCTCTCGGCCAAAAGCTCCTTGGCGCTCTGCGTCAGTTCGATGCCGAGTCCCTGGCCTTCGAGTTGCCCGGTCAGGCGCTTCGTCATCAGGTCGACCATCTGCATGACCTCTTCGCGAGCCAGCTCGTGGAAGACGATGACCTCGTCGATGCGGTTGAGGAACTCGGGACGGAAGTGCGTCTTCAACGCCTCGTTGACCTTGTCCTTCATCCGCTCGTAGCTCATTGCCGAGTCGACCTTGGTGAAGCCGACGTTGGCCTTGCGCAGATCGGCGGTGCCGAGGTTGCTGGTCATGATCAGAACGGTGTTGCGGAAGTCGACGGTGCGTCCCTGGCTGTCGGTCAGACGGCCTTCCTCCAAGATCTGCAGGAGCGTGTTGAACACGTCGGGGTGCGCCTTTTCGATCTCGTCGAACAGGACGACGCTGAACGGCTTGCGGCGCACGGCTTCGGTGAGCTGGCCACCCTCTTCGTAGCCGACGTACCCGGGGGGCGCACCGACCAAACGGCTG
>JANMNE010000347.1:0-33479 GCA_031373785.1 Ilumatobacteraceae bacterium
GCAAAGCAATCGGCCTGCTGCTCTTTGAGGATGGTCGGCTGCCTGAACTCCTGGGCACGGGCCTGGATGGCGTGGCCGAACTCGTGCGCCAGCACCACGGCGACTGCCGACTGGCCGAGTTGGTCGACGAGTTGCGGCAGCAGTTCGGCGTCGTCGTAGGCCATGAAATCGCCATCGGTGCAGTAGAAGGCGTTGCCCTGCACGTCGAGGTAGCTCGTCTCGGGGGTGCCGCAACCGGGGATCGGCTCGGTGCGGTCGGGGTAGGCGGCGTAGATGCCACCCGACAGTGCGGTGAACTCGCTGCCGTACACCACCAGGAACTGCTCTTTCCAGAACGCCTCGATGTCGCTGAACGCCGCGGTGAGGTACCCGTCGTAGCCGTTGTCGACGTGGTTGGCGCCGAAGTTGATGATGCCCTGCTGGACCGGGAGCGGCGTGGTGTCGGGCGTGGTGCCGGGCGTCGTGTCACCGGTGTTGTTCCCCCCGAGCAGGCCGCCGGTGTCGTTCTGGCGCGACCTCGTGGCCTGGACTCCCGGTTCTTTCACCGTGCAGCCGGCGATCAAGACCAGGCCGATCGCTGCCGCCGATGCAGTCCACCTACGCATACCGGTGGAGCTTAGGCATGGGAATCCGCAAAAGCCCGTCTGCCCCTCACGCGGCGAGCAATGCTCGCATCTCGTCGATCTCCCCTGTCTGGCCGACGACCATCGAGTAGGCAAATCGCCTGACTTCGATCTCATTGGCATGGTCGACGGCGTATTGCGCCATGTGGATTCCACCCTCGTGGTGGGCAATCATCAGGTCGACGAACAGCTGATCAGCAGCCTTTCCAGAGCTGGCCAGCAGCCTGTCGATGTCGGCGTCTGATGCCAAGCCGGGCATGCGGTCGTGCGGGGTCGACTCGTTCATCCACGTCATCGCCACATCGCTCTCGTTGGTCTCCGTGGCGCCGTACAGGCGCAGCAACTGGATCATCCGCCCGATCTCGATGCTCTGGCCGAACACGATCTCGCGGGCGACGACACGCAGCTCGGCGTTCGTGCCCTGCAACTCCAGGAAGTACAAGCCGAGGTTGACCGCTTGCTCGTGGTGGGTGCGCATGTCTTGCAGGAAGCCGACATCGACACGGTTGGGGTCGGGGATCGCCCGGTTGTTGCCGACCAGCCACCCCAAGGCGCCGCACAGCAGCGCGATGGCGACACCGAGGACGCCGAGGTTGAGCTTGCTCTGCCACCACGGCCGGACCTCGACCTCGTCGGGTGGTGCGACGATCTCGTCGATGGTGTCCATCCGACCAGCTTGACATGCCGGCATTGGTCGAGCCCATCGCCCCGACGTACTACCGTGTGGCGATCAACAGCCAGCAGGGGGCAATGACACACCGTGAGTCTGCTTGACGTTCAGAGCGTATCGGTTCGGTTCGGGGGGATCCAGGCCCTCGATCGGCTGAGCTTCACGATCGACGACGGCCAGATCTGTGGGCTCATCGGCCCGAACGGGGCCGGCAAGACCACGATGTTCAACGTTGTCAGCCGCATCTACCAACCCTCGGAAGGGCGGCTGCTCTTTCGGGGTGAGGATCTGCTGAGCGTGCCGGCACACGGGATCGCCCGGCAGGGGATCGCCCGCACCTTCCAGAACCTCGCCCTGTTCCCGAGCATGACCTTGCTGGAGAACGTGATGGTCGGTGCCCACTGCCAGGGCAAGGCGGGGTTTGCACGTTCGACGCTGCGGATCGGGATCCGCGCCGAGGAACGCCGCGTCCGCGACGAGGCCGGGCAGCTGCTGGCCCGCCTCGGGCTGTCCCACCTCGCTCACCAGGTCGCTGCCGGGCTGCCGTTCGGCACCCTCAAACGCCTCGAGCTGGCCCGGGCATTGGCGGCCAAACCGATGTTTCTCATCATGGACGAGCCGGCCAGCGGCTTGACCCACGGTGAGGTCGACGAGTTGGGCGAGCTGATCTTGTCGGTGCGCGACGAGTTCGGCCTGACCGTGCTGCTCGTCGAGCACCACATGGCGATGGTGATGGGCATCAGCGACAAGGTCGTCGCCATGGAGTTCGGTCGCAAGATCGCCGAAGGCCTGCCTGCCGAGGTGCAGAACGACCCGCACGTCGTCGCGGCCTACCTGGGGACCGACGGATGACCGCGCTGCTGCGAATCGGGGGCTTGTCGGCCGGGTACGGGCAGGTCGAGGTGTTGCACAAGATCGACCTCGACGTTCAAGAGGGCGAGGTCGCGGTGATCCTCGGCGCCAACGGGGCAGGCAAGACCACGACGATGCGTGCCGTGTCGGGCATGATCCCGCGCAAGGGTGCAATCGAGTTCAACGGGCAGAGCATCGTCAAGAGCTCGCCTGACGCGATCGTGCGCCTCGGCATCGCCCAGGTGCCCCAGGGTCGCGGCACGTTCACCGATCTCACGGTCGAAGACAACTTGCGCGCCGGCGCGTACGTGCGGCACGACCACGAGGTCAACATGGACATCGCCCTGTGGTACGAGACGTTCCCGCGGCTCGCCGATCGGCGATCGCAGAAGGCGGGCACGCTGTCGGGTGGCGAGCAGCAGATGCTGGCCATCGCCAGGGCGTTGATGAGCCGGCCGAAGTTGTTGCTGTGCGATGAGCCGAGCCTCGGCCTCGCTCCGCTGATCACCAAGGAGCTGTTCCAGCTCATCAAGCGGCTCAACGAGCAACACGGTCTCGCCGTGCTGCTGGTCGAGCAGAACGCCAACCTGGCTCTCGACATCGCCCATCACGTCAGCCTGCTCGAGACGGGCACCATCGTGTCGGCCGGCACGGCTGCCGAGATCGCAACGGACGACGCGGTTCGCCGCGCGTACCTGGGGGCCTGAGGTCGTGCAGCACTTCGTCCAATACGTGCTCGATGGGTTGTCGATCGGCTCCGTGTACGCCCTCGTCGCCCTCGGGCTCGTGGTGGTCTACCGCGGCACCGGCCACATCAACTTCGCCCAAGGTGAGATGGCGCTGTTCTCGACGCTGGGCGCGTGGTGGTTGCACGACAAGGGGCTGCCACTGTTGTTGGCCATCGCGGTCGCCGCGGCGCTTGCCTTCGTCGGCGGCGCCCTGATCGAGGTCGGCCTGATGCGGCCGGCGGAGAAGCGATCGGCGTTCGCCCCGGTCGTGATCGCGATCGGTCTGTTCCAGGGGCTGAACTCCTTGAGCGGGTTGCTGTTCCCGAAGGCCGGCCAAGGCCTGCCGTTCCCGTCGCTGTTCCCCAACAAGCCGAAGGACTTCTGGAAGCAGTTCGGCGTGGTCGTGCGGATCGAACGCGTCGGCGTGTTCGTTGTCGTGCTGGTGATCACCGCCTTGCTGTTCGCCCTGTTCCAGAAGACCAAGATCGGCCTGGCGATGCGCACCGTCGCCAACAACCCGGCCTCGGCCAAGCTGATCGGCGTACCCACCGGCAAGATCTTGATGTTCAGCTGGGCACTCGCCGCGGTGATCGGCGCCATCGGCGGGGCGTTGAAGGCCGGCATCGACACCAACGTCAGCATCGGGTCGATGTTCTCGGTGTTCTTGTTGTCGTCGGCCGCCGCCACACTCGGCGGGCTCGACAGTCCGGGCGGCGCGGTGATCGGCGGCCTCAGCCTCGGCGTGATCGAGAGCCTGGTCGGGAACTACCCGGAGCGTTGGCCCGGCAGCGACTGGATTGGTATCGAGACCAGGACCGCCGTCGCGTTCCTGATCATCCTCGTGGTGCTGCTCGTGCGCCCGGCCGGGTTGTTCGGGTCGGTCAAAGTGGAGCGTGTGTGACTATGGCGATCAAGATCCGCTCGGGTTCTGCGGTGCACTGGATCATCCGCGCTGCCGTCGCCGTGTTGTTGGTGCTGCTGGTGTGGCAGATGGTCAGCGGGGCATCGCCGTCGAACCTCGGGAAGTACACCGACGCCATGGCCCTGGCCATCGCCGCCCTGTCGTTGAACCTGTTGTTCGGCTTCAACGGCCAGATCTCGATCGGGCACTCGACCTTCGCCGGCATCTCGGCGTTCTTCCTCGGCTACTCGGTGCGTTTCTGGGACAACAAGCCGTTCGTGTCGTTGATCGAGGCGTGCGTGCTCTGCTTCGTGATCGGCATGGTGATCGGCCTGCCGGCGCTGCGGTTGAAAGGCCCGTACCTGGCCCTGGTCACGTTGGCGATCGCCTACGTGTGGCCGACGGTCGCCGCCCAGTTCATCGAACGCAAGGTCACCTCTGTCACCGGCGAGTCCGCGCTGACCAAGTTCCGCATCAACCCGGCCACCTGGACCGGTTTGAAGGCCAACCGCGAGGACCGGGCGTTGTACCTGTTCTGGGTCGCACTCGCCCTGACCGCCATCTGCTACGTCGTCGTGCGCAACTTGCGCAAGAGCCGCGCCGGCCGGTCGATGGTGGCCGTTCGCGACAACGAGACGGCGGCGGCGGTGATGGGTGTCAACCTGGCGAGGACGAAGACGCTGACGTTCGGCGTCTCGGCGGCGATCGCCGGAGTCTCCGGATGGCTGACCGCAGCCAAGATCGGCACGATCGACGAGAACTCGTTTACGATCCTCAACTCGATCAAGTACATCCTGGCCCTGATCCTGGGCGGCGTCGCCACGCTGACCGGCCCGATCGCTGGGGCATTTGCCTACTTCTTCGCCGACGACTATCTCAAGGAGCACGCGCCGAACTGGGACTGGCTGCCCGGCAAGTTCGGCGATGGGCCGATCGCCAGCTTCCTGCTCGGCGTGTTGGTGATCGCCTTCGTCTTCGTGGCGCCGCAGGGGCTTGTTGGCCTGTTTCGCAAGATCGGACGTAAAATCGCCGTCATCGTTCCCGAGCCGATCCGGCCCGACGCGACGACGCCGGTTCACGAGGCGATACCCGATTCGACTCCTGAAGCGGTCCACCAAGCAACCCACGAGGGGGAATGACGTGACCAAACGTCAACGCAATTTCTATGTGTGCACGGCAACCGCCGCGCTGGTGCTGGCCGCATGCGGCGGGGGCGGCAGCTCGTCGAACGGCTCCACCGAACCGACTGCCGGTGGCACGACGGCTCCGGCCGCCGAGACCACGGCAGCGGCAACTGAGACCACGGCCGGCAGTGATGCAACGACCGCGGCGACCGAGCCGGCAGCCCCTGCGGGTTGGACCGTCGATACCTCGAACTGCTCCGACCCGGCGCGCGCCGAGCAGCCCATCGAGGGCGAAGTCAAGATCGGCTCGGCGATGCCGCTCTCGGGCGGTCCCGCCGCTGCCTTCGGACCCGTGAAGGATGGCTTCCAGCTGTACCTCAACTACGCCGACGCCCAGGGCCTGCTGCCCGGATACAAGATCACCGTCGATGTCCGTGACGACCAGTACGACGCCACGCAGACCCCCGGCGTCGTCAACGGGCTGATCGACGACGGCGTCGACTTCTTCGCCGGCATCATCGGAACTCCCAACAACCTCTCGGTGCGCGACACGCTGAACGAGGAGTGCATCCCGCAGTTGTTGAACCTCACCGGCTCGCCCGCATGGGGCCAGATCGCCGACTACCCGTGGACGACCGGCGCGCTGGTGCCGTACGACACCGAGGCCTCGATCTACGCGACCAAGCTCAACGAGTTGAAGCCCGGCGCCAAGGTCGCGCTGTATTACATCAACAACGAGTTCGGCAAGGCCTACATCGACGAGTTCAAGAAGAAGGCCACCGAGTTCGGCTTCGAGATCGTCGACGAGCAGACCGTCGAGCCCAACGACAACAACCCGCCGATCACCCAGGTGGGCAGCATCGCCGGCAAGCTGCCCGATGCGATCGTGGCCATTCCGCTCGGCTTGCAGTGCCCCACGTTCCTGGCCGAACTGGCCAATGCAAAGGCCCAGACTGCAGGCTGGAACCCGCCGGTGTTCGTCACCAACACGTGCGCCTCGAAGCTGTTCTTCGGCCTGGCCGGCCCGGCCGCGGACGGTGTGTACACCTCGAACAACCTGGTCGATTCCAATGACCCGAAGAACGCCACCAACCCCGGCATCAAGACCTTCCTCGACGAGTACGCCGCGGCCGGCCTGGCCGGCGATCCCGGCGTGACCGAGGCCGGTTGGAGCGTCGGCGAGTCGACGGTCGCGATCCTGAACGCGGCGTTGAAGTCGGGCACGCTCAGCCGCAAGTCGATCATCGAGGCGGCGCGCAACCTGACCTACACGCCGTCGCTCGTTCGCCCCGGCGCGCAGTACAAGATGAACGGCGCCGACGACCCGTTCGCATTCGAGACGCTGCAGGTGCTGCAGTGGAGCGCCACCTCGGCCACGTTCACCGAGATCGGTGATCCGATCACACAGTACGAGCACTGATCCTGTGCGCTGATCGAGCGGGCCGACATGAGGCCCGCTCGATCAGGTCGCCAGGCAGCTGAAGAACTTCTTGATCACATCCTGATTCGGCGTGCCACCGGCCTCGACCAACTTGCGCAGCGAGTCGTCTTTCAACAACGCCGTGAAGCACGCCTTGTCGACCTTCATGCCGGCGGCTTCGAACTGGGCGATCATGGCGTCGATCGCCGCCGTGGGAAGGCTCGCTCCGCTGGGGATCGAGGCGCCCGGCGGGATGGTGAGCTCCTCGGGAAAGACGAAGCCGGTGGTGGCGGTGGACTCGTTTGTTGCGCTGGACTTCGAGTCGCTTCCACAGCCCGCCAACAGCCCGAGGGCCGCAATCGACGCAAGTACTCCGGTGATGATCGGTTTCATGATGGTCCCTTCGAGTGAGGCACCAGTGTGCCTGATCACGCAACCGGAATGGGTTCGGGGACGACTGCTTTGCTGCGGGACCGCCGTGCCGCATCGGCCGTGGCGATGACCAGCCCGAGCCACACCAGGGCGAACCCCACCACGCGTGACGGCGGCAATGCCTCGTGGAACACCAGCCAACCGAGGCAGAAGTTGATGGTCGGCACGATGTAGTTGAGCGGCCCGATCACGGTCAGCGGCATGCGTTGCGCGGCGTAGGCGAACAAGGTCAACGGCACGATCGTCGCCAGGCCGCTGCACAGCACGAGGGCGAACTGGGCGGGGGTCGCCGAGTGCGGGATGCTGGTGGCCCCGCCGGCCAGGATGGTGACGGCCGCGATGGCCGGGACGAGCACGATGAAGCTCTCGGCGGCCATGCTCTCGATCGGTGTCAGCGGCACGTGCTTCTTCAGGTAACCGTAGAGCACCCACGACGTGGCGATGATCAACGCCAGCCACGGCACGCGGCCGTAGCTGAACGTGAGGATGCCGACAGCGACGAGAGCGAGCACGAACACGAACTCCTGGGCCCGGCGGAGCTTCTCGTGCAGCACCACCACACCCACGGCCATCGTGCCGAGCGGAGCCAGGAAGTAGCCGAGGGCCGTCTCGATGACGTGATCGTGCACGACGGCCCACACGTAGGTCGTCCAGTTCACGGCCAGGATCACCGCGCTGAGCACCACCGTTCGAAGCAAGCTGCGGTCGGTCAACAGAGGTCGGAGGTGCTGCCATCGGTGGCTGACCGACAGCACGATCGCCATGATCGCCGCCGAGCAGATCACCCGCCATCCGATCAGTTCGACGGCGTCGAAGGCCTCGAGGTGACGCCAGTACAGCGTGAGGGCGCCCCACACCAGGTAGGCGGCGACACCGGCGACGATGCCGCGCTGCTGCGCGGCGGCCCGCTGTTCGTCCGAGGTCACGGCGACGATGCTACGGACGCACGCAGGCCATGGCGAGCGCATTCAGGTCGCGGCAGCGGCGCAGGTCGTGGCCGGGATCGAGTTGCAGCGTGTCGTGCAGGAAGCAGAACGACATCCCGCTGTCGGCGTCGACCCAGCACAGTTGCCCGCCCGCGCCGGAGTGGCCAAACGCCCTCGGAGTGTGCGGCATCCAGCGGTAGTCGTTCATCCCGTCGGCCCCGGAGACGACACCGGTGATGGTGCGATTGGCCGGCGTGCCATCGCTGGCCATGATGCTGCCGTTGCGGATCGTGCCTCTCGCGTCGGCGAGCCACGCGGCCGGGTGGGCATCGCCCGGGTTGTGCAGGAACGACTGATAGATCAGGGCGATGTCCGTCGCCCGGGCGATGCCGCCGCCGCCGGGGATCGCCGCGGCCTGGGCCCGCGGATCGTTGAGGCTCAGCAACAGTTCCGGTGACACGGTCGTGTCGGGCACCAGTTCCTCCCGACCGTATGCGGCGAGCAGGTCGGCATGGCTGGGCACGGATCCTGCGCTCCGGATCGTCGTGACCGGGCCGAACTCGGACGGGCCGAGTACCGCTGGCGCACCGGCCGCGGCTGCAACTCGTTCGTTGACCACATCGGCGTAGGGGCGCCCCGCCAGCGTCTCGATCAGTTCGGCGACGACCCAGTGAGTCGCCATCGGGTGGTACTCGGTGCGCGTGCCGGATGGCCAGGCGAGCGTCCATTCCGAGAACTGTTGGCGTCGTCCCTCGCTGGTACCCCACCGGTTCGGGCCGATCGGCGCTTGCGGGAACCCACCCTGCATCGTCAGCAGCTGCAGCACCGTCACGTGCGCCTTGCCGTTGTCGCCGAAGCCGGGCAGGTAGCGGGCGACGGGTGCGGTCAGCTCGATGGTGCCGTCGGCCAGATGTGGCAGCAACGACATCGCCACCAGCACCTTGGTCGCCGAGAAGATCACGAACCGCGACGCCGGCGTGGCGGTGCCGAACGACTCGGCGGCGACGATCTCGCCGTGCATCCCGATGGCGAACTGCGCTGCGTTTGAATGGCCGTCTTCGATCTCCGCCTGGATTCGATCACGGAGGGCGTTGACTGCGGCGGTGTTGAGCACGGTTCGTAGAGTACGAGATGGCGCTGCTGCATGTGCAGGCGTGCCGGGGAAAGGAATCGATGACCGGTCACGGTGTGCACGCTGCGGTGGTGCGGCGAACGTGTGTTGGCGCCAATGGGGTGGAGTTGGTCGCCGATGCGCACGGCAACCCCGACGATCCAGCGGTGCTGTTGCTGCACGGCGGCGGTCAGACGCGCCGGTCGTGGGGCACGACGGCCCAGGCGCTGGCCAACGACGGGTTCTACGCGGTCAATGCCGATCTGCGCGGCCACGGTGAGTCGGCGTGGGATCCGGAGGGCGACTACTCCTTCGCTGCGCAGATGGCCGACGTCGAGGCCTGGTGCGAGACGTTGGGGCGGCCGGCCATCGTGGGCGCATCGATGGGCGGGCTTGCCGGCTTGTGGACCGAGGGCACGCGGGCCGCGAACGGGCAACCTCCTGCCGGTTCCTGTCTGGTGCTGGTCGACATCGCCCACCGCAGTGAGCCAGAGGGTGTCGAGCGGATCGTCGGCTTCATGCGCAGCAACCCGCACGGGTTTGCCAGCGTCGACGAGGCTGCGGATGCGGTGGCGGAGTATCTGCCGCACCGAACACGACCGGCGAACACCGACGGGCTCGCCCGCAACCTTCGCCGTGGCGACGACGGGCGGTTCCGGTGGCATTGGGACCCGCAGTTCATGAGCGACGCCCGACCGCGCTCCAGCGTCGACTTCGATCGCTTCGCCACCCATGCTCGCAATCTGCGGCTGCCCGTGCTGCTCGTGCGCGGAGAACGCAGCGATGTGTTGAGCGTGGAGACGGCAGCGGAGTTCTTGTCGCTGGTTTCGCACGCTGAGTTCGCCGACATCGGCGATGCGCACCACATGGTGGCCGGCGACCACAACGACGCGTTCGCCACGACCGTGGTCGAGTTCCTCCACCGAGTCGCCCGGATCAAGCCCTGAGATCAGCATGGACGTGACCGTCGCACCCGACCCACAGACCGCGGCGGACGAAGCCGCGGTGTGGATCGCCAGGCAGCTGCGCAACGCCGTCTCGCGGCGCGGTGCAGCGACGGTCGCGTTCAGCGGGGGCTCGACCCCGGCGCTGATGCTGGTCGGGCTGGCTTTGCTGCCGGTGCCCTGGGGGGCGACGACGATCTTCCAGGTCGACGAACGCGTCGCCCCCGACGGTGACCCCGACCGCAACGCCGGGCTGCTCGACGTGCTGCGGCCGCATCGGCCGTCGATCCACCTGATGCCGGTCACCACGGGTGATCTCGGCGCCGCGGCGCAGCGGTATGCCGCGTTGCTGCCTGATCGCCTCGACATCGTGCACCTCGGCCTCGGCGACGACGGCCACACCGCATCGTGGCCACCCGGCGATCCCGTGATCGATGCGCCCGGCGTCGTCGCGGTGTCGGGAGAGTACAAGGGCAGGGTGCGGATGACGCTGACCGTGCACGCAGTCAACGCGGCCCGTCACCGTTTGGTGCTGGCGACCGGGTCGGCCAAGGCGCCCATCATCGAGCGATGGATGCTGCATGATCCGGCCCTGCCGGTGGAGCGCGTCGGTCGCACCAACACCGCCGTCGTGCTCGACACGGACGCCGCAGCGCGGTTGCCGTACCAGTCTCGCTAGCGTCTGGCGACGATGGACATCACGACGACACCCGCCTGGTCGGCGCTGCAGTCGACCGCACGTCCTGCACACCTGCGCACGCTGTTCGCCACGGACCCGCAACGCTCGGCGCGGTACCGGCTACAGGCCGGTGACCTCCTGGTCGACTACTCCAAACACCTGATCGACGACGACGTCGTGCGCCGGCTGCTGGCCGTCGCCGCGGCCGGTGAGGTCGAGGCTCGTCGGGCGGCGATGTTCGCGGGCGAGCCCATCAACGTGACCGAGCGACGGGCCGTGCTGCACACGGCGCTACGCGCACCGCGCGACGCCGTGGTGATGGTCGACGGCCACAACGTCGTGCCCGACGTGCACGACGTGCTCGGTCGCATCACGACGTTCGCCGATCGGGCCCGCAGCGGCGCCTGGCGCGGCGCGACGGGCGAGGCGATGCAGACCGTCGTCAACATCGGTATCGGCGGCAGTGATCTCGGCCCGGCGATGGCGTTCCTGGCCACCGCGTCGTTCGGCGACCACAACCTGCGCTGCCGCTACGTCAGCAACGTCGACGGCGCCGACATCACTGGCAACCTCGCCGATCTCGACCCGGCGACGACGTTGTTCATCGTCAGCTCGAAGACCTTCACCACCATCGAAACGCTGACCAACGCGACCCACGCCCGCCAGTGGTTGACGGCCAAGCTCGGTGTCGATGCGGTCAGCAAGCACTTCGTCGCGGTCAGCACCAATGCCGAACAGGTGGCCGCGTTCGGCATCGACACAGCCAACATGTTCGGCTTCTGGGATTGGGTCGGCGGGCGCTACTCGGTCGACTCGGCCATCGGGTTGTCGCTGGCGCTGTCGATCGGCCCGGCCCGCTTCCGGCAGTTCCTCGACGGCTTCCACACCATCGACCGACACTTCGTCGAGACACCGCTGCACCTCAATGCCCCGGTGGTCATGGCGATGTTGGGGATCTGGTACGCCAACGTGCTCGGGGCCGAGACCAAGGCGGTCCTGCCGTACGCCCACGAGCTGCGCAGGTTTCCCGCGTACCTGCAACAGCTCGACATGGAGTCCAACGGCAAGGGCGTGCGCCTCGACGGCTCACCGGTTTCGACGACCACCGGCCCGATCGTGTGGGGCGAGCCGGGCACCAACGGCCAGCACGCGTTCTACCAACTGTTGCATCAGGGCACGCGCCTGGTGCCGATCGACTTCATCGGGTTCGCCCAGCCCAACCATCAGTTGTTCGAGCAGCACGACCTGTTGATGGCCAACCTGTTCGCCCAGGGCGAGGCGTTGGCGTTCGGCAAGACCCTCGACGAGGTGGTTGCCGAGGGCATCCCCGCTCATCAGCAGGCGGCTCGGGTGTTCCCCGGCAATCGCCCCAGCACGACGATCCTGGCCCCCCGCCTCACACCCAACGTGCTCGGCCAACTGATCGCGCTCTACGAGCACATCGTGTTCGTGCAGGGCTGCGTGTTCGGCGTCAACAGCTTCGACCAGTGGGGGGTGGAGCTGGGCAAGGCACTGGCCAACCGGATCACGCCCGAGTTGGTCGCGACCGACCCACCGCAACACGACACCTCCACGTCCGCCCTCATCGAGTGGTACCGCGCCAACCGCAGCAAGTAGACCGACGCGCCTCGTCGTGCTCGCGATTGCGCATCACTGACCGCCATGTCAGCTCCTTCACTTGCGGAGGAGGGCAAAGGCATTCGTGGACCACCATGCCCAGGCGACGAGCACGGGCTGGAAGAACAGGCGGTTGCGTCTCGCAGCATCGGAGTTCAAGCCGAACGCATCGTGGGCGTCGACGAACTGGCTGATGTTGCCCGGGAACACGGCGATGAAGAAGAGACCCACTGCGAGGCCGAGCAGGGATCGACGGCGTCGTACGACGATCAACGCCGAACCGAGCGAGATCTCGACGAGGCCGGACAAGATCACCACCACGTTCTTGTCGATCCCGACCCAATCGGGCACCTGAGCCTGGAAGTCGTTGCGGGCAAAGGTCAGGTGGCCGAGCCCGGCGATGATGAGTGCGCCACCGAGGACGACCCGTGCAGCGGAGCGGACGCGAGCCGATCGAGTGATGGTCATTGTCTCTACCGTAGGCGAGTCGTTCCGCGCTACGGGTGAGTGCGCACCGTTGATCTCTAGGAACAATCGCAACGCAGTCACCCTTCGAGCGGGATCACCCTGGCGAACAGCGCCTTCAGGTAGCCACCCTGCGCGAACGTGACCGGATGATCGACCGCGTGGCCCGTGCGGCGAACCTCGACGAGGTCGTAGCCGGCTCGCTGGGCGGCGCCGCGCACGGTCGCGTAGAACTGCTCCTCGGTGATCCGGCTCGAGCACGACGCTTGCACCAGCAACCCGTCGGTCCGTGTCAGTTGCACCGCTCGTTGGGTGAGTTGGCCGTACGCATACAGGGCCCGGTCGATGTTCGACTTGCGCTGGGCGAATGCCGGCGGATCCACGACCACGATGTCGTAGTGCTTGCGCCGTTGGATCAGACGATCCATCACTTCGTACGCATCGCCGACCATCGAGTCGTGCTCGCAGTGCCGCACGTTCGCCAGGTCGGCGTTGTGGGCGAAGTTGCGCTCGGCGGCGGCGAGGGTCGGTTCGCTCTGGTCGACGCTGGTCACCCGCGTCGCGCCGCCGGCTGCGGCGTAGACGCCGAACCCGCCGGTCGCGGCGAACACATCGAGCACGCGCATGCCGGCGGCCATCGATCCGACCAGTGCACGGTTCTCACGCTGATCGAGGAAGTGGCCGGTCTTTTGCCCGTTGATCACATCGGCCTCGAAGATCAGCCCGTTCTCGCGGAACAGCACGGGCGCAGTCGGTGCCTCGCCGATCAAGGCCATGCCTTCGCTCAACCCGTGCAGGCGCTGGTCGGCCATGGTGCGCGCCAGGCGCAAGACCAGCGTCGTGGGTTTGAGCTCGTCGTCGATCACCGGCACGATCGAGCGCAGGTGCGGGATCCACACCGGGCTGTAGAGCTTCAGCACCCACGTGTCGGCATAGCGATCGAGCACGAGGCCGGGGAAGCCGTCGTTCTCGCCGTTCAACACCCGGTACCCATCGGTGTCGTCGCCGATCGCAGTGCGGCGCTGTACGGCGGCAGCGATGCGCTGCTGCCAGAACGCGGTGTCGATCGTGGCGGGCTTGCCGTGGTGCAGGACGCGGATGCGGATCGGCGAGCCCGCGTCCCACAGCCCGATGGCAACGAAGTTGCGGTCGTTGTCGAAGATCACGGCGAGATCGCCGACCACGCCGCGGTGGCTGATCGACGTGATCGATTCGTTGAAGATCCATGGGTGACCCGCGGTGATCTGGCGGCGGGCGTCGGGGGTGACCCGAACCGCCATCCGCTTCTCACTCACCACGGGGAGCTGGTCGAGCACCGACATCGGGCATCAGGGTATGCCGATGTCACCCCGAATTCCCTACGCTCGGTGCCCTGATGAACGATCAATTGGAGCGGACCACCAACCTGTTGGCCCTGCTGCTCGAGACTCGCGTTCCGTTGACGCTCGACGACATCGTCAACCAGTTGCGCGATCAGTACCCGGCCGGGCACGCTGCAATGCGCGGTGCGTTCGAGCGCGACAAGGGCCTGCTGCGCGACGTCGGCGTGCCGATCGAGACCCAGGTGCTGGGCGGCGTGCACGCCGGGCAGACCGCGTACCGGGTCGACCGCGACCGGTATGAGCTTCGCGATCTCGACCTGACCGACGACGAACGTCGCGCCCTGCAGGTCGCAGTCGCCGCGGCGCGCACGACCGAGGCCGAGTTCGGGATGTTCAAGCTCGGCGGCGTTGCCGACAGCATGGCCTCGATCACCGCCAACCTCCCGCAGCTCGACCTGCTCCCGCCGTTGCGCGAGTCGGTCGCGGCGCGGGCGACGGTCACCTTCGGTTACCACGGCGTGCCGCGCACGCTGCAGCCGTACGCGCTGTTGCTCCGCGAGGGCTTCTGGTACGTCATCGGGCACGACCTCGGCCATCACGAGGTGCGCACCTACCGCGTCGACCGCATCGAGGGCTCGATCGAACGAGGCGACGGGGCGGAGTTCGAACGCCCCGCCAACTTCGACCCGCGCGCCGTCTTTCCCGCCGACCCGAAAGAGCTCGGCGAGGGTGAGCAGTCGGCGACCGTCCACATCGACAACACGCGTGCGACGTTCGCCGTCCGCGAGCTCGGAGAGGAGTCGATCGTTCGCCGTCTCGACGATGGCAGCGTCGATGTCGAGGTGCCGTGCAGCAACCTCGACGCCTTCCGCTCGTGGCTGTTCGGTTGGGGCGTGCACGCCGAGGTCGTCGCGCCTCTCGACGTGCGTGAGGGTCTGATCGAGTGGTTGCGCGCCATGGCGAGCAGATCATGACGGGGCGACGCGGGCCGCGCCGGTCGGCCGAGCGCCTGCGCCGCCTGCTGGTGATGTTGCCGTGGTTGATGGAGCGCGGCGAGGTGCCGGTGGCCGAGATGGCGGCGCGGTTCGAGCTCACCGAGGCCGAGCTCGTCGGCGACCTCGAGCTGGCTGCGCTGTGCGGGCTGCCGCCGTTCATCGACGAGATGATCGACGTGTTCATCGACGAAGGCGTGGTGTTCGCCGGCCTGCCGCGGCTGTTCACCAAGCCGCTGCGCCTGACTGCACCCGAGGGCTTCGCCCTGTTGACCTCGGCCCGTGCGGCGATGCAACTTCCGGGGGCAGACCCCGATGGCTCCTTGGCCCGGGCACTCGCCAAGTTGGCCGGGGTGCTGGGCGACGACGGCGTGGTGGTCGATGTTCCGCAGCCTCCGGCGACGGCGGATCTGGCTGCGGCGGTCAACGACAACGCCCGGATGCGGGTGCGCTACTGGTCGGCCAACCGCGATGAGGCGACCGATCGCGAGATCACGCCACGCTCGATCTTCCTCGACCGCGGCCATTGGTACGTGATCGCCGACGACAGCCGGTCGGGTGAATCGCGCACGTTCCGGATCGACCGGTTCGAGGAGTGGGAGCGCACGGGCGAGATCGACGCCGCGCCGCAGGGCGCCGCCCCGGTCGTGCCGCCGAGCGGCGACCGCTGGTTCGTCGACAGCGATGTGCCGTCGGTCGTGCTGCGCCTCGCGCCGGCAGCGCGTTGGGCGGCGGAGCGGTATCCATTGCGCGACGAGCACGAGGAATCAGACGGAGTCAGCGTGGTGCGCATGGCGGTGGCCAACGAGCGCTGGCTGCGAACGCTGCTGCTCCGACTGGGGCCGCACGCGTCGGTGCTCGAACCGGAGGAGTGGCACGATCTCGGCGCCGATGCGGCGCGCCAGTTGTTGGAGCGTTACGAGGCGACCGTCAACTGAGCAGCGCTGGTGATGCCGTGGGCGCGCAGCAGGTGGGGCAACACAGCGGCCGTGGCGTCGGCATCGGCCAAGGCGTCGTGCGGTCGGACCAACTCGATGCCATACCGCGCGCAGAGGTCGGCGAGGCGGTGCGACAGCTGCCGGTCGGGGTCGAGGCGACGCGAGAGTGTGAGCGTGCACAGCGGGTTGACGATGGGAACGGCAACCCCGTGTGTCTTGGCGGCCTTGCGTAAGAACTCGGCGTCGAACGCTGCGTTGTGGGCGACGAAGTGGGCATCGGTCAATCGCGCGGCCAACTCCGTCAGCACCTTGGCACCGGGGGGCGCAGCCAGCACCATGTGGCGACGAATGCCATGGATGCCCACCGGGCCGACACGGAACCACCATCGGCGCCGCGGCGCAACCAGGCTGGACCACCGATCGAGCACCCGACCGTGCCCATCGACCACGACGAGGCCGATCTGCAGCACGTGATGGCGGCGGATCGACAGACCCGACGTCTCGACATCGACCACGGCGAACCGCATGTCGTCGAGCTCCGCATCCATGCACCCAACCATACGCCGGGGGTGTGACGAGACCTGGCTCGCCGGGTGTGTTCCCTGGTGTTGCGGCGTGTTCTCGCCTACAACAGTTCCGCGGCGAGGCTGGCGACGGCGCCACGCTCGCACGACGTGAGGGTGATGTGCCCGAAGCACTGCTGGCCGCCGAACGCCTGGATCAGCACGGCGAGGGCGTTGTTCGACTCGCCCATGTAGGGCGCATCGATCTGGCTGGTGTCGCCGGTGAAGATCACCTTCGTGCCCTCGCCGATGCGTGTCAGCACGGTCTTCAGGGTCGTCGGCTCGAGGTTCTGCGCCTCGTCGACCACGACGATCTGGCGATGCAACGAACGGCCGCGCAAGAACGTGACGGACTCCAGCGACAGCTGATTGCGGCCGATCAGCTCGTCGATCAGGCGGTTGGCGTCGTTGCTGCTGCGCTGATCGGTGAGCGCCACGATCGCGTCGTGGATCGCCGACATCCACGGGTCGAGCTTCTCCTCGAGCGTGCCGGGCAGGAAGCCGACATCGGCGCGGCCGACGGGGATCAGCGGGCGGTACACGGCCAGCCGCTCGTACCGCCGGTTCTCGACGACCTGCTCGAGGCCGGCGGCGATGGCCAGCAGCGTCTTGCCGGTGCCGGCGCGGCCGTCCAGGGCGACGACGCTGACGTCGGGATCGAGCAGCAGTTCGAGTGCAAAGCGTTGCTCCTTCGACCGGGCCCGCAGGCCCCACGCCTCCGGGGCGTTGTGGTGCAGCAGCTTCAGCTCGTCACCGGCGCGTCGTGCCAGGGCCGACTGCGACCCGGCGCGCAGCACGGCGAACCCGTTCTCGTGCAACTGGCTGCACGAAGGGACCGAGTCGATGTCGATGGCGCTCGCTGAATACAGGCAGTCGATGGCCTCGTGCGTCGTCTCGTACGTGCCCCATCCGCTGGGACGCGTTGCCAGGCTGCGACCGATCGGGCGATGCTCGTCGGCCTGCAGGCCGAGGTGGGCGGCCTTGATGCGCAACGCTGCGTCGTTGGAGACCACGCAGGTCGGTCCGTGCATCTGTTGGCCGAGTGCCGCACCGATGATCCGGTTGTCGGGCAGTGAGGGATCGAGGCCGTGTTCGATCAACAGGTGCTTCTGCACGCCGTTGATCTCGATCTTGACCGTGCTGGCCGACGAGCTGTCACCGACCGGGGTGGCATCGGCCAGTGATCCACCGGCGTTGACGCGCAACTCCTCCAGTGTGCGCAGCGCTGTGCGTGCCGCCCGGCCCACGTCGTCGCCCCGACTTTTCAGCCCGTCGAGCTCCTCGATGACGGTCAGTGGTATCACCACGTCCGCTCCGATGAAGCTGGCGATGCAGGCTGGATCGGCGACCAGCACCGAGGTGTCGAGCACGATCCGAGTTCGCACACCCCCCTGGACATCGACATGACGAGCATGGGTAGGGGCGAGATCGGTCAACGCAACTCCAATCGTCGGTTCGGGAAGACGAGCGAACTGAGCAACGGAATAGTTGTAGCCGAGCAGGCGCGAGCGTTGGTGGATAGTGGCCGCGACCTGTTCCTCCACCTCCAACATCCACCGGCCTACATCGCCGCGGGCACTCCTGGGTCGAGTTCCACGCCGCAGCTGTTCAGCGCGAAGGCGACCACGTGGTAGTTGCCGACGGTGAAGATCACGTCGAGCAACTGCTGGTCGGTCAACCTCGCGGCAAGCTCCTGCCACGTCGCATCGCTGATGCGCGAGTCGTCGTGCAACTCGTCGGCGGCGCGTAGCAACGCGGCGTCGGCGGTGCTCCAGGCGCCCTCGTCGATCGGCAACTTGGTGCGCTGCACCTCGTCGGCAGTGATGTCGCAGCGCAATGCGATCAGCGCGTGCTGGCTGAACTCGTATTGCGACGCGCATCGCCATCCCGCCCGCAGGATCAACAGCTCGCGATCGCGTGCTGACAGGGAGTTCTTGGCGAGCACGTGCGTGGCGAAGACGAGCCAGCGGCGAAGGAGAGCGGGATGGTGGGCCAGCGTGCCGAAGATGTTCAGTGGCGAGCCGTCGGGAGCGCGGAGTCCGGCCTTTTCGAAGAGCTCGGTGACTTCATCGGTCGGTGTCGTGACGGGCGAGATACGAGGGGAGTGCATGTCGCCATCTTGTCGTGGGGGCAGAATGCACGAGTGGTCGAGACTCCCTGTCAGTTCTGCGACGCGATCAACGGGACGTTGCCGGTTCGCACCGTGCTCGCCGACGACATCGTGTTGGCGTTCCTGGATCGTTCGCCCGTGTTCAAGGGGCACGTCTTGGTCGTGCCGAAGCGGCACGTGGTCACGCTCGCCGATCTCGACAGCGATCTCGTCGGTCCGGTGTTCGAGCGAGTGCAGCGGGTTGCTGCGCGCATGCCGGCCGCGCTCGCGTGCGATGGCACGTTCGTCGCGCTCAACAACGTCGTCAGTCAGAGCGTCGCGCATCTGCACGTGCACGTCGTGCCGCGACGTCGCAAAGATGGGTTGCGCGGATTTTTCTGGCCGCGTGTGAAATACGACACCGAGGCCGAAGCGGATGAGTACGCCGCGCGGCTGGCCGTCGCGCTGGCCGACTGATCGCTCAGCACACGATGCGCATCTCGATACCGCGGGCATCGCACTGACCGTCGCCGAACGCTCGGTGCTCGCCGCGTCGGTATCGCTGCGCGCTCCACAACACCGCGTAGGCATCGAGGAGGTCGTCGGGTGCCGCACCTGCCGGCGCGTGCGATGGAACGTCGAAATGGCGGGCCAGAAGTTGGCGGCGCAGTTGTCGACCGTCGGCGGTCGTTTTCGATGGCAGGGGCGTGCCGTCGTTGAGCATCCTGAACGCGCACTCCGGGTGAACTTCGATCATGCGGTGCTGGTCAGAGCTACTAATCAGCGCATCGAGCTCGGCGACTTTGGCCATGATGTTGAACGTCTGCTTGGAGATGCCGCGTCCGGTCGCGGCACGCGCCGCGGCCAGCGCGGCGCGGTATTCGGTGTGCGCCAAGGCAGCGCGTGGCGGAGCTGGAAACACCGAACTCCCGGCACGCCCGAGGAACTTGCGCGCCTCGAGATCGCACGCGCGCGGAGGTCCGTCGACGAGCCCGATCGGCATGTCGATGCCGACGAGTGTGAACGGTTCGAGGTGCAATGTCGGCACCACGACGACACCGCGCGCAGTCGCCACGATCCAACCCGCTCGACATCCATCGATTCCGGCGATCTCGTCGGTGTCGCTCATTGGTGGCTCTTCCCTAGTGATTGCAAATGCAACAACATAGATGCTTGTAATTGGCGCGCGAAACACGCACGATTTGTCTGCGTAACGCTCCGTTACTACAACCCGATACCCGGAGGTATCAACTCAACATGACCAAAGCAGAGCTGATCGATGCGATCGCAAAGAGCGCTGATGTGAGCAAGGCTGATGCCGAGAAGACAGTCGGCGCCTTTTTCGAGATCGTCACGAGTGCCGCCAAGGGTGGCGACAAGGTCGCTTGGCCGGGCTTCGGCTCGTTCAGCACCTCGAGGTCCCAGGCGCGCACCGGCCGTAATCCCCAGACCGGCGCTGCAGTGAACATCGCTGCATCGACGCGGATGAAGTTCACCGCGAGCAGCACGCTCAAAGCGACCCTCAACAACAAGTAATCACCGAAACAAGAAAGAAGGAAACACCAGTGGCAGCAAAGAAGGCTCCGGCCAAGAAGGCGGCTCCTGCCAAGAAGGCAGCAGCCAAGAAAGCAGCTCCGGCCAAGAAGGCCGCAGCGAAGAAAGCAGCTCCGGCCAAGAAGGCAGCAGCGAAGAAGGCTCCGGCCAAGAAGGCCGCGGCGAAGAAGGCTCCGGCCAAAAAGGCAGCAGCCAAGAAGGCACCTGCGAAGAAGGCCGCGCCGGCGAAGAAGGCAGCAGCCAAGAAGGCTCCGGCAAAGAAGGCAGCAGCCAAGAAGAAGTGATCCGTCGACGTACGTCGATACACGGAGCCGGGAACGGAGGGCCTTGTGCCCTCCGTTTCTCGTTTTGAACCGCGATACTCTTCGACCCATGCGCGCGATCTGCGACGACCTCGAGGCCGAGCATGGTGATCTCGACGAGGTCGTCGCCGGTCTCGACGATGCGCACTGGGACACCGACACGCCATCACCCGGGTGGACGATCCGCGACCAGGTCAGTCATCTGTGGTTCTTCGACCAGCGCGCCGTTCTGGCGCTGACCGACACCGACGCATTCGTCGCCGACACGCAGTGGCTCGCCTCGCATGGCGGCACCGACACTTCGATCGCGCCCGGGCGATCGATCCCGTCGAGCGATCTCCTTCACCACTGGCGCGACGAGCGACGTGAACTGATCGACATCGCTCGCGCGCTCGATCCCGCCACCCGCGTGTTGTGGTACGGCCCGTCGATGGGAGCCCGCTCGTTCATCACGGCGCGGTTGATGGAGACCTGGGCGCATGGTCAAGACATCGCCGATGCGCTCGGCATCGCCCGCCGGCCGACGGCACGGCTGCGCCACGTCGCCCACATCGGTGTTCGGGCTCGCCCGTTCAGCTACGCCGTCCATGGCATGGCGGTGCCCGAGGTCGATGTCGCCGTGCACCTCACCGCGCCGGACGGCGAGCAGTGGGACTGGGGGGAGTCGACCGCCGACAGCGTGTCGGGATCAGCGCTCGACTTCTGCCTCGTGGTCACGCAACGCCGTCACCTCGCTGACACCGCCCTGCGAGTCGTCGGCGATTCGGCGACGGAGTGGATGTCGATTGCGCAAGCGTTCGCCGGCGGGGTCGGCGCCGGGCGCCGGCCGGGTCAGTTCACCGTCACAGATCGGTGATCAGCTTGAAGATCTCGGCAGCGTCGTAGCCGAACGGCTCGCCCAGGCTCGCCAGGCGTGTCGCCACCCGGCTCCGGAAGGCGATGAGATGGTCACCGTCGATCGCCTTCATCGTGCTCTCGAACTGACTGGTGTGGGCCTCGAGTGCATCGAGCTTTCGAGCGAGGAACGCGCCGTCGTGCGCGCCGACGTCTTCGACGTGGTCGGGCTCGTCGGCCTCGAACAGCAACAGCGCCGACGGGCGATGTGCCGCCAGGCTCTGCTCGCGGTAGAAGTGCGGATCGCGGGCAGCGACGATGCCTTCGCAGGCCAGCAGGCCGGCGTGGCGATGATCAGGGTGCAGGCGATATCGCTTCCACGGGTCGTGCCCCAACACGACATCGGGGCGGAGCTCGCGGATGACTCCGGCGACCTCGCCGCGCACGGCCAGGTTGCTGTCGAGCTCGCCGTCGACGTGGTCGAGGAAGATCACCAGGCCGGCGTTCGCACCGCCCAGCCGCCGCGCCGCTTCACCCTGCTCGCGCACCCGTTGAGCGGCGAGCGCGACGACATCGGCGTTGGGGTCCCATGTCCCCTTGGAACCGTCAGTGCAGATCAGGTGGTGCACCACGCACCCCGCCGCCGCCCACTTGGCCAACGTCGCACCGCATCCGAACTCGACGTCGTCGGGGTGCGCGCCGATCGCCAGTGCTGTCGCCGGCACATCCAGGTTGTGGGTGAACGCGCCGCGTTCTAGCGCAGGTTGGCCAGGTTCGTTTGCAGCCATGTCGGTAGCACTTCCTGCACGAGTGGGTGGGTGAGATCGGTCGGCGTGTCGATGTCGAGTGCCAGCAGCAGGTCGCGGCGCACGCGCACGCACAGCCCGGCAGCGATCGCCGACCCGAGGTGTCGCCGGAAGGACCCGGGGCCGTAGGCGAACTGGAATGCCATCGTGGTCGGGAGCGAGGCCACGTTGGTGCCGTCACTGCGTCGATCCGGCACGAGCGTCAACGTGCCGGGCTCGGTCAGCGCGGCAAGCGAGTGCGCCCGTGGCAGATCACCGTGGGCAACGATCACGTCGGTCACACCCGACTCGCGCAAGGCGATGATGCTGTTGTTGACGGCAGCGTTCAAGCCGACCCCGGGGTGCCACAGCACCGAGGCCCCGTGCTCGCGGGCCCATGCCGCCACCTCCTCGTCGTCGCAGGCGACGTAGGTGGGCAACTCGCCGGCGGCTGCCAGCACACGCGCCGACATCCATCGCGCCAGGCGTTCGCGATCGGCGTCGGCCAACACGGTGGCGAGCCGCGCCTTGGCGTTGGTGAACGCCTTGACCGGAACGAGGACGACGGCATTCACTCCTGGCATCGTAGGCACCTACGCTGTCTCCATGCCGATCAACGTTGCCGTCATCGGCGCAGGCTCCTGGGGCACGACGGTGGCGGCGCTCGCTGCGGTCAACACGCCGACCATCCTGTGGGCCCGGCGGCCGGAGCTGGCGGCACAGATCAACGACGCCCACGTGAACGGCGACTACCTGGCCAGCTACATGTTGCCGGCGCAGTTGCGGGCCACCAGTTCGTTGGAGGAAGCGGTCAGGCACGCCGACGTACTGGTGATGGCGGTGCCGTCGCATGGGTATCGCGATGTGGCCGCGGAAGCGGCGCCCTTCCTGCGGCCGTGGGTGCCCGTCGTGACGCTGACGAAGGGGATCGAGCGCAGCTCGCGCAAGCGGATGAGCGAGGTCACCAGCGACGAGATGCCGGGTCACCCGGTCGCCGTGTTGACCGGACCGAACCTGGCCAAGGAGATCCTCGGCGGTCAGCCGGCGGCCAGCGTGGTCGCGATCGACGACGAGGTGATCGCAGCCGAGTTGCAGCGCATCTTCAGCAGGCCGAGCCTGCGCATCTACACCAACCCCGACGTCGTCGGCTGCGAGGTCAGCGGCGTGGTCAAGAACGTGATTGCCATCGCCAGCGGCATGGCCGAGGGCATGGGCTTCGGCGACAACACCCGAGCCACCATCATCACGCGCGGTCTCGCCGAGATGACCCGACTGGGCATGGCGATGGGCGGCCACGCCACGACCTTCTCAGGGCTGGCGGGCATCGGCGACCTGGTGGCGACGTGCTCGTCGAAGCAGAGCCGCAACAACACCGTCGGGCTGCAGCTGGGTCAGGGTCAGAAGATCGAAGACGTGCTGGCCTCGATGAACATGGTGGCCGAGGGCGTGAAGAGCTCGCCGAGCGTGCTCGACCTCGCTCGCCGGTACGGCGTCGAGATGCCGATCACCGAGCAGGTCGTGGCGGTGTGCCATCACGGTCGCACCGCGGCCGAGGCGCTTGGTGCGTTGATGCAACGCAGCCGCAAGAGCGAGCTGGAGTGAACCGGCTCGTGGGCGCCTGCTCGTGACGACCACAGGAGTTGTCGGTGCCCGGTGGCGAGCCACAGTCACCGAATGGGGTGCGGTGGAGCCGTGGGACGGCTCGACGACGATCGACTGGTTCGTCGCGGCCGACGACCGGTGGCACACGCCGCAGCACGAGACCTCGACTCGACAGATTCGTCTCAGTGGCACGCCGGTCGTCGAGACCAAGGTGCGGATCCCCGGTGGCGATGCCGTGCACCGCGTCTATTCCGTCGCCGACGGCGGAGGCATGACGATCATCGAAGTGACCAACGACTCGTCGCTGCCGATCGCCGTCGCGTTCACCGGTGGGAGGTTGCTGACCCGTCGTCCTCCGACGCTGGTGCCGCCGCAGGGGATCGATCTGTCGGCCGACGCCGTGATGCACCCGATCGGCCATCGCACTACGGTGACCGTTGCCCGTGCCCACGGGGCGGCCGCCACGTTGCCCGAGTCGTTCCCGGAGGCCGATCAGGTGACCCATGGATGGCTCACTCAGACGCAACGCGCCAGCCGGCTGCAGTTGCCGGATGCCGCGCTGGTCGAGGCGGTCACCGCAGCCCGGTGCGAACTGCTGCTCAACGGGCCACCTGATCCATCTGACGCAGAGCCCGACCCGGCGATGTTCATCCTCGGGGTCGCCGAACTGGTCCGCCTCGGCGACGCCCCGTCGATCTGGGTGCCAGACATCGCCACCCAGCTGGAACGATTGGCGCGCCGTGGCGCCCAGATCGGCGATGGGGGGATCGCCGCGGGCGCGATCGAGGCTGCGGCGCGGGTCCTGCACGCCGCGGGAGAGCATCGAGCGGTGGCCGACTTGCGCAAGATGAACCTCCCGACGCCATCCGGGCGTGTCGATCAGTTGCCGGTCGAGCCGGCACTCGTGCCCTCGTGGGTCGAGCACCAACTGGTGGTCTCCGACGAGTTCGCTGCCCAGCTGATGCCACGCTCGTTCCCGCCGACGTGGCTGGGTGTCGACTTCGAGGCCCACGGGCTGCCGATCGGATTGGCGTCGACGCTGTCGTTCGCGATCCGCTGGCACGGTGACCGCCCCGCCGTGCTGTGGGAAGTCGCCGGCCCGCCGATGCCGCTGACCCACGAAACGTGGAGCACTGGCCAGCTCTCGGGGGAAGCGTTGTGGCCGCCCGTCACGCTCGCCGCGCCGCCGCCGAGCACCTCGTTCAGCTGAGCTCGGCGGCGTGGACTATGGCTCGAGGATGGCCTGGTCGCCGGTGCGGATGCCACCCGGCTCGAGCACCGTCGCGTACACCCGGCTCACCGGGCCTCGCCCGTGGTGCATGACCATGAAGTCGCCGTCGATGAACCACGGGGTGTTGGTGGTACATGGCAGGGCGTAGCAGCTGACCTCGCACAGCACGTCGCCGATGCGTAACCGCACACCGGCGCGCACGTCGGCCCATGGCAGATCGCTGATGGTGATGTTCTCGCCGGCCCGGCCGGGCGCCAGCGGGTGCCCGGCGGCGTGGAAGTCGTCGATCACCTCGGCGCTCCAGATGCATAGTGCCTGCCACGGGCGACCGTGGTGCACGCGGGTGGCCTGGCGATCGCCGACCATGCCCTTCCAGGTCACCTCGGCCGCGACGATGGGCAGCTTTGGCAGCCCGCCCAACGAGACGCTGAGCTGCGTGACGGTGCCCTCGGTGCGGCTGGGAAGTTGGCTGGCAGCACGCAACGCCGGGCCGGCCGACGACCACGACGACCACGTTGCGTCGAGGTCGACCTCCAGGTCGCCAGTGGGTGGCGGTGGTCGGAGGTGCTCGATCGCGCCGGCATCGCGTCCCTCGGCATAGAGGTCGAAGATCTCGTCGGCGAAGCGAACGGTGCGCTTGGCGTCGGTCTCGGTGAACCGATGCGGCCCGATCGCGTACATCTGTTCAGGCTAGATCAGGCACCGTAGGCTGGCGGGGTGACCGCTGTGGAAGCCGACCCATTCGCCGATCTGCGCCTGACGGAGTGGACGTCGTGCGGCGGATGCGCCGCCAAGTGGGGTGCAGCGCTGTTGACCGACATGGTGCGCGACATGCCCGCTGGCGTCGACCCATCGCTGCTGGTCGGCTTGGCACCGTTCGACGACGCGGCGATCTACGAGATGGCGCCTGGCGTCGCGCTGGTCAGCACCACCGACTTCTTCCCGCCGCTGGTCGATCATCCCAGCGACTTCGGGGCGATCGCCGCGGCCAATGCGTGCAGCGACGTGTTCGCGATGGGCGGCCGGGTGGCGATTGCCGTCAACATCGCCGCCTTCCCCGAGCACTTCCCGCGCGAGGCGATCGTGGCGATCTTCGACGCCGCGGCCGTGGTCGTCGCCGAAGCGGGCGGCACGATCGCCGGTGGCCACACCATCCGCAACCCCGAGCCGATCTTCGGCTTGGCCGTGCAGGGCGTCGTCGATCCGGCCAAGGTGTTCCGCAAGGGCGGCGGCCGACCGGGCGATGTGTTGATGCTCAGCAAGCCGCTCGGCACCGGGCTGGCGCTGGCCGGCGGTTCGGCCGCCGACAAGGCCGAGGCCATCGCCGGCATGCGCCGCCTCAATCGCGTCGCCTCGGAGGAACTGCAGTCGCTGGGTAGCGCGGTGCACGCCGCCACCGATGTGACCGGATACGGCTTGGCGGGGCATGGTTGGGAGATGGCCGAGCGCGGTGGAGTACAGGTGCTGATCGACACCGACGGGTTGCGCACGTACCCGGGTGCGCTCGACGCTGCGGTGCGCGGGGTGCGCACCGGTGGCGACCCGCGCAACCGTGACTACGTCGCGGGCCACATGCGGTCGACGGCCGCCGCTGCGGGCGAGGCGTTGTGCATGGATCCGCAGACCTCGGGCGGGTTGCTGGCCGCGGTCGATCCGGCGGCGGTGTCGTCGCTGTCCGAGATGTGGTGGCGGGTCGGCGAGGTCACTGCCGGCGACCCGATCATCGTGCTGCGCTGATGGGCGGCCGGGCGCCGACGCGATCGATCGAGAAGGAGTTGTGGGCCGCGGGGCACGACGTGATCGTCGGTATCGACGAGGTCGGCCGCGGCGCCTGGGCCGGACCGCTGATGGTCGGCGCGGCCGTGCTGCCGCGCGAGCGGCGGGTCAACGGTGTGCGCGACTCGAAGGTGCTGACCGAATCGGGTCGTGAGTTCCTCTTCGACCGCATTGCTGCGTGGTGCGATGCGTGGGCCGTGGGCGGGGCGTCGCAGGAGGAGTGCGATGAACTGGGCATGGCCGAGGCGCAACGGTTGGCGACTCGCCGGGCGCTGGCTGCGTTGGGCGTCACGCCCGATGCCGCCGTGGTCGACGGCAAGTGGGACTTCGTCGGTGGCGGGGTGGCCCACGTCGAGATGCGCGTGAAGGCCGACCTGCACTGCCTGTCGGTGGCCGCGGCATCGATCCTCGCCAAGGTGACACGCGATCGCATCATGCGCGAGCAGGCCGAGCACTACCCGCAATGGAGCTTCGACTCCAACAAGGGGTACCCGTGCCCGGTGCACAAGGCCGCGCTGCAGGCCTACGGGCCATCGGCGATCCATCGGCGCACGTGGGTCTTCATGGACCACTACGTCCCCTGGCCGGGCGTGCCGCGCCGCATCATCGCCGAACAACCCACACTCTTCTAGAACATGAGCTCGGTGGACGTTGTGATCGTCGGTGGCGGGCTTGCCGGTCTGCGCTGTGCCGAGGTGCTGCTGGCCGATGGCCTCGACATCGTCGTGTTGGAAGCACGCGACCGTGTCGGCGGGCGTGTGTTCAGCCACCACTTCCGCGACGGACAGACGTGTGAACGCGGCGCGGAGTTCATCGATTCGAATCACGACGAAGTGATCGCCTTGGCCGCCAGACTTGGATTGACGTTGAGCAGCCGAACTGCGGACCTCGACCCCGCGGCGACGCTGATCGATGCCGGTGGGCGTGCCGTGCCGATGTCGATGCATGCTTCGATCCAGCCCGACATGGCCCGGTGGCTGCAAGCCGTCGCTGCGGTGGGTGATGACGACGCCGACGAGTGGGGCAACCTCGCCGACCTGATGCACTCGCTCGATCTCTCGGTGTTGTCGCGGCTGGCGATCGGTCGCCACATTCGAACCGAGTACATGCTGCCGCCGGAGGAAGTCGGGCAACGCTTCGCCGGCCGGCTGACCCGTTTGCAAGGTGCGGGGAGGGCCGAGTGTCATCGAGTCGTCGGCGGCAACGACCAACTCGCCACGGGATTGGCGGCGCGGCTCGGCGATGCGGTGCGGACCGGCGTGGCCGTGCAATCGATCGATGCCGACGCGGGTGTGATCCGCCTGACGACCGGCGAGACGATGACGGCCGCGACGATCGTTGCGGCCGTGCCGCTGCCGGTGCTGTCGCGCCTGTGGCCGGCGATGCCGTTGGAGCTGGGCTCCGTGGGGTACGGGGTGGGCGGCAAGATCAGCGTGCAGTTCGACCGGCGGATCTGGCGCGACTACGCCAGTAACGGCGATGTGCTGACCGAGCGGGCGTGGGGTCACCTCTGGGAGACGACCGACGATCAAGCCGGCGACCGTGGCGTGTTGACCAACCTGTTGTCGTCGCACGACGGCGCGGCGTTCGGCGCGCTCCCGGAGGCACCCGATCGCGTGGTCGCCGAGATCGACCGGCTGTTCCCCGGAGCGAAGGGTTTGGCGGGCGAGCGGGTGCACACCGATTGGACCAACGATCCCTTCAGCCTGGGCGCCTACAGCTGCTTCGGGCCCGGCCAACTGGCCGCGGCGATGCCGCTGATGCACGTAGCTCACGGTCGCCTGCGGCTGGCGGGCGAGCACACCGACGAGTTCAGCGGGTTCATGGAGGGCGCGCTGCGCAGCGGGGCCCGGGTGGCGGCGACGATCACGGGGTGACCATGGGGTGACCACTGTCTCAGCTTGGCGTCCGAATTTCGCCGGTCCCCGTCGGAGCGTCGTTCGTAGAATCGTGACGTGCAGCGATCGGGCGGGGCGGAGTCAACCGGCAACGTCGGTCATCTCGATCACTTCGGTCACTTCGATCACTTCGGTCACTTCGGGCCGGGCGAGTGGGCGATGACGACAGCCGTCGCGGCGATGTGGGGCAGTTCGTTCCTGTGGATCGCCATCGCCATCGATCACGTCGAGACCGGTGTCGTGCCGCTGGGGCGATGCGTGTTCGGCGCACTGGTGTTGGCGATGTTCCCCACGGCACGGCGCCGTATCGAACCGCAGGACTGGGCCCGATTCGTCGTGTTGTCGGCGCTGTGGATGGCCATCCCCTTCCTGCTGTACCCGATCGCCGAGAGCACCGTCAGCTCGTCGATCACCGGCATGATCAACGGTGGGCTGCCGGTGGTCAGCGCTGTCGTGACGGCCTTCTGGCTGCGTCGTGCGCCGTCGGTGTTCCGCATGCTCGCCGTGCTGGTCGGCTTCGCCGGGATCGCCCTGATCTCGATCACCTCGGTCGACGAGGGCACGTCAGCCGACGTGAAGGGGGTCGTGCTGCTGGGGATCGCACTGCTCTGCTACGCGGTGGCCGCCAACCTCGTGCGACCGATGCAACGCAAGTACGGATCGCTGGCGCCGATGCTGTGGATGGCCGTCATCGCTGCGGTGATGTCGCTGCCGTACGGCGTCGTCGGTCTGGTGCGGGGCGGGATGGACGTCGAAGCACTCGGTGCCCTGTTGATGCTCGGGGCGATGGGCACCGGCATCGCCTTTGCCCTCTACGGCGTGCTGCTGACCATCGCCGGCACGGTGCGCGGCATGATCGGCATCTTCTTCACGCCGATCGTCGGCACGGTCCTGGGTGTAGCCGTGCGCGGCGATTCGCTGCATGCCGCCGCGGTGGTGGGCATGGGGATCGTGATCGTCGGCGCCGTGATGGTCAGCCGCCCCGAACCCGGGCCTCGGGGCGCTGCGGTGGTCAGCGATTCGTTGTCAGCGGGCGATGATCCTCGCGCTGCACCGAGCCGGATCTCGCTCTAGCTCTTGCCGGCGGCCGCTTCCAGGGCCTGGGCGAGGTCGGCGACCAGATCGGCTGCTGACTCGATCCCGACCGACAGTCGCAGCAAGTTGTCGGGAACCTCCAGCGGCGATCCGGCGGCCGACGCGTGGGTCATGTGGCCGGGATGCTCGATCAGGCTCTCGACCGCGCCGAGCGACTCGGCCAACACGAACAACTCCGTTGCCGCGGCCACCCTCAACGCGGCCTCGAGCCCGCCGCGCAAGGTGAAGCTGACCATTCCGCCGAAGTCGCGCATCTGCTTGGCTGCTGCGGCGTGGCCGGGATGGTCGGGGAGCTGTGGGTACAACACGCGCTCGACGGCCTCGTGGCCGACGAGGAGGTCGACCATCGAGCGGGCGTTGGCGCAGTGTCGTTCCATGCGCACGGCCAAGGTCTTCACTCCGCGCAACACGAGGTAGCAGTCGAACGGCGCGGGCACGGCACCGGCCGCGTTCTGCGTGAAGGTCAGCCGCCCAGCCAGATCGTCGTCGTCGAGGGCCAGGAAGCCGCCGACCACGTCGCTGTGCCCGCCCAGGTACTTCGTGGCCGAGTGCACGACCACGTCGGCCCCGAGCGATAGCGGCTGCTGCAGGAAGGGCGTGGCGAAGGTGTTGTCGACGCAGACCAATGCGCCGTTGTCGTGGGCGATCTCGCAGATCGTCTCGATGTCGAAGCACCGCAGCAGGGGATTGGTCGGCGTCTCCAGCCACACCAGCTTGGTGTCGCTCGGCCACTCTGCTGCCAACCGATCGGTGTCGATCAGGTCGACCGCCGT
Source organism: Ilumatobacteraceae bacterium (assembly GCA_031373785.1). Lineage (GTDB taxonomy): Bacteria > Actinomycetota > Acidimicrobiia > Acidimicrobiales > Ilumatobacteraceae > JAENVT01. The sequence continues at coordinate 30,247 of JANMNE010000347.1, forward strand.
CCACGCCAGCCCGGTGTGCACCTTCGAGATCAGCCGGAACGTCCCGCCGTACGCGTCGTTGCCCAGCAACACGCGGTCGCGGGGTTGCAGCAGTCGCAGCACGTTGTCCTCGGCAGCCAACCCACTGGCGAAGGCCAGGCCATGGCGGCCACCCTCCAGCGACGCAACGCACGCCTCCAGCGCGGCCCGCGTCGGGTTCCCGCTTCGTGAGTACTCGAACCCCTTGTGGCCACCGACGCCGTCTTGGGCGAACGTCGTGCTGAGGCTGATCGGGGTGACGACCGCGCCCGTGACCGGGTCGGGCTCCTGGCCCGTGTGCACCGCCCGCGTCTCGAAGCCCCACGACGACTGCTCTTCGAACTCACCCATGTTGCTCAGCCATGTGTCTCACCCATTCGCAACCGCCTCGAAGTAGGTCAACAGATCGGTCCGGGTCAGCACGCTCAGCGGCCGCCCGCCCGACAACACCAGCAGGGCCGGCGCCTTGTCGAGCATCTCCACGGCCAGCGCCACCTTCTGCCCGACGCCGATGGTCGGCAGCTTGGGGCTCATCACCTTCTCGACCGCGGTGTCCATCACCGACGGGTCGCGGTACACCGACTCCATCAGGTCGAGCTCGTCGACCGAGCCCGACACCTCGGCGTTGGCGAACGGCGGCGTGTTCTTGCACACCGGCAACTGACTCACGCCGTTGGCGCGCATCACCTCGATCGTCTGGCGCACGGTGTCGCCGGGGTTGACGTACAACAGCGACGGCGTGTTGCCGCGCGTCTCGAGCACCGCGACGATGCACTGATCGCACTCGCGCACGAACCCGAAGTTGGCCATCCAGTCGTCGTTGAACAGGCGCGACAGGTAGCCCCGCCCACTGTCGGGGTTCAGCACCACCACGATGTCGTCGGGCTCGGCGCGCCGGGCCACCTGCAAGGCCGCGGCCACGGCCAGACCACCGCTGCCGCCGATGAGGATTCCCTCCTCGCGACTGACCTGTCGGGCAGTCAGGAAGCTGGCCTCGTCGCTGATCGGGATGATCTCGTCGTACAGCGATGCGTCCCACGCCGCCGGGTAGAAGTCTTCGCCGACGCCCTCGACCAGGTACGGCCGACCCGACCCGCCGGAGAACACCGACATCTCCGGGTCCCCGGCGATCACCTTGATGTTCGGGTTCTGCGCCTTCAGGTACCGAGCGGTGCCGGTGATGGTGCCGCACGTGCCCGCGCCGGCGACGAAGTGGGTGATCCGCCCGCCGGTCTGGCTCCACAACTCGGGCCCGGTGGTCTTCTCGTGCGCCAGCGGGTTGTTGGGGTTCGCATACTGGTTGGGACGGAACGCCTTGCGCTCGCTGGTGACCCGCTCGGCCACCTTGTAGTAGCTCTGCGGATCCTCGGGTGGCACGGCGACGGGGCACACGATCACTTCGGCGCCGTACGCCCGCAGCAACTGGATCTTCTCGACGCCGTTCTTGTCGGTCATCACGAACACGCACTTGTAGCCACGTTGCGCGGCCACGATGGCCAGGCCGACCCCGGTGTTGCCACTGGTCGGCTCGACGATCGTGTCGCCCGGCGTCAACAGCCCGTCTCGTTCGGCAGCGAGGATCATCTCCAATGCCGGCCGGTCCTTCGACGAGCCCCCCGGGTTCGTGGTCTCCATCTTCATGGCCAGCACGCATCGGATGCCGTGAATCTCGCTGGTGCGCTTCAAGCGAACAAGCGGTGTGTTGCCGAACAGATCGATCACGCTGTCGGCGATCGATGTGCCGTGCAACCTGGCGTCGGCCGAATTGTCACCCCAAGGCATGCGCGCCAGCGTACCCGTCGGCTCCGTGTCTTCGATCTACGGCGCCTCGCCGGCGTGCCAGCCGACGCCGGTCACGCGGCGTCTCGTTTGGGTGGGCCGGTGGTCATGATCTGGCCGTCGGGGAGTGTGATGGTCAACTCCCGACGGTCGCCGAGGGTGATCAGCCAGCCGTGGTGGTGGATCTTCTGATGGTGCCGTTCGCAGATCGGCAGGAAGTTGTCCAAGTCGGACGTGCCGCCGTGTTCCCACCAGATCACGTGGTGCAGCTTGAGACGGCTGTACCGCACTCGACACCCGGGCACCGCACACGTCGCATACAACCCGCGCAACGCCCGGCGTTGCGCACGGTTGGCCAACCGGGTCGTGCGACCCAGGTTCAACTCGCCCAGGGCGTCGATGACGACCCCGTCGCGGACCTTCACCGAATACTGCCGGGCCCGGGGTCGCAACTCGTCCAGGAACTCGCGGGGGAGATCGACATCGGCACCCCAATCCAGCGTCGGTCGACCGTTGTCGTCGGGGTTGGTGTGGTCTTCGACGACGATGATCTCCGGGCGACCGACCCCGACCCCGTCGCCATCGATCAACGCCAACAAGGCCAACGCCCGCAGATAGGACTGTTTCTCCAACGGATCCGTTGGACAGCCGTCGGGGGTGCGGTCATGGAACAAGGCTTCGACCTGGGCATCGAGGCGGCCCTCCAAGCGGACCATGGTGGCCGGATCCCAGGTCGCTGACCAGCGACCCATCCCAGTGGCATGCTCGATCCACGAGTTCAGCCGGATCGCCCGGCGTTGCTGTTCCAACCGCTCCAGCCCGTCACCATCACGTTCCAACCGTCGCGCCTCAGCCCGCACGTCTCGAGCGAACTCGTCCGCCGAACACTGCTCAGCGATCGGCACCAACCCCGCAATCGCCTCGATCAGCCGGGCACGCACTACCGGTTCGACCTGACGCAGCGCCCGCGTGGCCACATCGACATGCTCACCCGACACCCGACCCGCCTCCAACGAGGAGCCCAGCGACGGCACCACCTCGGCAGTCCCGGCCCGCCCCAACACCACCTCGGCCTGGCGCAACGACGTGCGACCGGCTTCGGCCAACGACTTCTCCGGAAACGACGACACCGCGGCCACCGCCCGCGCCACCACCATCTCGCGACCAGCAACCCATGCCTTCAACCGGCGCAGGTCCCCGACCGCCCCCTGCAACACACCCCAATCCGCACACGAAACATCGACCGCCGCCACCCGCTCAACGAGTTCGTGCACCTCGGCCACCAACATCTCCCCATCATGACAAGGGGGTGTAATGAAGTTTCTGAACCCGTGCCGCAGAAGGGTTTGGTTGGGGTTAGGCAGCTGCGGTGAGTTCGACGTTGTAGCCGAGTTGTTCGAGTTGTCGAACGAGGAGTTTGCGTCTCCGGTCGGGCT
>JANMNE010000034.1:0-3128 GCA_031373785.1 Ilumatobacteraceae bacterium
TCTGGTCGTCGCTGATGAATCCGGCGCCATCGGCCAGCAAGAGGGCGGTCGCGGTGCTCTTGCCGCCCTGCCCGTCGGCGAGGAGCAAGATGGCGCCGTGCCCGGTTTGCACTGCCCCCGCATGGAAGACCGCCTCACCGCGCATCATTCGCACGATAGGCAACACGTGACGCTCCAGCTGGTATCCCAGCCACGGTTCGGCGACGTCATGCGCGGGGCGCACCGTGCCGACCAGCAGGCTGGCGTCGAGCCACACAGTGGCGACGTCGTAGACGCGGACCTCGATGGTGTTGTCGTGGCGAGCAGCCGACACCGACCACCCGTCGATGTCGTCCTCGAGATGTTGGATCAACTCGCCCGCCGGCAACGCGCTGTCGTCGACGTCGTCGGCCGGAAGGTAGCTGATGGTCGGAATTCCGAGCACGCCGTAGAGTCTGCCCGGTGAGCGAGGGATCGGCGGTGTTGCGAGCGAGTCGGCCGGCGGTCTCGATCGGTCACGACCTGTATTGGTGGCGCCACGACGACGCCGGCCTGCGCACGGCGGTGTCGTTCTACTGGCCCGACGGGTGGGAGTTCGAGCGAGTGCTCGCCGTGCTGCGCTGGTTCGATCCCGACGGCGCGCTGACGGTAGAGCATGAGGTGTGGCTGGCCGTCGATCGGGTGCTGTCCATCGACAGCGGGAGCCCGCCGGTTCCAGTGCCACTGGCGGTCGACGGCGCCGACGCGGTGCTGTCGATCGAGTTGTTCGCCGACGGCGAGGCAATCGACTCCGATGAGGATCGCCACCGTCTCTACGGGCTGATCGACTGGTACAGCGAGGCCGGCGACATCGTCACGTTGCACAGCGACCATTGCGTGCTGCTGAAACCGCAGAAGCTGGCGCTGACCGAGATCGCGCTGCGACCGTGGGAGCACGACGACCTCCAGTTGGTGTTCGTCACGGCCGACGAAGCACTGCCGGCCGGGGCCTGGACGTTGACCATCACCAATGCGGCCGGCGAGGCGCTGACGCGTTCGATCGACGCGCCGTGGGCGCCGTCAACCAAGCTCGCTTCGGCATCCCCATCGACCGCTTCTGATCCGCAGCGGACGGTCAGGTCGCTATCGGTACACGTCGCGCCGGTGGTCGACGCGCAGTACGGTCACCACGCGCTGGTCGTCGTCGATGCGGTACAGAACTCGGTACGTGCCGCGGCGAGCGCTGTGAATGCCGGCAAGCTCGTTGCGTAGTTGTCGCCCGACGCGATGTGGGTTGCCGATCAAGGCGCCGGTGATGAAGTCGATGACGGCTGCAGCAACGACCTCGGGCAGGGTCTCGCCGATCGCCCGAGCCGCCGGCCCGGCGACGACGAGTTCGTAGGGGCTGTCGGTCACTGAGCGGTCGACGGACGCAAGGCGCGTACCGCGTCGATGCCCTGTACGACATCACCAGCGGCGATCGCTGCCTCGGCGTCGATCAAGCCGCGCACTACATCGCTGTCGCCGAGAACCTCGAGCGTCTCTTCCAGGCTCGCCAGATCGTCTGGACTGATGAGCACAGCGGCCGGCCGACCATTGCGTGTCACCACGATCCGCTCGTGCTCTCGCTCGACGCGATCAACGAAGTCCGACAAGCGGTCTCTCACGTTGCGGAGCGAGTCAGTCGCCATGGCCACAATTGTGCCACGCGGTTCGGCCGGACACAACCAGACCGCAGCCAGCCTCGGGATGCTGCCGGGCGCCATGGGTCAGCAGTCGTCGCCTTTCGGCAGATAGGCGTCGATCCGGAGACTGCCGTTGACGCGGATGAGCGTGAAGGTGTCGCGCTCGACCGTGCAATCGAGTGCACCGTCGTCGTTGTCATCGACGAGCATGTGGTAGGTGAGGTGGTACAAGATCACTGCTCGGGTGGGTGTCGAATCAGCCACAACCTCGGGTGCGCCGGTGAACTCCACCGTGTCGACTTCCTTCCAGAACCGGCCGAACGAATCGATGTCGAAGTGTTTCGAGGTCAGGTCGCGAACGCGGGCGTCGCTGAACATGGCCCATGCTTGATCGACGGTTCCCTCACCGTTGGCGGCTTCGAGATACGAGTCGACGAATGCGGTGGCTTCTTCGAGGGTGATTGGCACCTCGCCTGGTGCCGGGGTCGTGGGCGTGGTGGTCGGCGCTGCGGTCGGAGCGACCGTGGACTGCGTGGTCGGCACAACTGGCGGCTCGCTGGCGCGGGCAGTGTCCTCGTGCTGAGGGCGATTGGCGAAGTAGAGACCGGCGGCCACCGACACCAACAGCAGTGCGAGGAGGAAGCCGGTCATTCCCGAACCCTTGCGTTGGTAGCGGAGCTCGCGCCTTTGTCGGCGGGCCGCGGCCGCGTTGGCCATCACTGCGGCGATGATCGTGGAGACACCGCCGATTATCGAGCCGATGAGCCCAAGCTCGTTTCCGCTCAGTGCCACCGTCGCATACCCCACGATTGCCGAGGCGGCCATCGCGAAAGGGTAGTCCCGATCCCCGATGCGACGAATGGACCGCTGTGCGTGGCCTCAGCGGCGGTGCAGGACCACGAGGAAGTGATCGCCCATCGAGCGCATCACGGGCCATTCGGCCGTGCGCCGGTCGATCGACACCAAGCGCCGGAACAGCTTGGGATGACGCTCGGCCATCTTGTCCATGTACGGCGGCGGGACGAACAACGACAGTGCCTCGTAGTGCTCGAGTGCCCAATCGCCATCGGTGCCGATCCACTCGCGCACGAACTCGCGCGGCGTGAAGTAACGGGTCCAGATGGTGTGCCCGTTCATCCCCACGGGGGTCACGTTGCGGCTGAATCGCACCTTCATCCGCTTCCACTTGCGCCGCCGTGCGTAGTGCGCGACTTCCCACGGGCAGTACCGGCCGATCACGGTGAACACCGCGTACCCGCCGGGGCGAGTGTGGACGGCGAGGGCACGAGCGGTCTCCCCGAGATCCGGCACGCAGTTGAGCGGACCGAAGTTCGAGTACGAGAGATCGATCGAGCCCTCGTCGACGCGCAGCCGATGCAGTTCCTGGCCGCCGACCAGCGATGCACAGATGCTGCCGGTGCCGTCGACCTTGCGCGCGCCGGCGCGCTCGATCATGGCGGGTGAGAAGTCGGTGGCGAGCACCTG
>JANMNE010000074.1:0-4914 GCA_031373785.1 Ilumatobacteraceae bacterium
ACGTGATCAGACCGGTCGGATCACCGAGGCTGGTTGGTTCGCCGGCGAGTACCCAGGGACTCGGCTGCACGGTCATGGCGCCATCCTGCCCGACGGCAGCGTGTCCCTGTACTGCGGCCGCCACTTGCACGCCTCGACGGCCTTCACGATCGCTGCATCGTCGAGCGGGTCGGCCAAGCCCTCGTCGACGGCCTGGCGAGCAACCGCGAGGGCGACCGCGTCGGCCACATCGCAGACCTGGGTGAGGGGTGGCAACAGCGTTGCAGGCGCGGTCGAATCGGACGGCGCGATCGACCCGATCGCGGTGGCCGCAGCACTCAACATCGCATCGCTGACTCGGCCGGCCCTGACCGCGATCACCCCACGGCCGAGGCCGGGGAACAGGTACAGGTTGTTGACCTGGGTGATCGCATGCAACTCCGATCCGATCAGCGCTGATGGGAACGGGCTGCCCGTACCGACCAGGGCGCGACCTGCGGTCCACTCCAAGATGTCGGCCGGGATGCCCTCCGCGCGCGGGGTGGGGTTCGACATGGGCAGCACGATCGGTCGAACGACGCGGTCGGCTTGGGCGCGGACCACCTCCTCGGTGAACAGCCCGGGTTGACCGGTCACGCCGACCAGCGCGTGCGGCGCAACGTGGCGCACGACATCGACCAATGGCACCCGTCCATCGGCGTCGGCGAGGTGGGCGACCATGCCCCACGGTCGGATGAACTCGGCCTGGAAGTCGTGAAGGTCGTCGAGTCGGTCGTGCAGCAACCCGTCGCGATCGACGAGCCAGCAGCGGCGCCGCGCTTCTGCCTGTGACACCCCCGCCGCCTCGAGGGCACTCGCGGCCTGACGGGCGATCCCGATGCCGGCCGATCCGGCGCCGACGATCACCACGCGCAGCTCAGCAAGCGGAGTCCCGCTGATGCGCATGCCACCGACGATTGCAGCGACGGCGACCGCGGCAGTGCCTTGGATGTCGTCGTTGAACGAGCAGATCCGATCGCGATGCGAGTTCAGCAAGCGGTTGGCGTTGCGCTGGGCGAAGTCCTCCCACTGCAGCAGCACCTGCGGGCAGCGGTGGCGCAACGCTGTGACGAAGGCATCGACGAGCTCGTCGTACTCATCATCGCGGAGCCGACGGTGCCGCCAGCCGAGGTACAGCGGATCCGACAGCAGCGCCTCGTTCTCGGTGCCTGCATCGAGGAACACCGGCAGGGTTCGCTCCGGGTCCACTCCGCCGACCGCCGTGTAGAGGGCCAGCTTGCCGATGGGGATGCCCATGCCACCGAGGCCGAGATCGCCGAGGCCGAGGATCCGTTCGCCGTCGGTCACGACCACCACGTCGACATCCTCGGCAACCCCGTCGGGCGACAGTGCATTGTCGAGCAACTCCGGAATGCGATGACGATCCGGCCACGACACGTACAGACCGTGCTCGCGGCGGTAGGTCCGCGACCACTCCTGACATGCCAAGCCCACGGTCGGGGTGTACACGATCGGCAAGAGCTCCTCGAGGTTGTCGACCAGGAACCGGTAGAAGAGCACCGAGTTGTTCGCCTGCAGGGCCCGCAGGAAGATGTGGCGGGCGAGGTCGCCGTGCGCCGCGTCGAGCTCCGCCCTGACCCGTTGGAGTTGCGTCTCGAGGTCTTCGACCACCGGAGGCAGCAGCCCGTTGAGTTGGTAACGGTCGCGCTCGTCGCCCGTGAACGCGGTGCCTTTGTTGTGATAGCGGTTGGCAAGCAACTGGCGGCCAACGAGCACGATCCGAACCTACCAGCCACGATGCCGTCACGGCTTCCGCGCACTACCTTGTCGATGGCGTCCGTCGCGCTCGACGCCGACGCAGTCATCGAGGAGGGACCACATGCCGAGCATCACTGTGTCGGGAAGTCACGCACGCGCCGTGCGCATCAATGCCGGTGGAACGGTTCAGGTGATCAACACCCACGGCACGCAAGTCGTCGACTTCTGGGCGATCCGCGTCGACCATCCCGAGATCGCCATGTCGATGCAACATTCGCGGGTTCGTTGGCGCAACCTTCGACCACACCCGGGCGACGAGATGCTCGACGAGGAGCGCGCCGTCATCATGACGATGATCTCGGACACCAGTCCGGGCGTCCACGATACGGTCATCGCCGCATGCGACCAGTTTCGCTACGAACAACTCGGGGCTGCGCCTGGTCACCGCTCGTGCTGCGCCAACTTCGATGAGGCCCTGGCGGAGTTGTCGATCGTTCGCACCTCGCGCGTGCCCGCCCCGTTGAACCTGTTCATGAACATCCCGTGGGACCTCGACGGCAACATCACGTTCGAACCGACCGTGTCGGCACCGGGCGACAGCGTGCTGTTCCGCGCCGAGGTCGACGTGGTCGTGATCGCCTCGGCGTGCCCGATGGACATCGTGCCGATCAACGGACCGGCCGGCGGCAAGCCCGTCGACATCGAACTCGTCACCCCCGACTGATCGCTGTGGAGTGTCTCACGCCCGCCTGGGCGCCTTAAAACACTCACCGGCAACTGTGGAGTGTCTCACGCCCGCCTGGGTGCCTTGAAACACTCCACCGGCAACTGTGGAGTGTCTCACGCCTACCTGGGTGCCCCGAAACACTCCACATGGGCTGTGTCGGCTCGCTCTCAGCTCAGCGTGACGACGGCTTCGACATCGATCACGACGTCGGTGTCGACGTTGCTGTAGACGCAGAAGTGACTCGACCCACCTGTCGACACGAGTGCGCGGTTGGCGACAACGGCGCCGCCCACGGCGTTGAGGTTCGACACTGTGGGGATGCCCGCGCCGCACGGGTAGAGGGTCAGGAATCCGCGGCGCGACGGCTCGACAGCGGTGAGATTGACGATCACCGCGGTCGGCGCGGAGTCGAGATCGATCTGCCGCGATTGGCCGCTGAGCAGACGGGTCGACAGACGGGTGTCGATGATCCGGCTCGGATCGCCGGCGACCACCACACTGCCCGTCGGTCCGTGCGAGGCCTGGAGATCGACGACGACATCGGTCTCGGTGCTGCTGTAGACACAGAGTTGCCCGGCACCGAGGCCGATGGTCGCAGAGGCCGCGGCATCGTGAGCCGCGGTGACGTTGAGGTTCGACGTCACCGGTGGGAGGCTGATACCCGCGCACGGGCCGGGCAGCACGCTGACGAATCCATCGCCCGCGGGATCGGCCGCCGTGACGTTGACCGTCGCAGCCGTCGCCGCCGGATCGAAGCCAGCCAATGCGCCCACGTCGACGGTCAGCACCCGCCCGGCACCCAGCCGTTGTTGGGTGACCGCAAGCGCTTGTTGCTGGCCTGGTCTGGTGTCGACGAGACGCACCGGTGACGCGGGCGTCGTCGCCAGACCGGTCGGCCCGATCCAACCGCTCACGTCGACGACCACATCGGTCGGTTGGAGGGTGAAGATGCACACTGATCCCCCGCCGAGTCGGACCACGCCGGAGTTGGCGACGATCGACACCGCATCGGCGTTGACCATCGATGCGACCGGCAACGAGTTGCCGCACGGGAAGACCGTGAGGAAGGTGTCGGCACACGGTTCGACGGCGGTCACCGAGACGATCGCCGCAGTTGCGTCGGTCGGGACTCCATGGGCACCGGCGATCGGTACCGTCAGCACGCGTCCGGCCCCGAGCTTGCCCGGCAGATCGCGGGTATCGACGGCACGCACCGGCGTCATCAGGTTGAACCCACCGGTCACCGGTGCCGTAGTGGCAGATCCCGTCACCACGTCGGTGCCGGTCCACACTTCGGTGGTGCACCGGATGGGCACGATCGGAAGGACGTCGATCGTGTCGCCGATCAGAGCGCCCATGGCCGCGGCAGCCTGTGACCCGAGGTGGATCCCGTCTGCGGAGAACCAACCCGACGGCATGCCGGCGCTCCGCGACGCCCAGTCGGCGATCACCAACTCCGGGTCCGTTCGGCTGCGCAGCACAGCGTTGCTCTGGCGGAAGCGCTCCGCGTTCCCGGCGCCTCCCGCCTCGCGGTACGTGAGCCAGATCACGTGCTTGATCCCCTGCCGCCTGGCCTCGTTGATCAACACGTCGACTGCGGCACCCACACCGAAGTCTCCGCTGGACGGGTCGTCGTAGCCCGCGGCAACCACCAACACCCGGTCGTACTCGCCCGCATGGGCGCGCAGCACCGTGATGGCGTTGGTCGGCGCCGACCCCGGTGGGATCCGACAGCTCGTGGTGATCAGCCGGCGGCATCCTGCGCTGTCGAGGATGAACGAGTGGCGCGCCGCCAACGCGGCGCGTCCCGCTGCGCTGTACGGCTGGGCCAGACCGTTGAGCACCGAGTCGCCGATCAGCAACGCCTCCACCGGGAGCGGTGCAGCGCGGACGATCGGCGGTGGCAGCGTTGTCGTCCCGGCGAACGTCGCGGCGATCGTCACCACCACCGCCACGCAGCGGCACAGCCCGAACCGAACCGCAGGTGCCCGCATGGGGGCGCACCTTATCTGCCGGACCAAGATCGTGCCTGAGCTGGTCTTTCACAGTGACCTAGCGTATGGTTGCGATCGATGAGCGAGGCCGAGATCGAGACCATTGAGGCTCGACGATCGCCTTGGGCGCCACTGCGGTATCCCGTGTTCCGGGCGTTGTTCATCGCCCAATTGGCATCCAACATCGGCACGCTCATGCAGAGCGTGGGGTCGGCGTGGTTGATGGGCGACCTCGGGGCCTCGCCCTTCCTGATCGCGCTCGTGCCGACGGCGAGCATGCTGCCCGTGCTGTTGGTCGGGGTGCCGGCCGGTGCCCTCGCGGACATCTTCGATCGGCGCCGGCTGCTGATCGGCGGCCAGTTGTTCATGCTCGCGTGTGCAGCGGCGCTCGCGGTGATGTCGTTTCTCGATGTCGTCACCCCCGCCAGCTTGTTGGCGCTGACCTTCGGACTGGGA
>JANMNE010000109.1:0-3665 GCA_031373785.1 Ilumatobacteraceae bacterium
TCGCCTGACGAAAAGCCGTCGGTCGGGCAGCCGGTCCAGGTCGGCATCAGGACGTGCGTGCCCTTCGCCTGCTACGACAACGTCCGCGTCGTCCAGGAGGGCAACGTCGGCGCTCCCGACAACGAGAACAAGTACTACGCCCCCGGCGTTGGAGTCATCAACAACATTCCGCTGGACGCAAGCCTGCACCAAGACACCTTCGACCTGCGGAACTTCGTGGAGCTCAGCGCAACCGGCCTCGCCGACGCGAGCCAAACGGTGCTCGACCTCGAAAAGCATGCCCGCGAGACATCCCCCGACGTATTCGGCTCGGCACCAGAAGCAAAGCGAAAGACATGACGGACACGCCCATCGTCCAATTGCTCGGCGTCACCAAGTCGTTCTCGCCTGCTCAGGAAAGCACTGCCCCGCTCCGCGGAGTGGACTTCGTCATCACCGCCGGCGACAAGGTCAGTTTGATCGGTCCATCGGGGTGCGGCAAGTCGACGCTGCTGTCTCTCATCGCCGGGTTGCTTCGGCCGAGCGCCGGGACCGTGGAGATCAACGGAGTTGCGATGAGTGATCTTGACGACCGTGCCAGAGCAGAGCTGCGTGCGTCGTTCATCGGGATCGCACTGCAATCCGACAACCTCATTCCTTTCCTCACGGCACGAGAGAACGTGGAGCTTGCCCACGCCTTCAGCTCTCGCCGATCCCGGCGGAGCGCGCCGGCCTCGTCAGACGACCTTCTCGAGCGATTCGAGGTTGCACACTGCGCCCACCTTCGTCCCCGCCAACTGTCCGGCGGCGAGACGCAGCGAGTCGCCCTTGCCGTCGCCATGGCGAACAATCCTGCTCTGCTGCTTGCCGACGAGGTCGTCGGTCAGCTCGACGGTGACACCGCAAGGCGGGTTGTCAGCGAGGTGCTCAGCTCGGAGTCCGCGGTGCTCTTTGTGACCCACGACGTCGCCCTGGCTGATCAGGCTGATCAACGGTACGTGTTCGTGGATGGCGGGGTTGTGGCGCGATGAGTATCGCGAACAGCATCGTTGCTCGCGACCTGATCGTGGACTACACCAGCGAGGCGGGAACGGCGCGAGCGCTCGAATGCGCAGCGTTTTGTGTCGAGGGTGGGTCCAATGTTGCGGTCATGGGGCCCAGCGGCTGCGGCAAGTCCACCCTGCTGGGGGTGTTGGCGGGCCTGGCTCACCCGACCTCCGGCACGGTGAGGATCGGCGATGAGACGATCTCCGGGTTGCCGGAACGACAGCGCGTCAGGTTCCGCCGTCGTTGTCTCGGAATGGTGTACCAAGCCGACAACTTGCTGCCACACCTGACAGTCGAAGAGAACCTCGGTCTTCAGCTGGCGATCTGTGGGAACGACATGAACACGCTCCGGCCGTTCACACCCGGCGACCTGCTCGAGCGACTCGGTCTCGGTTCGCTCTCCAAGCGGCTGCCGGATCAGCTGTCGGGCGGCCAACGCCAGAGAGTCGCTGTCGCTCGAGCGGTCATTCATCGACCTGCGGTGATCTTTGCCGACGAACCCACCGGAGCACTCGACGCCGAGAGTGCGCAGACCGTGATCGAGCTGCTCGTCGACGTGCACCAGGAGATGGCCGCGACCTTGGTGCTGGTCACCCACGATCCGAACATGGCGAAGCGTCTGCAGCGCGTGGTGACCCTGTCGCGATCCCCATCAGCATCGGAGCAACGTCGTGCTGGCTAAATATGTCCTTGCTGATCTCGCCAGAAACCCGCGCCGGACGTTGTCCACGATGCTGGGCGTCTCGCTCGGAGTCGGCTTGTTCTGCGCCATCCTGTTTTTCGTCGACGGTCTTTCGGCGTCGATGACCCAGCGAGCGGTCGCCCCGCTGTCCATCGATATGCAACGCATCGTGACGGAGCGGGTCGGAGGCGCCCTCACCCTTGCACAGCGGTTCGACCCGGCCGGCGCGGTCAAGCAGGGAGATCGGATCCGGGTGATCCTCGAGCTTCGCAACCCGAGCGACGTCACCGCCAACGAAGTCACCGTTCGCTCGATCCCCGACGCAGACCTGCACTTCGTGGTCGGTTCGGCGACGCTGAACGATGCCGCACTGACCGGCTACACCGACAACCCATTCGCCCACGGCGCAGGTCCAGCGGGCTACAACCTCGGCATCGCCACAGCCGGGACAACCACCGTCATCGGCTACGTCGTCGAGGCTCAGCACGACATGCAGCTCGGTGACACGGCGGTGAACTCCTCGTTCTCCAGCCGGGAGTCTGTCGTCCCCGTCGCCGCCAACAAACCGTCCGTGGTGCCGCTCGCGGATCTCGCCCAGAGCATCTCCCAGGTCGGGGGCGTCGCCGCCGCGAGGCAACTGTCGCTCGTCGATCTCGGACCCGACAGCCTGTCATCCAACGGTCGTACGGCGTCCGGCCCCGCCAGGCTCTTCGGCCTCGATGCCGACTACGCGGCACACGACCCAACCATCAAGCTGATCGAGGGCGGCGTCAGCGCGGACGGCACGGTGCTCAGCGTCGAGTCTTCCAAGGCGATGCACGCCAAGATCGGCGACACCGTCAGGGTCGCATTGCCCGACTCGACGCGCTTCGATGTCGTTGTCAGCGGCATCGCCGACCTCAGCGAGGCCCGTTCATTGTTCTCCAGCCGCCGCGGCAGCGACCTCGAGGCGTTCATCTATTCGCAAAACTCGATGATCGTTTCGCCCGACCTGTTCTCCGACAGGGTGATACCGGCCTTCGAACGCGCAGCGACCGCACGGGGCTCGCGATTGAAGAATCCGCCCGTTCGCGAGATTGATGTCACGGTCGAGCGGCGCTTCCTCGACGCCGACCCGGCGACAGCGCTGATTCAAACCAAGCGCATTGCCGCCGCCGTCGGCGCCGTGGCGGCACACCAGGACTTCTTGCTCGACAACATTTCCAACACCCTGGAGGTCGCCACCGGCGACGCAACCGTCGCCAAGCGTCTGTTCATCTTCCTCGGCGTGCCCGGCGGTTTCCTCGCTGCGCTCCTCGCCGGCTACGCCGGAAACGTTCTCGCCGATGCCCAACGACGCGAGCAGGCGACACTGAGGATCCGCGGCGCCAGCCGCCGACACTTGCTGCGCATGCTCGCGATCCGCACCGCGGGCTTGACCGCTGCAGGGTCGCTGGTCGGACTCATCCTCGGCTATCTGCTCGCATCAGCGATCCTCGGCCGCGAATCACTCGCTCGGGCCACGACCTCGCGCCTCGCTCTCTCGGCGTTGCTTGGCTGCTTGGGTGGGTTCTGCGCAACCGGGCTCGCTCTGTACATCACAGGACGGCGCAACATCGACCGAGAGATCAACGAGGATCGTGCGCGACTCTCGCGGGCTGTCCCACTGTGGCGGCGTGCCAGGCTCGACATCGTCGGCTGTGTCGTCGTTCTCGTCGGGACCGCCGCCGCACTCCATACCCACGCGTTCGACGGTGCATCCGGGTCGGTCTACTTCGGGCGGTCGGTCACACTCAACCTTTCGCTGCTCGTCCTGCCCATCGCCGTGTGGTTCGCGGGAAGCCTCGTCGCCGCCCGCGTCGTCGGCACAGTCCTGCATCGCACACAACCAGCCTCCACAGGCGCCGTCGGCGCACCGCTACCAAGCCTGTATCGCCTCAGTGTCGGTCGCCGACCGTGGGCGATCGGCAACGGCGCC
>JANMNE010000137.1:0-7966 GCA_031373785.1 Ilumatobacteraceae bacterium
CGGCGAGGATCAACAGACCGGCGGTCAGCCGCGAATGCACCGCCGGGTCGGCGCTGAACACGTGCGGCAGTAGGGGGCTGAGCGCGGCGAGCACCGACGCGAGCAGCACCGCGCACCACAGCGACAGGCGGTTGCTGGTCCGCCCGACGAGCAGCGCCTGATTGGTGTCATCGGCGCCGAGTGCGCCGGCCACCAACGACTGGGCGGGTATTGCCAGCGCATCGAGCATCAGGGCGAGAAACATGAACAGTTGGGTCAGCACCTGGTGTGCCGCCAGCGTCGGTGTGTCGACATGCGCGGCGACAGCTGTGGCCGTGTTCCACACCGCGAACATCGCGATCGAACGCACCGCGAAGTGCACGCCGCTGCGCAGCAACTTCTTCATCCGCTCCGGCGTCGGTCGGGCCCCGCCACGATGCGGCCGCAGCACGCGCAGGAACATCAGCGCTGCACCCATCTGCACGATCACGGTGCTCCACGCCGAACCGGCCACACCGAGGTCGAGCCAGTAGACGGCAACGATCTCCAGCACGAGGTTCACGACGTTGGCGACCAGCACGATCCGCAACGGCTTGCGCAGATCGTTGACACCGCGCATCACGCCGTGGCCGACGTAGGTGACCAGCACGAACGGCAGACCCACGCAACTGATCCGCAGGTACAGGACGGCGTATCCCAACACGTCGCCGCGGCCACCGAGCAACCAGACGAGCGGATGCGCTGCAGCGGCGACCACCGCTCCCATCGGCACGCCGATCATCACTGAAAGCCGCAGTGCCGCGGTGGCCACGTCGCGCGCCTCGGCTGATCGCCCGGCGCCGTGGGCGTATGCCACATCGGGTGTGACGCCGTATTCGAGCGAAGCCGTCATCGAGATGACGGTCAACAGGATCGTGGTGGCGATGGCCAGTCCACCGAGCTGCGGCGTGCCCAGGCGACCGACGATCGCCGTGTCGACCAACACGTACAAGGGCTCGATGGCCAGGGTTCCGAGCGCCGGAATCGCCAGCGCGATGATCCGCCGATCCAGTTGGCGACGTGTGGTGAGCGGCGTCAGCGATTCCACGGTGCCGACGGCGACACCGCGCCCGGAGCGGTCAGCACGTCGAAGCCGTCGTCGGTGACGAGGATGGTGTGCTCGTACTGCGCGGTACGCCTGCCATCGGCGGTGATCGCGGTCCAGTTGTCGTCGAAGACCATCTTGTGCTGCCACGACCCCATCGTGATCATCGGCTCGATGGTGAAGGTCATGCCCGGCCGCATGATCGTGTTGGCCCGCTCGTCGTAGTAGTGCAGCACCTGGATGTCGGTGTGGAACTGCTCGCCGATGCCGTGGCCGATGAACGCCTTGACCACGCCGTAGCGGTACTTCTTGGCGTGCGACTCGATGGCCCTGCCGATGTCGCTGATCGGCCGACCCGGCTGCACCGCCTCGATGCCGTGCCACATGCATTCCTCGGTCACGTGCACCAGCTGTTGGCTGGCCGGGTCGACGTTGCCGACGAAGAACGTGGCATTGGTGTCGCCGTGCACGCCCCCGATGTAGGTGGTGACATCGATGTTGACGATGTCGCCATCCTGCAACGCCCTGGTGTCGGGGATGCCGTGGCAGATCACTTCGTTGACGCTGGTGCAGACGCTCTTCGGGAAGTGGTTGTAGTTGAGCGGGCTCGGGTACGAGTTGCGTTCGATGCAGAGGTCGTGCACATACACGTCGATCTCATCGGTGGTGACGCCCACGGCAACCTTCTCGCCGGCCAGACGCAACACCTCGGCGGCCACGATGCCGGCATGCCGCATGCGCTCCAGGATGTCGGGCGACTTGACCCGCGGTTCGATCCACCGGATCGGCACGCCGGTCTCGGCATAGGGCGGTCGAACGATGTGGTCCGGAACCGGCCGACGGGCGCTGACCACACCCTGCAGCACGCGCCCTTCGAGGGGTTTGTGGCACCGCTTGTACTTGCGACCGCTTCCACACCAGCACGGATCATTGGCCTGCGGCAACGTGGTGGGCGGTTGAGCTTTCTGCAACATCGCCCCGCAGTCTAACTGCTCGTCAATCCGCGGTGACTCTGGCATAGCGTGGGCGACCACTATGGGATCGATCCAGGTCAGCCATGTCGGTTGGCGGCGCCCGGGTGGCGCCGAACTGCTGCGCGACGTCAACTTCACTGTCGGCAACGGTGACCGGGTGGCGCTGGTCGGTGCGAACGGTGTCGGCAAGAGCACGCTGCTGCGGTTGATCGCCGGTGAGACCACGGCGACCAGCGGCACGATCTCGATCGACGGCCGACTGGGTGTCATGCGCCAGCTGGTCGCCGAGAACGACCAGACCGTGCGCGAGCTGATGGTCTCGCTGGCACCGCAGCGTTTACAAGATGCCGCGGCACGACTGGCACGAGCCGAACAGACCGCGGCCGGCGAGCCGATGCGGTACGCGACCGCGCTGGCGGAGTGGGGTGATGCCCACGGGTACGAGGCCGAGGTCTTCTGGGATGCGTGCTGCACCAAGGCGATCGGCGAGCCCTTCTCCGAGTTGGAACGCCGCCCGCTGCGCACGTTCAGCGGTGGCGAGCAGAAGCGGTTGGCGCTCGAGGCGTTGCTGCGCAGCGACTACGACGTGTTGCTGCTCGACGAGCCCGACAACTTCCTCGACGTGCCGGGGAAGCGGTGGCTCGAAGCCGAGCTGTGCGCCAGCCGCAAGACGATGTTGTACGTCAGCCACGACCGCGAACTGCTGGCCGCGACGGCAACAAAGATCGTGACCGTCGAGGCCAGTGGCGCGTGGACACACGGCAGTGGGTTCGCCGGGTATCACGAAGCCCGTCAAGCCCGAATGGAGAATCGTGAACATCAGTTGGCCCTGTACGAGGACGAACGCAAGAAGCTCGAGGAACTCATCGTCGAGATGCGGCGACGGGCAAAGATCAGTGAGAAGTTCGCACCGCGCCTGAAGGCTGCAGAGAGCCGGCTTCGCCAGTTCCTGGAACGAAGCGATGCCCCAGAACTGGTCCGCGAACAGCGCATCGACATGCGCCTCGGTGGCGCGCGGACCGGCAAGCGGGCACTGGCTGTGCGCCAACTGGAGCTGCACGGGTTGACCGATCCGTTCGAGCTCGAGCTGTGGTACGGCGAGCGAGTTGCCGTGCTGGGTGGCAACGGTGCCGGCAAGAGTCACTTCCTGCGGGTGCTCGACGGCGATGCGTCGGTGGTGCACAGCGGCGACGTGCGACTGGGGGCGGGCGTCGTTCCCGGCTTGTTCAATCAGACCCACGAGCACGCCGACTGGAGTGGGAAGACGCTGCTGCAGATCCTCCACGACAACGACGTCGTGCGCGGACCGGCGATGGGCATGCTGCGTCGCTACGAGATGCAGGGCTGTGCCGACCAGCTCTTCGAGACACTGAGCGGGGGGCAGCAGGCACGCTTCCAGATCCTGCTGCTCGAGCTCAGCGGCGCCACGTTGTTGCTGCTCGACGAACCCACCGACAACCTCGACCTCGTCTCCGCCGAGGCACTGGAGGCCGGGCTCGCCGAGTTCCAGGGCACCGTGATCGCGGTGACGCACGACCGCTGGTTCCTACGTGGCTTCGATCGATTCGTGGTGTTCAACGACGACTGCTCGGTCAGCGATCACCTCGATCGCCCGGCGGAGTGGCGGTAGATCGAATCAGGCGTCGCCGAAGCCGAGGTCGCCGGCCCATGGTGGGGCGCAGGCGTACGGCGGTGTCCAGGGGCCTCGGCCGCAGTAGACCCACAGGTCACTGGCGGCATCGGCGCAGTTCTGCATCGATTCCTTCACGTTCACCACGCTCCAGCCTCGGCGGCCGAGCTCGCCGTGGGGTTCGAACATCCCCGCCAGGGCGTTGAGCTGGAACGTGCAGTGCGAGTCGTCGCGAGTCGCCAGGTTGAGGTTGACCGTCGCCGCATTGCAGCCGCCCTCGCGCGACGCGATGTACGTGGCCCACTGCTGGGTGGAGTCGTCGGCGCCGTCCTTGGCGAACTCGTTGGCGATGATGTCGGCGTTCTCCTTCGTGCATGCCACGTGGTTGCCGTAGTACGGGATGCCGTCGCGGCTCAGGTTCCAGTTCGGGAACGGCTCGCGCGCCGCCGGGAACGGACCACCGGGGGCGTGGGCAACGACCGGGCCGCCTTGGACGGTGGTCTTGCCACTCCAGATGCCCATGGCGGCCAGCGTGGACGGCCCGGCGACACCGTCGGTGGGAAGTGGTGGCGTGGCGAACTGGAATCCACGCACCGCGTCCGCCGTGGTCTTGTCGAACACCCCCGTCGACTTGGCGCTCATGTAGCCGTCTTGGATCAACTTGTCCTGCAGGCACTTCACCGACGCACCATTCGACCCGGTGCCGAGACGGGCGTCGGCCAGGCACAGCGGCGGCGGCTCGGCGTCGACGCCGGAGTAGATCCCCATCTCGGTCAGCACCAGCGGGGTTGCCACGCCGTCGACGCGCAGCGGGGGATTGTTCGACTGGAAGATGGCCATGGCCTCGGCTGTCAGCTTGTCGTACTTCTGGGTCAGCGTGGCGTGGTACAGGCCGAGGGCCGCAAGGGTGAACTGCAGGCAGGCGACGCTCGACCCCGTGGAACCGATGGCCATCCCGGCGTCGCTCGTGCACCACTCGATCTCCGGTACGTCGGCATGCACGACCCGCGGAGCGGATTCCGGCACGGTCGCCGTCGCCACATTGAGCACCAGCGTGGTCGCCGTCACCAGCGTCAAGGCCCGTCGCCGCAACTTCACCCACGTATTCTGCCGTAGATGGGTCACGACAACGCCGCGCTCCCCAACATCTTGCTGATCACCCTCGATCAGTTCCGGGCCGACTCGCTGTCGTGCGCTGGGCACCCGATCGTGCGCACGCCCGCGCTCGACGACCTCGCCAGCCAGGGGGTTCGGTTCACCAGGCACTACTCACAGGCGGCGCCGTGCTCGCCGGGGCGGGCCGCGTTGTACACCGGCACGTACCAGATGAACAACCGTGTCGTTGCCAACGGCACGCCGCTGGATGCACGTTTCGACAACATCGCCCACGCGGCGCGGCGCGCCGGGTATGCGCCGGCGCTGTTCGGCTACACCGACCAGGGTGTCGACCCGCGCCTGGTCGACGACCCGCAGGATCCTCGGTTGTCGACGTACGAGGGCGTGCTGCCCGGCTTCGATGCCGTGCTCGACATGAGTGGTTGGCAACTGCCCTGGCTCGAATGGTTGAACGGGCACGGCTACGACTTTCCCGATCCGATCACGGCGTTGGAACGAGAGAACGAGCGGCCCGCGGAGCTCTCGACATCGAGCTTTCTGACCAACGGCTTCCTCGACTGGCTCGGCGACCAGCACCAACCGTGGTTCGCTCACCTGTCGTACCTGCGACCGCACCCGCCGTACAGCGCGGCGGGTGAGTACTCGGCGATGTACGACCCTGCGTCGTGCCCGCCGCCGTTGCCGGTCCCCACGAGCCGGCACCGTTTGTACGACGCGTTGCTGCAGTCGCCCGCCGCGGCACCGACCGACCCGACCGAGGTCGCACAGATGCAGACCCAGTACTTCGGGATGATCAGCGAGGTCGACGCGCAGTTGGCGCGCGTCTGGGCCGCGCTCGCGCAGCGCGAGGAATGGGACAACACGGTCATCGTCGTCACGGCCGATCATGGCGAGCAGCTCGGTGATCAGGGTCTGGTTCAGAAGGCCGGCTTCTACGAGTCGAGCTACGCAGTGCTGGGGATCATCCGCGACCCGCGGTGCGATCACGTCGACGTCGTCGACGAGTTCACCGAGAACGTCGACATCATGCCCACGCTGTGCGAGGCGATGGGCGCGCCGGTGCCTGCGCAATGCGACGGGTTCCCGCTGACGCCCTTCCTGCGTGGTGAACGGCCCGCATCGTGGCGCGACGCCGCGTACTACGAGTGGGATTGGCGCGACGTGTTCATTCCTCACGGTGACCATGAATGGCCATGGGATCGTCGCCTGGAGCGTCAGAACCTCGCCGTGCGACGAAGTCGGGATCGCGCCTACGTGCACTTCGGTGACGGCTCGTGGCGCTGCTTCGACCTCGCCGCCGACCCGACATGGCAGACCGAGGTCACGGATCCTGCCATCGTGTTGACCGAGGCGTCGGCGATGTTGAGCTGGCGTTCACGCCACCTCGATCGCACGATGACCGGGATGTTGCTGCAGGACGGAGGCATCGGCCGCCGGCCCGCGCCGGCCGTGCCGTTGTCGGTCAGTTGAGGATCGGCCCGCCGGCGGCGGGCACCTCGTTCATGCTCGCTCGCAGCGCAGTGAGTGGAGCGCGCGGCACGATCACGAAGCGGCGGCGCGGTCGGTCGAGGTCGACGATCACGAGGAGGATCAGCACGACCAGCAGCGAGCCGGCGAATGCGGCGCCGTCGAGACACTCCGCTGTCAAGTGCCCGTCACGAACCCTCCCGAATCGTCAGTGACGATTCGGGAGGATCGCCGGGTCAGGCGTGGTAGGTGACGGTGCCGTCGTCGGCGATGTCGTCGATCAGCGGCACGCGCACGACGCGGGCCGACGTCGGCCGACCCTCGAGCAGCGCGGCGACGTCGTCGGGGAACTCGCGCAGGATGCTCGACACCACGACCTGCTCCTCGGAGCCGAGGTAGCACCGGTTGGCGTCGGTCACGGCGCGCAGGCGGGTGGCCAGCTGCCCGAGGACCGCATCCGTGGCACCACCGTCGCAGATCGAGGCAAGGTCTGCAGTGATCGCCAACGAGCCCAGCTTGCACGGCGGGCACTGGCCGCACGACTCGGCGGCGAGGAACCGCGACAGCTCGTAGGCGACCAGGGTCATGTTGACCGAGTCGTCGTAGACGACGAAGCCGGCCGCACCGAGGCCGGAACCTCGCGCCGCGAAGTGCTCGTAGGTCAGTGGCGTCTCGAAGGCATCGGCAGGCAGGACCGCGTTCGACACACCCGAGAACGCCGCCTTGAAACGCCGGCCCGGCAGCGGGCCACCGCACAGTGCCAGCAACTCGGCGAACGGCGTGCCCATCTCCACCTCGTGAACACCCGGGCGCACGACGTCGCCGACGACCGTGGCAATGACAGTTCCGGGAGAGTCATGTGTGCCCATCGCCCGGAACCACTCCACGCCATTGGCCACGATGTGCGCTGCGGAGGCGAGCGTCTCGACGTTGTTGACCGCGGTCGGGTTGGCCTCGGCGCGACCCGACACCGGGCGATTGCCCGATTCCCAGCCGATGGCCAGGTCGGTGGCGAACAGCCCGAGCTCGTACGGCGGAAGCAGGCGTGGCAGTGGGTCCCGCCCCTCGATCACCTCCAGGAGCGCCTTCTCCTCACCGTAGAGGTAGTCATCGGGGCCCTCGACGATGTTGACGCTGAGCTCTTGCAGCAACCCCGCCGCGGTCAGCTCGACCGCGGCCCGCTTGAACGCCTGCACCTCACGGGCATACGAGCGCTTCGTTGCCAGGAACACCGTGCCGGCGCCAACGGCGAACGCGGCGATGGCAGCCCCCTCGACGATGCGATACGGATCGCGACGGATGAGCATCCTGTCCTTGAACGTGGCCGGCTCGCCCTCGGCTCCGTTGGCCACCACGAAGCGCGTCCCTGCGCCACCGTCGCGCACCGACGCCCACTTGCGGCCGGTCGAGAACCCGGCCCCACCCCGGCCGCGCAAGCCTGCAGCCGTGACCAAGTCGATCGTTGCTGCCGCGCCGATCTGGAGCGCCCGTTCGAGCCCGCGACCACCACCCGCGGCCAAGAAGTCGTCGATCCGCTCGATCGGCGACGGTGGCAGCAGGTACGGCTGCGTCACACCTATCCGGCCATCCGCTACCCGAGCGGCGGGCGCTTGTCCTTCTTCTCGCGCTTTGCTTCGCGCTTTTCCTTGAGGGTCTTTCCGGCCTTCTTGGCGGACGGCTTCTGTGGCGACTTACTGGGCATGGAGCCCTCCTCAG
>JANMNE010000218.1:0-12144 GCA_031373785.1 Ilumatobacteraceae bacterium
AATTCACAGGAGCCCGCAGATGTACCCCGAAGTCGACCCGCAACCTTCCTTTCCGGCAATCGAGACCGCAGTGCTGGCCTCGTGGGCCGACCGACAGACGTTTGCCGAGTCGATCCGTCGGCGCGCCGACGCCGAGGAGTACGTCTTCTACGACGGTCCGCCGTTCGCCAACGGTCTGCCGCACTACGGGCACCTCCTGACCGGGTTCGTCAAAGACACCGTGCCCCGATACCAGACGATGCGCGGCAAGCGTGTCGAGCGTCGTTTCGGTTGGGATTGCCACGGCCTTCCTGCCGAGGTCGTCGTCGAGAAGGAACTCGGCATCAGCGGCCACCCCGAGATCACCAAGTTCGGCATCGACCGGTTCAACGACGCCTGCCGCACCAGCGTGCTGCGGTTCACCGACGAGTGGCAGCGCTACGTCACCCGCCAGGCACGCTGGGTCGACTTCGACAACGACTACAAAACCCTCGACCTCCCGTACATGGAGAGCGTCATGTGGGCCTTCAAGACCTTGTGGGACAAGGGTTTGATCTACGAGGGCTTCAAGGTCTTGGCGTATTGCTGGCGCTGTGAGACGCCGCTCAGCAATACCGAGACGCGGATGGACGACGTGTATCGCGATCGCCAGGACCCGGCGCTGACCGTACAGTTCCAGCTCGACTCCGGCGAACGCATCCTGGCGTGGACGACCACACCGTGGACGCTGCCGAGCAACCTCGCGTTGGCCGTCGGGCCCGACATCGACTACGCGGTGATGGAGGAGGACGGCGTTCGCTACATCCTCGCCGAGTCGCGCCTCGGGGCCTACGAGCGTGAGCTGGCCAACGCCGTGCGCGTGGCCACGCTGAAGAGCAGCGAGCTCGCCGGCCGTCGCTACACGCCGCTGTTCCCGTTCTTCGTCGACACTCCCAACGCCTTCCAGGTCCTGGTCGGCGACTTCGTCTCCACCGAGGACGGCACCGGCGTCGTGCACATGGCCCCGGGCTTCGGCGAGGAGGACCAGAACGCCTGCAACGCGGCCGAGATCCCCACCGTGTGCCCGATGGACGAGCACGGCCGTTTCACCGCCGAGGTGGCCCCCTGGGCCGGCCAGCACGTCTTCGATGCCAACGGGGACATCACCAAGGAACTGAAGGCCCGCGGCCTCGTCGTACGCCACGACAGCTACCAGCACTCGTACCCGCACTGTTGGCGATGCGCAGAGCCACTGGTCTACCGAGCCATCAGCAGCTGGTTCGTGCAGGTCACCGCGTTCAGGGACCGGATGAGCGAGCTCAACCAGCAGATCCAGTGGGTGCCCGAGCACGTCAAGGACGGCAGCTTCGGCAAGTGGCTGGCCAACGCCCGCGACTGGAGCATCAGCCGGAACCGCTTCTGGGGTTCGCCGATCCCGGTGTGGCGCAGCGACGATCCGGCGTACCCGCGCATCGACGTGTACGGCTCGATCGCCGACCTGGAGCGCGACTTCGGCGTGGAGATCGACGACCTGCATCGTCCATTCGTCGACGACCTGGTTCGCCCGAACCCCGATGACCCGACCGGTCGATCGAGCATGCGGCGTGTCAGCGAGGTGCTCGACTGTTGGTTCGAGTCGGGCTCGATGCCGTTCGCCCAGGTGCACTATCCGTTCGAGAACGCCGATTGGTTCGAGGATCACTATCCGGGCGATTTCATCGTCGAGTACATGGCCCAGACTCGTGGCTGGTTCTACACGTTGCACGTCCTGGCCACGGCATTGTTCGATCGGCCGTCGTTCCGCACGTGCATCAGCCACGGCGTCGTCCTCGGCGACGACGGGCAGAAGATGTCGAAGAGCCTCAACAACTACCCCGATCCGATGATGGTCTTCGACACGTACGGCGCCGATGCCATGCGCTGGTACCTGTTGTCGTCGACGATCCTGCGTGGCGGCGATCTGGCCGTGACCGAGAACGGGGTCCGCGAGAGTGTGCGCCACGTCGTGCTGCCAATCTGGAACACGTACTCGTTCTTCACGATGTACGCGAACGCGGCGGGCCACACGGCACAACAGAGGACCGAGTCGAGTGACCCACTCGACCAGTACATCGTCGGCAAGTTGCATGCCTTGATCACCGATGTCACGACGGCGATGGATGCCTACGACCTGTTCGCTGCCTGCGGATCGGTGCGCACGTTCCTCGACGTGTTGACCAATTGGTACGTCCGCCGGTCACGTGAGCGGTTCTGGGCCGGGGATCCCGAGGCGCTCGACGTGCTGTGGACCGTGTTGACCACGCTGTGCCAGGTCGCCGCGCCACTGCTGCCCCTCACGACCGACGCGGTGTATCGAGGGCTGGTCGGCGACGACAGCAGTGTGCACCTGACGGATTGGCCGACGACCACAGCGCTGGTCGAATCACCCGCCCTCGTTGCGACCATGGACCGCGTACGCGATGTCTGCAGCGCGTCGTCCGCCGTCCGCAAGGCGACCGGGCGCCGCGTCCGGCAACCGCTCGCCAGCATGACCATCGCGGCACGCGACGCCGAATCGTTGGAGCCGTTCCGCAGCATCATCGCCGACGAGATCAACGTGAAGGATGTGGTGTTGTCGACGGATCTCGACGCAGTCGGGGCATTCGAGCTGACCGTGGTTCCGGGTGTGCTCGGCCCCCGCGTCGGCAAGGACGTGCAGAAGGTCATCGGCGCGGTCAAGCAGGGCCAGTGGACGCAGGACCAGGCCACGGGCGCAGTGACGGCCGGCGGAATCGATCTGCTCGACGGCGAGTACTCGCTGCGGCTCGTTGCCGCAGACCCGTCGCGGGCGACGACGCTGCCGGCCAACACGGGTGTCGTGGTGCTCGACATCGACCTCACGCCGGAGCTCGAGGCAGAAGGTGTAGCTCGCGATCTGGTGCGGCTCGTGCAACAGGCGAGGCGCGATGCCGGTCTGCACGTCAGCGATCGCATTGCCCTTCGTCTCGGCGTGCCCGACGCGGTCCGCACCCAGGTGGAGCCGTTCGCGACACTGATCACCGAGCCGACGCTGGCATTGTCGTTGTCGTTCGAGGCCGGCGAACCGAATGCTGAACTCGATGGCGAGCCGGTCTTCATCGGGGTCGCCAAGATCTGATACCGGCACCACGCTGAGACAACTGGGTACGTCTGAACGCCGGTCGATCAGTCGAACCGGGCAGCCCCGGAAGCCTACGTAGCGAAATGGGGCTGCCCAGTTCGTCGCTACGTAGCGCCGCGAGGCAGATGTAGCGCGGTTGCCGGTTCGATCGACGTGGGCCTGGCAGCCAGTCGGGCTGTCACACGCTGACCGTCTCTGAGACGGTGGCGCAGCGACCGCCTTCGTACCGTTCGGCACACTTCGCGATTCCCGTTGTCCGGATCTTGGATCGGCGCGAGCGAACAGAGGCGCGTAACGTCTGTGTGCGCGCACAGACGTTTCGGTGGCATCGTGAGCGCTGCTGCGAACCCGCCAAGATCTGACGCCGAGGCACCCCAGCTCCGGATGCCGGCTCGACCGGTGTGTGATCGGACACATCGCCCCGCCACGGCGGTAGCATCGCAGGCTCACCTGGGTCGACGGAGGTTCACCACGGATGGCAACTGCCAAGAAGGCTCCCGCCACAAAGGCTCCCGCTAAGAAGGCCAGCCCGCCGGCGAAGTCGAGCGGACCGAAGAAGGCTGTCGCCGCCCAGAAGGGCGCGTCGGCCAAGAAGGCTGCCCCGCCAAAGCCGGTGGCCTCGAAGAAGGCAGCTGCGCCGGCCAAGGCATCGTCTGCCAAGAAGGCCGCACCACCGAAGCCGGCTGTCGCCGCGCCGATCAAGAAGGCCGCCCCCGCGCCCAAGAAGGCCGCCCCCGCGCCCAAGAAGGCCGCCCCCGCGCCCAAGAAGGCTGCACCGGCACCCGCCAAGGCAGCTGCGCCGGCGCCGGCGAAGAGAGCAGCGCCGGCATCAGCCCCCGTCAAGAAGGCAGCGCCCGCCAAGAAGTCGAGTTCGGCACCGATCGTGTTCGAGATCCCGGCCGTCAAGGGTGTCACCAAAGAGGGTGTCGCCTACACCAAGGACTTCGACGTCAAGTTCCTGACGGCGCAGCGCGCCTTGCTGCTGGAGGAGAAGGCCGCGCTCACTGGCCAGGCAAATCGACTGGAGGACGAGGCGAACTCGTTGATCGAGGAGCAGGAGATGGGTGACGTGCAGTTCGACGACGAAGGCGGCGAAGGCGACACCATGGTCGTCGAGCGCGAGCGTGATCTCACGCTGTCGGCGCAGGCTCGCCAGACGATTGCCGACATCGATGCCGCGCTGGGGCGACTGACAACGGGTCACTACGGCTACTCGACCGAGTCCGGCCGACCGATTCCGCGTGAACGCCTGGAAGCGATTCCGTGGGCGACGATGCTGGTCGAGGAGAAGGTCGGCGGGATCGGCCGTCGATGACCGAGGATGCGGAGGCCGAGGTTCTCTCGGCCACGCAGACCGAAGACAGCGAACCTGACTCACCGCCGGCCCACCGTGCGGTGACGCCGGTGTTGACTGCCGTGATCGTCCCGATCGTGGTCGCGGTCGATCAGCTGACCAAGCATTGGGCTCTGTCCGAATTGACCAACTCAGGACCGCGGCACGTGATCTGGACATTGCAGTGGAACCTGACGCGCAACAGCGGTATGGCGTTCTCGAAGGCGCAGGGCATCGGCCCGGTGATCGGGATCGTTGCCATGCTCGTGGTCGTCTGGCTGGCGTGGACCAGCCGGATGTTGACAGCGCGGACCACGCGTGTCGCGGCAGGGCTGATCGCTGGTGGGGCGATCGGGAATCTCGCCGACCGGCTGTTCCGAGGAGACCGAATCCTTCACGGGGCCGTCGTCGACTTCATCGACTTCCAATGGTTCCCGATCTTCAACGTCGCAGACATGGCGATCGACATCGGCGGTGTGCTGTTCGTGCTGTGGACCGTGTTCGGGCATCGCCGGGGGCGAGCAGCGGCATGATCCACGAGGAGATCCCACCGGCACTGGCCGGCGAGCGACTCGACCGCATCGTCGCCTTGGTCACCGAGGCCAGTCGCGCCGATGCCGCCACACTCGTGGCCATCGGCGGCGCAATGGTCGATGGCACGATCGTCACGTCGGGCAAGCAGCGGTTGCAGCTCGGCCAGATCATCGATGTCGACGAGTCCCGCCTGCCGACCACCGACTTGCCGGTCGGCGACGCTTCGGTGAAGTACACGGTGGTGTACGAGGACGAGCACGTGATCGTCGTCGACAAGCCGGCCGGGCTGGTGGTGCACCCGGGTGCCGGAAACCCGACCGGCACCTTGATCAACGGCTTGCTGACCAGGTACCCGGAGCTCGCCGACATCGGCGAGCCACACCGTCCCGGGATCGTGCATCGTCTCGACATCGGTACGTCAGGCCTGATGGCCGTCGCCCGTTCGGTGCGGGCCTACCACTCGCTGGTCTACGCCCTCGCCCAGCGCGATGTCGCCAGGGTCTACCGCACCCTGGTGTGGGGGCACTTGGCGAACCCCCACGGCGTGATCGACGCGCCGATCGGGCGCGACCATCGCGACCCGATGCGGATGGCCGTGGTGGTCGACGGCAAGTCGGCGCGGACGCGCTACGAGGTGCTGGCGGAGTACGGCACGCCGGCCGAGGCGAGCTCGTTGGAGTGCCGGTTGGAATCTGGGCGTACGCACCAGATCCGGGTGCACCTCGCCGCGATCGGTCATCCGGTCGTCGGTGACGGCACCTACGGCGGTATCCGGCACGGCATCTCGACGCCGCGGCCGTTCCTTCACGCAGCTGAACTGGAGTTCGTGCACCCCGGCACTGGCGAGCCGATGTCGTTCACCTCGCCGCTGCCCGATGATCTGGCAGCCGTCGAGGCGCAACTCACAACGTAGCGAGGCCGTCCTCGAGGCGGGCCTCCGGCCATGGGGCCACACCGCGGGCTGCATCGGCGACCGATTGCAGCGTGAACCCCTCGAGCAGGCGCTTCATCTGCTCGCCAGCTGACTTCCAGATGGCCAGCAGCACACACTGACCCTCGTGGTCGCACGAGCCGTCCTGGTGTGGCTCGCCGAAGTCGCCGAGACTGATCGGGCCGTCGACAGCCGACAAGATCTCGCCGATGCGGATCTCGGCAGGGCTGCGGGCCAGCACGTATCCGCCACCCACACCGCGCTTCGACTTGACCAGACCTGCGCCTTTGAGGGCGAGCAGGATCTGCTCCAGATATGGCTGGGGGATGGCGGTGCGTTCGGCGATGTCGCGCACCGACGTGGGTCCGGTGCCGTCCATGTGCAGCGCCAGAGAGAGAAGGGCTCGGCAGGCGTAGTCGCCTTTGCTGGAAACGCGCACTCCGCCATCGTACGGCCTTCTGCCCGGTCCGGAGGGAATCCCGGCTGGCGCACACCGACCGCAAGGTGATGGACTGACGTTCCCCGTGAACGACCAACCGATCTTCCCCGACTATTCCGGCGCGAACGTGCGCGCCATCGTCCCGACCTTGTTGGCTCCGAACCGGGGTGCCGATCGAGCGTGGATGCCGGCGCCCGTACGCGACGCCCGCCAGGTCGTGATCCTGGTGCTCGACGGGCTCGGCTGGGAGCAGTTGGTCGAACATCGCGTCCACATGCCGACGCTCGGCGCGTTCGAGGGCGGGCCGATCACGACGGTCGCCCCGTCGACCACCGCGACGGCGCTGACGTCGATCACCACGGGACTGACGCCGGGCGAGCACGGGCTGGTCGGCTACCGGATGGACGTGGGCGGCGAGGTGCTGAACGTGTTGCGATGGGCGACCGAGGCCGGCGACGCCCGCCGCAAGCATGAACCGCGTCGCGTGCAACCCTTCGCACCGTTCATGGGTGAGCCCGTGCCGGTCGTGACCAAGGCCGATTTCGAGCGGACGGCGTTCACGGAGGCTCACCTGCGCGGTGGGCGGATGGTCGGCTGGCGCGCTGCCTCGAGTCTTGCCGTCACCGTCGGTGAGCTCCTTCGCGAAGGCGAGCCGTTGATCTACGCCTACTACGACGGCATCGACAAGATCGCCCACGAGCGCGGGTTCGGTGCGTACTACGAGGCCGAGCTGCGATCCGCCGACGACATCGTCGAGCAGGTGCGCGCCCAACTCACCGACGGTGCTGCTCTGCTCGTGACCGCCGACCATGGCCAGGTCGACGTCGGGCTCAACATCCGACCGATAGCTGCCGATGTGCAGAACCTGACCCGGTACCTCTCCGGCGAGGGCCGGTTCCGGTGGCTGCATGCGCGTCCCGGCGCGGCGGATGACCTGCTGGCGGCCGCACAGGGCGCGCATCGCGATGTCGCCTGGGTGATGAGCCGCCAGGAGTTGATCGAGGGTGGCTGCTTCGGATCCGTTGTCAGCCCACCGGTTGCCGCCCGGCTGGGTGACGTGGCGTTGATCACGAAGGCCCCGATCAGCTTTCTCGACCCGGCCGACAGCGGGCCCTATCCACTGGTCTGTCGACACGGGTCGCTCACATCTGCTGAGATGCTGGTGCCATTGTTGGCCAGTACGTCGTGAAGTCACCCACTACCAAGGAGCCCCCGATGGCGATCGAAGAACCCCCAGCCGAAGCAGCGGAGCTGGTCGTCGTGCCGCAGCCCGAGGCCGAGCTGATGGAGACCGTCACAGCACCCGCCAAGGTGATGCGCATCGGTTCGATGGTCAAGCAGTTGCTCGAGGAAGTGCGCACCGGCGCCCTCGACGAGGCCAGCCGCGAACGCCTGGCAGAGATCTACGAGCGCTCCATCGTGGAGTTGTCGGAGGCACTGTCACCCGACCTCCAAGACGAACTCCGCAACCTCGCTCTCCCGTTCAAAGACGGTGAGATTCCATCCGACGGCGAGTTGCGCGTGGCCAAGGCACAGCTGGTGGGCTGGCTGGAGGGCCTCTTCCACGGCATCCAGGCCACACTGTTCGCCCAGCAGATCGCCGCCCGCCAACAGCTCGAGGGCATGCGTCAGCTGCCTCCTGGGGCCATGGCCGGCGGGCCCGGTGGGGGACAGATGGGCCCGGCCGCAGCCATCGACGTGCCCGATCGGCCCGGCACGTACCTGTAGACGATCGCTTCCTGGAAGCGAGTAGGGTCGAGCGAATAACATCCATGTAAGTCGTCGGCCAGTGAGCGGCCAGCAAGGCCACACGAGCGGCCGGAAAGGGAGGGAGTGCGCCAGTGGGGGATTCATTCACCCACCTCCACGTCCACACCGAGTTCTCGATGTTGGACGGCGCAGCGCGCCTCGATGACCTCGTCGCCAAGGCAGTCGCCGATGGTCAGCCGGCACTCGGCATCACCGACCACGGCAACATGTACGGGGTGCTCGAGTTCTTCAAGGAGTGTCGTGCGCAGGGCGTGAAGCCGGTCATCGGCACCGAGGCGTACATGGCGTACGAGACCCGCAGCGAGCGCCCACCGCGGCGCGGTCGCGTCGATGATTCCGGCGGCGACACCGAGGGTGGCAAGAAGCTCTACTACCACCTCACGTTGCTGGCCGAGACCGATCAGGGCTATCGCAACCTCATCCAGCTGGCCAGCTTGGCGTTCATGGAGGGCTACTACTACAAGCCGCGCATGGACTGGGAGTTGCTGGCCCGCTATCACGAAGGACTGATCGCGACGACTGGTTGCCTCGGTGGTCACGTGTTGCAGTCGCTCCTGCAGGGCGACGAGAAGGGGGCGCTCGACAAGGCCGGGCGGCTGCAAGAGATCTTCGGCAAGGACAACCTGTTCGTCGAGTTGCAAGACCACGGGTTGCAGGCCCAGCGCGACACGAATCCCAAGCTGATCGAGATCGCCCGCAAGATCGGCGCGCCGTTGATCGCCACCAATGACTCGCACTACGTGCACCGCGAAGACCACGAAGCACACGATGCGTTGTTGTGTGTGCAGACCGGGGCGACCCTCAGCGATCCGAAGCGGTTCAAGTTCGAGGGCCAAGAGCACTACCTGAAGACGTCGGCCGAGATGCGCTACCTGTTCCGCGACTTTCCCGAGGCGTGCGACAACACGCTGTGGGTCGCCGAGCGCGCCGACGTCAACATCGAGTTCGGTAAGCCGCAGTTGCCCGATTTCCCGATCGTCGAGGGCTTCGCCGACGACGCCAGCTATCTCGACCACCTCACGTGGCAAGGGGCCAAGCAGCGGTGGGGTGACGACTTGTCTCCGTCGGTCGTCGAGCGCTTGGCCTACGAGTTGCAGGTCATCAAGAACATGGGTTTTGCCTCGTACTTCTTGATCGTGTGGGACCTCATCAAGCACGCCAAGGATCTGGGCATCCGTGTCGGCCCCGGTCGCGGCTCCGCCGCAGGCTGCGCTGTCGCCTATTCCCTTCGGATCACCGACCTCGACCCGATCAAGTACGACCTGCTGTTCGAGCGGTTCTTGAACCCCAGCCGCGTCTCGATGCCCGACATCGACATGGACTTCGACTCCCGGTACCGCGATGAGATGATCCGCTACGCAGCCGAGAAGTACGGCCGCGACCACGTCGCTCAGATCATCACCTTCGGCACGATCAAGGCCCGCAATGCCGTTCGCGATGCGGCACGAGTGCTGGGCTACCCGTACGGCGTGGGCGACAAGATCGCCAAGGCCATGCCGCCGCTGGTGATGGGCCGCGACACGCCGCTGAAGTACTGCTTCGAGCAGAACCCGAAGTACATCGACGGTTACAAGGCGGCCAGCGAGCTTCGGGCGATGTGCGATGCGGACCCCGACGTGAAGCGAGTGGTCGATGTCGCCAAGGGTCTCGAAGGCCTGAAGCGCAGCGACGGAATCCACGCCGCGGCGGTGGTGATCACCAAGGAGCCGTTGACCGCGTACCTGCCGATCCAGCGCAAGCCCGAAGCCGGCGGCAAGCCGGAGGACGCACCGGTCGTCACCCAGTACGAGATGCACGGCGTCGAGGAACTGGGTCTGTTGAAGATGGACTTCCTCGGATTGCGCAACCTCGATGTGATCAGCGACACCGTCGCCATGGTTCGCGCCGTGAAGGACCCGACCTTCGACATCGACAGCGTGCCGCTCGACGATCAGCCGGTGTTCGATCTGATGGCGCGCGGTGAAACGATGGGTGTGTTCCAACTCGAGTCGCCGCCGATGCGCGCCCTGCTGCGATCGTTGGCGCCGACCAGCTTCGGCGACGTCTCCGCTGTGCTGGCGCTGTACCGGCCGGGGCCGATGAGCGTCAACATGCACTACGACTATGCCGACCGCAAGAACGGTCGCCAAGAAGTCAGCTACTTCCACGAAGATGCCAAGGAGGTGCTCGGCGACACGTACGGCCTG
Organism: Ilumatobacteraceae bacterium; assembly: GCA_031373785.1. Lineage (GTDB taxonomy): Bacteria > Actinomycetota > Acidimicrobiia > Acidimicrobiales > Ilumatobacteraceae > JAENVT01. The sequence goes on from JANMNE010000218.1 coordinate 10,291, forward strand.
ATGATCTATCAGGAGAGCGTGATGCGCGTCGCCCAGAAGTTCGCCGGGTATTCGCTGGCCGAGGCCGACAACCTCCGCAAGGCCATGGGCAAGAAATCCCGCGAGGTCATGGCTGCAGCGCGCGCAGCGTTCGAAGCTGGCGCCGAGGACAGCGGGTACGGCCAGGCGCTGGGCAAGCAACTGTTCGACGTGATCGAGAAGTTCGCGGACTACGCGTTCAACAAGAGCCACACGTTCGGCTACGGGTTGGTCACCTATCAGACCGCGTATCTCAAGGCGCACTACCCGGTCGAGTACTTCGCCTGCCTGCTCTCCAGCGTGAAGAGCAACCTCGACAAGGCCGCGGTGTACCTCTCCGACGCGCGCAGTGGCGGCATCAAGGTGCTGACGCCCGACGTCAACCGGTCGGTCATGGACTTCGCCACCGTCACGCCCGAAGAGATCGCCGAGGAAGTGACGCTGCCGGCCGGCTCGCCAGGCGCCATCACGTTCGGCCTGTCGGCGATCCGCAACGTCGGTGAGGGATTGGTCGAATTGCTCCTCGGCGAACGTGACGCCAACGGGCCATACGACTCGTTCCACGACTTCGCCGAACGCGTACCGGAGCCCGTGCTCAACAAGCGCACGGTCGAGTCCCTGATCAAAGCCGGTGCATTCGATTCGCTGGGGCACCCGCGCCGTGGGTTGCTGATGGTGTTCGAGCAGATCATCGACGGCACCCTCGTTCGCCGGCGCGAGCGCGATCAGGGGGTGATGAGCCTGTTCGGCGATCTCGGTGGCGAAGGCGTCGAGGGATTCGACGAGCGCGTCGCGATCCCCGTCAACGAGTTCGACAAGAGTGATCGGCTGCGCTTCGAGAAAGAGATGCTCGGTCTGTACGTCTCCGACCACCCGCTGCTCGGTGTCGAGGCGGCATTGCGTCGCAAGGTCGACTGCGGCATCGCCGAGGCACCGGAGCGCGAAGATGGCGCGGTGCTGACACTCGGCGGTGTGATCACCAACATGGCCCGCAAGTTCACCAAGAAAGGTGACCAGATGGCGGTGTTCGTGCTCGAGGATCTCGACAGCACGATCGAGGTCACGGTGTTCCCGCGCGCCCTGATGGAGCTCGGCCACAAACTGATCGACGATGCCATCGTCACCGTCAGGGGCCGCGTCGACAAGCGCGACGACGTGCGGGTCGGTTTCATGGCACTCGATGTCAACATCATCGAGGGCCTCGACACCGGCTCGTCGGCATCGTTGCGGCTGAAGGTGCCGTCGACGTCACTCAATGAGCTCAAAATCCACCAGATCCGAAAGATTCTTCGCGACCATCCGGGAGACTCGCCGGTCTACCTCCACATCGGTCACGGAAAGATATTGCGCCTGGCAGACGAGTTCTGCGTGGACCTCGATCGGGCCGTCGGTGAGCTGCGAATGTTGCTCGGTCACGAGGCCGTGATGCTCTAATCGTCGTCCGCCTTTTCGATTTGGCCGTTTTTCTGGCACAATGGAGGCTTCGCACGACGACATGGGGAGCTCTACAGCATGCCAATCCAGGTGGAAACCAGGGACTGTGCAGCGCTCACCGACGCCGATCTCGACGAAATGGCGTCAATGGGCGGAGCATTCGACATCGGAGTGTTGTCGAAGGCCAAAGAAGATTGGGTGCTGTGCACGACGGCGCGCATCGATGACAAGCTGCACGGTTGTACGTTCTCGACGCTCGAGCGCATCGGCGGCACGCCGTGTGTGCTGGTCGGGCTGATGAGCGTGAAGCGCACCAGTAAGCGCGACCAGGTGTTGAAAGGCCTGATGGGCGAGGCGTTCCATCGGGCGTTGATGGCGTTCCCCGACGAAGACGTCGTCATC
>JANMNE010000285.1:0-3061 GCA_031373785.1 Ilumatobacteraceae bacterium
TCCCGGCAACCTCCCGAGCCTGGGCTTCCAGGCAACCCAGACCGCTGAGTTCGGTGACCTCGTACAACTCGCCGGCATAGGCCGGGTACTGCGTTCGGCCACCGTCACGATGAGCGACTGGGCCAAGGCGAGCGACTACTCCGGCCTCCCGGCCAACGGTTGGACGCACCCGATCACCTTCAACGTCTACAACGTCGACAACTCCACCTTGGTGCCTGCGGTGGGCGCGCTCATCGGTTCGGTCATTCAGACCGTCACGATCCCGTGGCGCCCAGAGGCCGATCCCACCAACTGTGCGGCCACTCCCACGGCATGGTTCTCCTCTGCCGAGAACCAGTGCTACAACGGCTTGGCGTTCAACGTCACGTTCGACCTCAGCACGATCGGGACGGTGCCGAACGAGATCATCTACGGCATCGCCTACAACACGAACACGTGGGGGGCTGACCCAATCGGCTTGCCCGGGCCGTACGAGTCGCTCAACGTCGGTCTGAACTCGGCCGCCCCGGCGGTCGGCACCGACGTCGAACCGGACGCGGTCTTCTGGAACACCATGACCGCCGGATGGTATGCCGATGGAGGCGCAGCGGGCACCGGGACGTTCCGCCGCGACACGAACTGGGCGCCCTACACGCCCGCCGTCAGCCTGACGGCCTCGACGAGTGGTAGTGACTGCCTCTTCAGCACGAGCGGCAGCACGATCACGCTGCTGAACGACTGCACGACGGATCAAACGATCCTCGTCCCCAACGGTATGACCCTCGACGGCAATGGTCACTCGATCACCGCCATCGACCCTGTCGGCGGTCACTTCCTGGGCGCAGTCGTTGCGAACGCAGGAACGATCGCAAACGTCACCAACGTGACGGTGACGGCGTCTCAACTCGCCGACGTCTGTGACGGTGGGGTCGACCGCCTGCGCGGCATCCTGTTCGACGGTGCTTCCGGCTCGATCACCGACAGCACGGTGATCGGGATCAATCAAGGTCAGAGTGGCTGCCAGGAGGGCAACGCCATCGAAGTCCGCAACACCCCGTTCGACGGCACGCACCCCGGTATCAAGTCGGTCACTGTCTCCGGCAACACGATCAGCGACTACCAGAAGACCGGGATCGTGGCCAACGGCAACGTGGCCGCGATGATCACCAACAACACGGTGACCGGGTCTGGGAAGATCAACTACATCGCCCAGAACGGCATCCAGGTCGGCTTCGGCGCCACGGCGACTGTCAAGGGCAACACGTCGACCGGCAACTGGTACACCCCTGCATCCGACGTTGCCTGCGGCATCTTGTTCTTCGAGGCCGGCGGAGTGAAGGCATCGAACAACACGCTGTTCGACAACGAGCGGAACCAATGCAACTTCGGCAAGGGTGGCGGCAAGATGGAACTCGCGCCGTAAGCGGCGCCGAGATCGTGAGCCCGAGGGGGTCGCCCGAGACGGCGGCCCCTCTTCGGTTCCCACTCACTCGAACAACGAGATTTGCTCCGGTGGGATGGCCACGGCCTCGATCGCTAGGAGGTCGTCGAGATCGGTCAGCGCAATGCCGCCGGCCTCGACGAGTTTCGAGTTCCCGGGCCCGGTGCCCTCGCCCATCCACACCGCGACTCGGCCGAAGCTGCGACGCATCGCCTCGCGGGCACCCTCCCACGTGCCGCCCGAGCCGAGGTCGCTGCAAACGACCAGGGTGATGTCGGCGTGGGCGTAGATCAGCTTGTTGCGGCCCATGGCGTTGCCGGCGGTGAATCGCATCGCCGGCGCGTACGGGCTGGCCATGCACAGCTCGCCGGCGTGGACTCGTCTGCGGATCTCGGCAGTGCGGCCGACCACCCGCAGGCCTTCGGCGGGAAACCCGACGACCGGTGCGCCGGCGTCGAGTGCCGCGACCATTGCGGCCTGATCGATGCCTCGCGCCAGCCCGCTGACGACTGCGCGTCCGGCGCCCGCAGCCTCGTTCGCGGCCGCCGCGGCGATCGAGAGCGCTTCGTCGGAGGCGTCGCGCGAACCCACGATCCCGACCGCAGCAACCGAGAGGAATTGCATCGGGCCGGCAACGAGCAGAAACGCCGGGCAGGCATCGCCCAGGCGTTGGCGAAGGCCTGCCGGGAACGCGTCGTCGAACGCTGAGACGAGACGAAGGCCCTCCTCCTCCAACCGCTCGCGTTCGAACGAGAAGGCGGTGCCCGCGCTGAGCAGATCCGAGATTCGCTCGGCGCCGTCGAGCGGTAGATCGCTCAGTTCTGCGATGGACTCCGCCGATGCTCCGACCAACACCGAGGGGTCTTCGACGGAGCGGCACAGCGTCCAGAACTCGCTCGACGAGAGCGGTTTGACGTCGACATCGACGATGCGATTCGTCAGCAACAATGCTGCCAGCGACGTGTCAGTCACGGTCATCAGTCTCGCCCCAGCAGCGATGCAAGGACAAGGGGCACGACCGGGCCCGAGCCCGCTTCGCGCAGGAGGCTGCCGATCTCGGTCATGGTCCACCTCGAGTCGACGAGGTCGTCGATCAGGAAGAGCGGTTCCGGAAGCGGTGCGCCGACTACGCGGAAGGCGTCGTGGACGTTCGATTCCTGGTGAGCCGAGTTCCTCATCTGCTTCTGAGGCGGCGCGTCGCGCGTCTTCTCGACCAGTTCGATCGCGGGGATGTCGAGTGCCACCGAAATTCGCTGCGCAAGTTCGGCGACGAGACCGGGCCGTCGCAGCGACGGAACGTAGGTCAGCCACGTCGGCTTCGGGGTTGGTCCCCACTCGCCCACCATCTCGACGAGTGCGCGAACCAGACGGTCGTCGAAGTGTCCGTCACGCCTCCCCTTCGAAACCAGGGTGCCCCAGCCGGCGTCGTTCCACATGCACAGGGCGCGACCCTCCTCCACACGGAGCTCGTCCTTCAGCTTCTTGCCGCCGATCTTCTTGCGTGGCTCGATCACCACGTACCCACGACGGATGAACCGCTGCGCCTCGGCGACAAAGGCATCGTCGAGTTCGACGACGTTCTTCACTCCCGTGCAGTTGTCGCAGACCCCGCAATCGGCAGGCGCGGGATCGTCGAGCACG
>JANMNE010000320.1:0-6088 GCA_031373785.1 Ilumatobacteraceae bacterium
GTGAGCTCGGCGATATCGGTCGGCAGCGCAAAGTCGATGTCCCCCATCGGGCGCACCGTAGTTCAGCGATCGACGTTGGCTTCGCGCTGTGGAGTCTTTCAAGGCACCCAGATGGGCGCAAAGAACTCCACAGGACCGAGGCGCCGGGGACGCACGCTGACCGTCCGAGGATCCGGGTGGCTACGTGCGGGGTGCTGCGGGCAAGGCCAGTTCCTGCAGCAGGTCGTCCGTTGCCCCGAGCAGCGACAGCCTCGGGGTACGCACCTGCACATTCAGCGGAGGATACGGGGATGCGGTCAAGGCGATCGCCGGCATGAAGCAACCGTATAGGCCGGATTCCTGCCGAACTCAGCGGGCGATGTTGGCTTCGACGAACCGTTCGACAGCACCGAGATCGTTGGGGAGATCGGTCACGAATTCGGCGCGCTCCATCAGATCGGCCAGGTGCGAGGGAAGCTGCGGGCGAATCCCGGTGGCCTGTTCGACCGCGTCGGGGAACTTCGCCGGGTGCGCGGTCGCCAGCGTCACCATCGGTCCGGCGATCGCGGACCGCACGAGGTCGACGGCACCAACCGCGACAGCGGTGTGCGGGTCGAGCAACATGCCCGTCGATGCGTACGTGCGACGGATCACGTCGAGGGTTTGGGCATCGTCGAGGCGGGCCGCAGCGAACACCGCGTCGAGGTGGTCGGCGCGTTGGTCCGGCTCGATCGACAACGACCCGCTGGCCCGGAATCTCTGCAACTGCTCGGCGGTCTGCCCACCGTCGCGCCCGTTGATCTCGAACAACAGCCGCTCGAAGTTGGACGACACCTGGATGTCCATCGACGGGCTCAGCGACGGCACCACGGGGCGGGTGCTCATGTCGTTGGCGGTGAAGAAGCGGGCCAGGATGTCGTTGGCGTTCGAGGCGACCACCAGGCGATCGATCGGTGCACCCATCTGCTTGGCGATCCAGCCGGAGAACACGTTGCCGAAGTTGCCGCTGGGCACGCAGAAGTTGACCCGGCCGCGGAGGTGGTCGGTGGCCGTCACGTAGTAGACGATCTGGGCCATCACGCGTGCCCAGTTGATGGAGTTCACTGCACTGAGGTTGCAGCGCTCGCGGAACTCGGCGTCGTTGAACATCGCCTTGACGAGATCTTGACAATCATCGAAGGAGCCGTCGATCGCCACGACGTGCACGTTCGGCGAGTTGACGGTGGTCATCTGCCGCCGCTGCACCTCGCTCGTGCGACCCCGCGGGAACAGGATGACGATGTCGGCGTGGGCGCAGTTCTTCACGCCATCGATTGCCGCTGATCCCGTGTCGCCCGACGTCGCACCGACGATCGTCACCCGCCTGCCCTGCTCCGACAGCACGTGCTCGAACAATCGGCCGACCAACTGCAGGGCGACATCTTTGAACGCCAGCGTCGGCCCGTGGAACAGCTCCTCGACGAAGTGTTCGTCGCCGATCTGCACGAGGGGGACGACGGCAGGGTGGGCGAAGGTGCTGTACGCGTCGACGCACATCGCCTCGAGCGTGTCGGGCGCGATCTCATCGCCGACGAACAGCTGCATGATCTGCGCGGCGCGTTGGGCGTAGCCCATTCCGTCGACGCGACTCGGCAGCGCCGGCCACGCGGCCGGTACGTACAGACCACCATCGGTCGCCAACCCCGCCAACAACGCCTCGGTGAAGCCGAGCTCGGCGGCCTGCCCCCGCGTCGAGACGTACCGCATGTCAGCCGCCGATCACACGGAGCAGCCCGCCGATGTTGCGAACGACATCGAGGTCGCGCAGTTCGCGCACGGTTGCCTGCACGGCCGATTCGCGAGCCTCGTGGGTGATGAAGACCAGCCGCGCCTCCGGCCCATTGCCCTCCTGCTCGGCGGCGCGGATGCTGACGTCGTGGCGGGCGAACACGCCTGTGACGGCGTGCAGCACGCCAGGTCGATCGACCACGTCGAGGCTCAAGAGGTACTCGGCCGACGTCTCGTCGATCGCCCGGATGTGGGCCCGGCCGAACGTGCCGATCGAACCGTGGGTGCCCTGCGACAGATTCACAGCTGCATCGATCACGTCACCGAGCACGGCGCTGGCGGTCGGCGAACCCCCGGCACCACGTCCATAGAACATCAGCGAGCCCACCGCGGCGCCCTCGACGAACACGGCGTTGTAGCTGCCGCTCACGCTGGCCAAGGGATGTGCCATCGGCACCATCGCCGGGTGCACGCGCACGGCGATGTCGCCGGTCGGCGCATCGACCTCGGCGATCCCCAACAGCTTGACGACGTAGCCCAGGCGCTTGGCCATGGCGATGTCGGCGGCGGTGATGCTGCTGATGCCCTCGTGGTACACATCACCGGCGACGACCCTCGACCCGAACGCGATCGATGCCATGATCGCTGCCTTGGCGCCGGCGTCGAAGCCCTCGACATCGGCAGTGGGATCACGTTCGGCGAAGCCGAGTGCCTGGGCCTCGGCCAGTGCAGCGCCGTATTCCGCTCCCTCTTCGGTCATCTTGGTGAGGATGAAGTTGGTCGTGCCGTTGATGATCCCCATCACACGGGTGATGGGCTCGCCGCGCAGGCTCTCGCGCAGCGCCCGGATGATGGGGATGCCGCCGGCCACGGCCGCTTCGAACAGCAGGTCGACACCGGCTTCGTCGCTGACAGCGAACAGCTCGGTACCGACATTGGCCAGCAGCTCCTTGTTGGCGGTAACGACCGGCTTACCGGCCCGCAACGCCGACGTGATCAGCTCGCGCGCCGGTTCGATGCCCCCGATCACCTCGACGACGAGATTGATCGACGGGTCGGCCACGACGGCGTAGGCATCGCGTGTCAGCACCCCGTCGGGCAGATCGACACCGCGCTCGCGGCTGAGGTTGCGCACTGCCACGGCGCCGACCTCCAGGCGCACACCGGTGCGGGCCTCGATCGTCGCCTGTTGCGCCGTCACCAACTTGACGAAGGCGGAACCGACATTGCCGCATCCCAATACACCGATCCGCACGAGCGTTGTCACGGGCGGAAGGCTACGGGTTGACGTGTCGCCGCCGAAACCCTTTGCAGCAGGTCAGGGCTTGCGGCGACTCAGCAGCGACGCCACCGAACCGCTGCCGACCAACAGCGCGGCGATCACCAGACCGCTGGTCGTGCCGGCGCCGGTGGATGGAAGCTGCTGCGGGCTGGTGGTGGGCGTCGACGACCGCAGCGTCGCCTTCGCGGGAGGCTGGGCAGGTGCAGGTGCAGGTGCAGGTGCGACCACAGCCGAGGCGACGCAAGCTTGATGCTGAACTCCGTTGTCGTCGGTGACCGTCGTCACCACGCCGTCGGTGCAGACCGGCGTATCACAGGCGATCTGGGTACTGACGCTGGCGTCGTTGCCGTTGAACCTCACCGGCACGACCACCGAGCCGTCAGCGAGACCATCGACCGTCACGACCTGCGACGATCCCGGCCCGACATCGATCACCGAGGCGACGAAGGTCTCCGGGTTGGTGACCACGAACTCGGCGGTGACATCGGTGGCCGGGTTGGTCACGACCAGGTTCATCACGCCATCGCCGTTGATGCACGCAACCGCAGCCGTGGTGGCGGTCGGCGCAGCGGCAGCGATGCCGCCGAATCCGACCAGGCAAGCGGCTGTGACCGCTGCCGACACGATGAGTTGTGAGATCTTCACGTTGAGCATTCCCGCCGTACGTCACCCGAGACCGAGGTGATGTCCGTACAGTATTCGTCAAGTTCGGCTACGTACAGCGATTGTCACCCGATTGGGCCGTTCGACCCACCGTCTGACCTCGGTCTTTTCACCGAGCGCGGTGGGTCGCCCGCACTCCGGCGACCACATCATCGAAGTGTTGACGTTCCAGGATCGCGCCCTCGCGGCGCACCTGTAGGGGGTCGACGTCGAGCAGCCGTTCGACCTTGGCGTAACTGACCCGTGCATCGCGGTCCCACGGCCCGGGCCCGACGAGCACTTGGCGTTCGTTGGCGTGGGCTTTCGACGTCAGCGCCACGCCGACTAGATGGGCGCCCCTGCGGCCGATGATCACCACGGGGCGGTCCTTGCCCTGCGTGGGGTCTTCTTCGTAGGGCACCCAGGTCCACACGACCTCGCCGGGGTCGGGGTCACCGTCCAGGCACGGTGAGTACTCGACGTGCACCTCGGCATCGGGGACATCGGCGGTCGGCACAGCCTTGGTGAACAGCTTGCGGATGTGGTGGATCAGTCGAGGTCGCATCGCACCAGGTCTTCCAGCGACTCCCGACGCATCACGGCTCGCGCGGTTCCATCGCCGACGAAGACCACGGGAGGGCGAGTCAGCATGTTGTAGTTGCTGGCCATGCTGCGTCCGTACGCGCCCGTGACGGGCGTGGCAAGAACATCACCCACCGCGAGGTTTTCCGGAAGGAGCGCGTCGAAGATCAGCACATCGCCGCTCTCGCAGTGCTTGCCGACCAGGCGAGCATGCATGGTGCGCGGTGCCGCAACCTCGGCCGGGAGGAAGGCTTCATAGCCGCTGCCGTAGAGCACCGGCCGGGGGTTGTCGCTCATCCCGCCGTCGACGGCGACGTAGGTCCGCACGTCGGGGATGTGCTTGATCGTGCCGATCGTGTACACGGTGATCGCCGCATCGGCGACGATTGCCCGGCCGGGCTCGACGCTGACGTGGCTGCGAACTCCGAGGGCGCCGCAGGCGTCGAGCAACACGTTGCCCCACTGGGTGATCGACGGCGCTTCCTCACCCTCGACATAGGCGACGCCGAGGCCACCACCGAGCACGAGCTCGGGCAGGTCGAGTGGCACGGCGAAGCCGGCCATCACCTCGGCGGCCTTGGCGAAGTTGGAGGCGGCGAACACGTTGGAGCCGATGTGGCAGTGCACGCCGGCGAGATGCACGCTCGCGGACCGGCGCATGCGGTCGACGGCTCGCTGCGCATCGCCGTTGCCGAGGTTGAACCCGAACTTGGAGTCGTCCTGCCCGGTGGCGATGAACTCGTGCGTGTGGGCATGGACCCCCGGGGTGATTCGGGCCAGCACGGTCGGCACGGGAAGCCCCTCACTGTGCAGGGCGTCGAGGCGGTCGAGCTCGTCGAAGCTGTCGACCACGATGTGCCGAACCCCGTTGGTGATGGCCATGCGCAACTCGTCGATGCTCTTGTTGTTGCCGTGGAAGGTGAGCGCGCCTGCCGGCACACCGGCGGCCATGGCGACGTACATCTCGCCACCACTGGCGACGTCGAGCAGCATGCCCTCGTCATAGGCCAGGCGGGCCATCGCCTTGCAGAGGAACGCCTTGGTCGCGTAGACGGCCCGGCCGGGCCCGAACGCGGCGACCGCCTCGCGGCACCTGGACCGCAGGTGCGCCTCGTCGTAGATGAACACCGGCGTGCCGAACTCGGCGACGACGTCGAGCACGCGGCAGCCACCGATCGACAACGAACCGTCGGGCAGGACCTCGGCAGTATCGGGCAACAGCGACAGGGGAACCGCCGTCACATGCGCTCCGGAGCCTCGATACCGAGCACGTCGAGACCCTTGGCGAGCACCCGCGCTGTCTGCTCGCACAACCGCAACCGGAACGCTCTGGTTTGCGGATCCGCCTTCAGGACCGGGCACGCCTCATAGAACGACGTGAAGCTCTGCGCCAGGTCGAACAGGTACGTGCACAACCGGTGAGGGCTGTACTTCTCGAGGGTGTCGTGCACCGCAGCGTCGAAGTGCAGGAGTTGCAGGATCAGTGCGCGCTCCTCGGGCGCCAGCGTCGGCTCCCCGCCATCCCCTGTGGTGCTGAGTGCGGCTTCGGACTTGCGCAGGATCGAGCGGATGCGGGCGTGCGCGTACTGGAGGTACGGCGCGGTGTTGCCCTCGAACGCCAGCATGCGATCCCAGTCGAAGACGTAGTCCTTGATCCGGTCGGTCGACAGGTCGGCGTACTTCAGCGCGCCGATACCGACCATCCGGCCGATGTCGATCTGCTCGTCGTCGGGCAGATCGGGGTTCTTCTCCTTGACCGACGCGGTGGCGCGCACCACGGCCTCGTCGACCACGTCGACGAACCGCACCGGCTCGCCTTCGCGGCTCTTCAACATC
>JANMNE010000339.1:0-5533 GCA_031373785.1 Ilumatobacteraceae bacterium
GCAACTCCTCCTCGACGGCGATCCCCAGGACGCGCATTGCGTCAGACTTCCACATCGTCGGCCCCTGGTCGCTGGCACTGCGAGCGCCCATAGTCCCGGTGACATGCGCACGGGCTACCCCGCCCAGAACTGCCGCTATGCCCGGTGGAAATCAGTGCATCGGTTCGGCAATAGGCGCTACTTCTCGACCACTGGAACCCGTGACGTAGTCGACGAGCTGGGATCCTTCGCAGCCCTCCTTTTCGTTTGAGAACGGCGGCGGCATGCTCCATCGCGAAGCCTTTGCATGACGCGGTGGACGGTCACTGGGCTGCGGGCGGCTCGCCTTTCGGCGAAGCGCCTGGTGCCGTCGAGTCAAGCAGCGCTCGAATTCGGACGATCCGCTCTTGCACGGCCGAACGCCACAGCACCTCCCACTCGGCACGGATGATCCGCTGCCCCTTCTTCAAATCGACCTCGATGGCCTCGGTGTACACGCACCCACCGGTCACCGGCTCGACGGCTTGAAGGGAGCGGTGCTCCTCGAGCATCTTCGGCGAGACTTGGCGCACGACGGCCCGCCGGTTCGCCTCGTATTCGATCACCTCGACAATGACCGTCGTGCCGTCGTGGCGCTCCAAGGCTTGTCGCTCACCGACGCCTTCGGGAGTTCCCGGCACTTGATAGCCACGACTCAGCTCCGGCTCGATCAAGGGTGCCATTTCTGCTGGCTTGATCAAGCCCCACACGATTTCACACGAGTACGGCACCATCGCGGTCTCCTCTAGCCGCACGGTTCGCTCCGTCAGACGGCGCTGTTGCACGAAACAGAGGACCGACACAGCGGCGAATATCAGGATCAGCACACCGAGCCCGGCGAGCAGGTCGCCACTCGATAACAGCGACACGGAAAACAAGATTGCTCCGAGTACGAGTATCGCCTCTCCGACCGTGATCCGATGGCCCAAAAGACCGCGCACTTGCACGGCGCTGACCGTAGCTCGTTTCCACTTCCAATACCCGCTGTCTCCAACGACGCACCCCCCTGACGGTTTCGACGAAAGCCCCCACAGACGCCGACTCGGGAAGGGTTCACCGAAGGCCGACCCGCGCACACATCTGCCGATCTGTATCAGCCATGATCTACTCCGTGCGTCGAGTCCCTGCGCTCCTCTTGTTGTCGGCGCTGGTTGTTGCGTGCTCGTCCAACGACGCCGACCCGGCAGCGCTCGAAGTCTGTGGCGGCACAGTCGCGCTTCAGCCGGGTTTCCGTCTGTTGGGAACCACCCATGAGGATGGCGTGACCCTCCACTACTTCGGCCCCGAGAACGGCGAGCCGGAGCCCCGTACGGTTGCGTCGCTCTTCACCACTACAGACGTCAATATTCGCTTCATCGAGAGCGTCGAACGCATTGGCCCAGAGTCGTCCTACCTCGGCACCATCCAGAGTGACAGCGACCGGAGCCTGCAACGGCATCGTGAGCCTCGACGTTGGCGAAGCCGCCCAGCAGGTTCTGCTAGACCTCGACGGGTCATCGTCCCTGTCCTGGGTGGCGGCAATCAACATTGGCAGCCTTCCCTGAGAGCGAGAGCTAGGCCCTATCTGCCGAAGTGTGCGGTTCAGCTGAACCGCTTGCGCTTGCAGAGCTGCCGCTACGCCCGCTTGACTGAAGCCGAACCGGGAGATCAACGGATGGCGCACATCGAACTTCGGACAGAGATCGACGCACCAGTCGAGGTGGTTTTCGACCTTGCCCGCAGCATCGACGCCCACCTTGGTTCGATGGGCAAGTCGCGTGAGCAAGCGATCGCCGGTGTAACGAACGGGCTGATCGGGCTGGGTGAACAGGTCACCTGGAAAGCGACGCACTTCGGGGTGCCGTTCAAAATGACCAGCAAAGTGACCGCGATGACGGCTCCGGATCAGTTCGTCGATGAACAGATCAAGGGACCGTTCCGACGGTTCCATCACGAGCACCGGTTCGAGCGATGTGGCAAGGCCACGCTGATGATCGACATCATCGACTTCACGTCACCGGTCGGGCTGGTCGGTCGGATGGTGGACCAGGTCGTTCTGGAGCGCTACATGGCCAAGCTCATCGAGGAGCGAAACGACTTCCTGAAGACGGCCGCCGAGGCGCAGCCGCATTCCGACTGAGTCTCGTTCGGAAGCGTGCAGAACTGCCGCTAGGTGTACCCGGTCATGAGGTTGGTGACAGGACCCGGCTGATGGGTGGCTGACCTCCGATGGCTGTGTGGCGTCGTTCAGTGTTGTAGCGCATGAGCCAGGGTGCAAACGCGGTTGTGCGTTCGTCGTTGGTCGAGCGGTGACGCTCGACGTTGATGGACTCGTTGTTGAGGCGACGTACCCCTGCGTCTCGCCCATCTTTCGACCCATGCGCTTCAAGTAGTGCAGAACTGCCGATCTGCACCGGATCGTTCCCTTCTTTGATCAGTACACGGGATCCACTGCAAGCGCGGACTGGACCACGGGAAACACGAATCCGTACCTCTCAGTCGCTCCCCGGATAGCGCCGGCGAACCAGCTCGGTGCCTCCGGCGACACGCGCACCTCCTGGATGAGTAGCTCGAGATCGACATCGACAGCGACCCCCGGGGGTGGATTCTGTCGGTCAAGGCCCGCCCCGACTTCATCGGTGCCCGGTCTTCGCGTGAAGTCGCTTACGACAGCGCGCACCTCCCGCTCATGCCGAAAGCTGAGCCGCTTGTGAACGAAAGGGGCGAACGAGTCGGCCTCCGAGATCCAGTCGGAGGTGTAGTCGACGTATCGAACACGACCCACGAAGATGGCACTCCCGTAATGGAGGGCGCTTCGCATCCGGTCGTAGTTGGTCTGGACCGCGATTCCGTGCCCCACAGAATAGAGACGCCACATTGCAGCCGACTCATGCTCGTTCTCATGCCAGCAACTGACGTATGTGTGCCGCACTTCTTGAGCTCGATAGGCGGCCATCGACTCAAGAGCGGACGAAGGGATCTGGCCCTTGTACACCTCTGGGCGCAGGCGGACGTTGGCCTGACTCATTGAACCCTCGAATGGATCGCCGAGAAGGTCAGCCCGGGAGAACCACAATGACGCAGTGTCGAGCATGGCGAGATACTTCGGCAGATCGAGATAACGCCAGAGTTTGGAGTCGGCGGGGGGCCTGTCGAACGATGGATGTGGACCGTCGTGCACGGACGACTCAGGGAGCGACATCACTGCCAACCCTAGCTAGCGGTCGAGCCAACCTGTGACGCCCAGAACTGCCGATCTGCACGGGGCACAGTGCCGCAAACCACTGGCTCTTCTGCGACGGCGGAAGGCAGGATGAGGCGGTGAACGAACTGACATTCCAGCGCTGGGACTACACCCTGACATTCAGGCGCAACCTCCAGAACCGCTGGAGAGCCCGGCAGCCGGAACGGACCGACATGATCGTTCCGGTCATCGACGGTGTGACCGTGCAGGACATCCTCGACCACAACGGGTTCGCAGGTCTTGCGGCGCGCTACGTCGAGCCATTCGTGACGCACTGGGGCGGATCACCGAACTACGGCGACGACGGGCACTGGGCGATCATCGACGGCGGATGTGGAGTCGTCGGGTGCTGCGGAGTTCAGGCCGACATCACGGTCGAAGCCACACGAGTCCGCTGGTCGCACTTCAAGATCGGAACGCAAGACCCGGACGACCGCGAATATGTGTTCGACCGAGCCGCCTACATGGCAGCTGTCAACGGCATCGCCCACCTTCAGCCCGTAGCCGTCACTGAGAAGGTGTAGCGCAGGGCTGCCGAAGTGGGCGGTTCAGCTGAACCGATTGCTGGTACCGAACTGCCGATAGGCGCTTGACGATCTTCCACAGAGCGCGGCAGTGTGAACGCCGATGGCTTCCGCCCAAGACACCTTCGCCGAGATGATCAAGCTCGGAGTGCGCCCTCGCCTCAAGGCCTTGGGCTTCACCGGGTCCGGCACCACGTTCGTCTGGCCGAGCACGTCCTGCTTCTGCCAGTTCGGCATCCAACGATCACAGTTCTCGAATCGTGACGCGCTCAAGTTCACGATCAACGTCACCGCCGCCGACCGAACCGCATGGGAGTTGGCGAGGCAATCAAAACCGTTCTTTCCGGCGAAGCCGAGCCCGAACACCTTCTACGGGAGCGGCTTCTGGCAGAGCCGGATCGGCAAGCTGCTCCCCGAAGGTGAAGACAAGTGGTGGACCGTCGAGGCGAACCAGGATTGGGCACTCCTCGCTGACGAGGTGGTGGACGCGGTCACGCAATTCGCGCTCCCAGAACTGCGTCGGCGGGGCGGCGCGTAACTGCCGTTAGGCATGGTGGGCAAGCAGCCATGTTGTGGGAGAGTCTCGTGACAATGCACCCAAGTACCGACACTCCGCCTAGCAAAGGACTTCGTCGCTTTACGGTGATCTGGGTGTTGCTCACCCTGGTGTCGGCCCCGTTTAGTTATGGCATATTTCTGATTCTCACGGTGCCCGTGCTGAGCGGTCTGCTCGCCGCATTGTTCGTGGGGGGAAGGGATGCAAACGCGCGGGCAAGGGCGCCGATGTTCGGCGTAGCGCTCGTGGTCAGCCTCGTGTGGTTCGTTTTGCGCGCAGATGAGCGACCGGTGGAAGGCGCCATCGCTGGATTGCTCGTCGTGCTCGTCGCTTTCGTTCTTGTGCGACTTCGGCGCGCGAGCCGAACGCCGGTCCCTGTCGGGTGACGGAGAGCGACCACGCATACCTGCCGATATGGCGGAGCAAGGCCCGCTGCCTAGATGTGCGATTGCCGGAATAACCCGGGTCTGGCTCAGCGGATCACCGGAATAACCGCGGTGACGATCTGACGGGCGTTCGCGTTTGCGTCGACCACCGGCACGGTCGCAAGGAACACCCGTGTATTCCTCGTTGTGCGCTCCTTCGGCGCCCGTCAGGAGGTCGCGGATCGGTGCTCCTCGATCATCGTGCTCAGGCCGGCGGCGATCGCGGCGTCACGGTCTTGTGTTGCGTGCTGATAGATGAGCGCAGCTCGTGGTGATGACTGACCCATCCTCGCCATCAGTTCCTTCGTGCTTGCCCCAGTCGCAGCCGCCAGTGTGTTGCCGGTGTGTCGGAGGTCGTGGAAGCGCAGCCCGGTGATGCCGACAGCCTTTGTCGCTCGGCCCCACTCGGTGTACAACGTCGCCCGCCGCATCGGTGCGCCACTCGTCGTCGTGAACAACAGTCCGTCTGCGCCGAGCGGCACCGACGCGAGGTGCTGCTCGAGGTCGGGGATGATCACCTGCGGGATCACGATCGTGCGCACGCCGGCGTCGGTCTTGGGCGGCCCGAGCACGAGGGTGCCGTCGGACAGCTCCTGGTACTGCTCCTCGATCCGGACTGTTCGATGCAGGAGATCGAGGTGATGCACCCGCAAGGCCCGGATCTCTCCGAGCCGTAGTCCGCAGAAGGTGGCCAGCAACACCGCGGCGCGGAGCTCGGGAGCGATCGCGTCGGCCAGCTCGAACACCTGCGCAATCGTCGCGACGGGGCGCTCTGCAGGGCGCTCCG
>JANMNE010000367.1:0-5965 GCA_031373785.1 Ilumatobacteraceae bacterium
GCCGCGCTCGGTTGGGTCAACGCCGACGGCACGGTCACGCTCGAGGGTGTCGCAGCGCGAAATCGGATCGAGGCGGAGACTGATCGGTTGTGCGAGCCGATCTGGCGGTCGGTGGGCGACGGCGGTGCCGCCCGCTTCGGCGAGCTGATCCTGCCGATCCACACGGCGATCGACGCCGTCGGCACCTACGCCGTGCTCGGCTGAACTGGTCGAGCATGGGAGTTGGCACATTCTCGCTGTCCTTCAACCGTTTCATGAGCCTCGACGACCCAGCCGGGTTCATCGCCGCCGTGCGATCCCCCACGGGCTGAGTCAGGGGGTTGCCTCGTCGAGATACCCGTCTTCGACGCGGTAGACGAAGCCACGAATGTGATCCTTGTAGGTGATGAACGGGTTCACCTGCAGCCGGCGAATCGATTGGCCCACGTCCTGGTACGGATCCTTGAAGTTCTCGAAAGCCCACGATGGACGCAGGCCGGTCTCCGATTCGATCTCGTCCTTCAGCGTGTCGCCGATCAGCCGTTGCATGCCGCAGTCGGTGTGGTGCAGCAAGATGATCTCTCGCGTGCCGAGCAACCGCTGCGACAGCACCAGCGATCGAATGACGTCGTCGGTCACGATGCCGCCGGCGTTGCGGATGATGTGGGCATCGCCATGGGCGAGCCCGAGCATCTGGAAGATGTCCATCCGGCTGTCCATGCATGCCACGACCGCCAGGTGGCGGCGCGGTCGGAGCGCGAGGTCGTGATCCGCGAACGTCTCGACGTAGCGAGCGTTGTTGGCGAGCAACTCATCTGTGTTCGGTACGAACAGTTCGTCACCGGCTTCCGACACGACTCCGGACCTTACTCGTGGACGCGACCCCTCATCCATTGCCCTACTGGGTGGTCGAGCGCGATTTCGGTACTTCCAATACCGAAATCGAGCCCGTTGACCCTGGTCGGGCGCGCTGTGAGTAGCGGCCGCCACCCGAAATCGCGCCCGACCGGTCGCACACGACGGCACCGAAGCGCTGCGCGACGGTTGATCACCCGACACGTTGGGTACCAATGTCGCGACCAAGCCGCACGGAGGTACGAACGATGAGCGATGACGTAGTCGAACATGCTGGAGCAGTGCATCGGCGCGATGCAGCACTGATCATCCGCTGGGTGTTCATCGCCGCGATCGTGGTCGCGATCGTGCTGGTCGCAATGGACAACCGTGACGATGTCCGCATCGGCTACGCCGTCGGTGACGCGTCGGCACCGATCTGGACCGTGATCGTGATCGCGGCAGTTGCCGGGATGATCATCGGCTGGTTGATCCGACACCGGCCTCGTCGCCAAGCCTGACGGGAGCAAGCCGCCGGCTGCCGCGTTGGTTGACCTCGATGTCAGCATCGGTGGCATCACCGCGGCCAACGTCGACCAGACGAACAGCATCTCGGAACGGTTGCCGCTGTTCATCGCCGCCGTGATCATCCTGTCGTTCCTGTTGCTGCTGGCCGTGTTCCGCTCCGTGCTGGTTGCGGCCAAGGCTGCGATCCTGAACCTGTTGTCGATCATCGCTGCCTACGGTGTCGTCGCCTATGCGGATGCCGACCTTCCTCGGCTTCCCGCTCGGCGGTGAGGCCGCCAAGCTGATCACTGGGCGGGTCGACGGGCTTGCACCGGCGGTGGCCGGTGGTGCCATCACCGGTGCAATCCTCGCAGCGGTCCAGTGGTTCGGCATGCGCCGCACCGGTCCGTCGCCAGTCCCGTGGATCCTCGCCACGGCGGCCGGATGCGCAGTCGGTCTCGGAGCAGGGGCGAGCGCGGTGGGCTCCCGAACGAGCATCGGTGCACTCGCCACGCACGGTGCGACCTGCGGGGCGGTCGTCGGCGTCGCCCAGGCGGCCGTGTTGTACCGACTGCTCGGTCGCGTCGCCGCCGCGTGGCCTGCGCTGTTGGCTGGCCTGTGGGTACTGGGATGGACGATCACGACCGCGGCAGGGATCGACGTCGAGGCGCAGCACACCGTCTTCGGTTCGAGCGGAGCGATCGTCGTCACCGCGGCCACGTCGGTTCTGGCGATCGCGCTACGGCAGCAGGATCGAGTGGATCGCTGATGCAGGCGGGAGCGCAGTGACCTGTTGTCCGACCAGCGCGGCGAGGGCCTCGGGTAGCCGCACGCTGTCCGCCGGCTGACCGATCACGCCGTCGTGGACCTCCAAGGCGAAGTTGGCATTCCACAAGCGGAGTTGATGGGCATCACGAACACCGGCCGCCACGACATACGTAGCGGCCGGTTCGAGTGTCAACGCATTCGCGACATCCAACGTGAAGCAGTTGTACGTTCCGCCTTCGACGTCGAGCGCCATGGATTCGCCGACAGGGGGTGGTGGCGCCGAGTCGGGCCACACGACGACCTGCGTGGCGGTGACCTCGTAGCGGGTGAGCACGTAGGCCGAGTTCGACGGCAAGGCCAGCGGCTGACCGGCGATCACCGGCGCCGGATCTTCGTCCACGATGGTCCTCGATTCTCCGGGTGCCACCTGAACGACGAGGACCGCGCCACCCAGTCGCCCGATGTCGGCCAATGTCGCCACTTCGACGCCGGCGCCGCTCTCCATTTGGACGGTGTGCAAGCACGATGGGACGGTTGCAACGACGGTGTCGGGTAGCACCGTCGTGGTGACCGCCGTGCTCGGTGCCTCGGTCGAGGTCACTTGTCTGCCGTCGCCGCAACTGACAATCGTCAATGCGAACAATGCACCGCTGATGCATCGGATAGCACGAGTTGTCGCTGAGATGTCGATCGTCGTGTTCTATCGCGCCGCGGACACCCCTTGCTACCGTCTCGGCCATGATGGACGAGCCAGAATTCCTCCGCGCCGTGGCCGAACGCGGCATCGCCTACCGCCGCACATTGCGCGATGCGCTGGTGACGCCGACCGCCACGCCCGACGAGCTGCGCACCGCGCTCGGCGGACCGACCCCGCTGCAGTCAGCAGATCCGGTCGAGGTGGTGAACCGCATGGCTGACGCCGTCGAGGCTGGTGGGTTGATGGGAATGGACTCCGGCCGATTCTTCGGCTTCGTGATCGGCGGTGCGCTGCCCGCCGCGCTGGCCGCGGACTGGCTGGTGACCGCCTGGGACCAGAACACCGGTCTGTTCGCACCCAGTCCGGCGACATCGGTCATCGAGGAAATCGCCGGTCGGTGGATGCTCGATCTGCTCGGCCTGCCGCCGGAGTCCTCGTTCGCATTCGTCACCGGTGGCCAGATGGCCAACACCACCGCGCTCGCTGCGGCACGCCACCACGTGCTGGCCGCGATCGGGTGGGATGTCGAGGCCGACGGGTTGGTCGGCTCGCCACCGATCCGTCTCGTCGTCGGTGAGGAAGTGCACGTGACGGTTCCCCGGGCGGCGCGGCTGCTCGGTCTCGGGACCAATTCGATCGAGCGGGTCGCGGTCGACGCCAACGGCGCGATGCTGGCGGCTGATCTCGAGCGTGTGCTGGCCATCGATCCTGGTCGCCCGACGATCGTGTGCTGCCAAGCAGGCAACGTCAACACGGGCGCTGTCGATCCCATCGGCGAGCTCGCCGCGATCTCCCATGCGCAGGGTGCGTGGCTGCACGTCGACGGCGCGATCGGGCTCTGGGCGGCGGCGTGTCGTACGACGCAGCGGCTCGTCGGCATCGAGCAGGCCGACTCGTGGTCGACCGATGCGCACAAGTGGCTCAACGTGCCGTACGACTGCGGCATCGTGATCTGCCGCCATCACCAGTCCCACCGGGCAGCGATGACCGTGACTGCGGCGTACCTCGTGCAGGCCGCGCCGGGCACCGACCGCGATCCCGTCGACTGGAACCCGGAGTTCTCACGCCGCGCCCGCGGAGTACCGGTGTACGCGGCCTTGGCATCGTTGGGGCGTGACGGCATCGAGGCGATCGTCGACCGCTGCTGCGCACACGCGCGTCGGTTTGCCGAGGTGCTCGGCGCCGAGCCGGGGATCGTCGTGCTCAACGACGTCGTGTTGAACCAGGTGCTCGTTCGCTTCCTCGACCCCTCCGGCCGCGAGGAGGATCACGACGCCAGGACGCGGGCCGTGATCGCCAAGGTGCAACAGGACGGCACCTGCTGGCTGGGCGGGTCGACATGGCGCAACCAGGCCGTCATGCGCATCTCCGTCAGCAACTTCGCGACCACCGATGCCGATGTCGAGGCCTCGACGGCGGCGATCCTGGCCGCGGCGCGCTGACCGTCAGATCTCGGCAGCCTCGCGCTGGGCCCGGCGCAGTGCCTCGATGTCGAAGCCCGGTTGCTGCGATGCCGAGATGACGACCCGTTCGCGGCGGCTGATCAGGTCCGCTGCACGCCGCACCTCGGCGCACACGTGGTGGGGGATCACGACCGCGCCGTGCTGATCGGCGTGGATCACATCCCCGTGCGAGACCCGCATCCCGGCCACCGTGACCGGTCGCGAGTAGTCGACGACATGCACGAAAGCATGCGACGGGCCGACACGGTCGGCCAGCATCTGGAACCCCTCGGCGATGTCGGGGAGGTCGCGCACACTGCCATTGGTGATCACCGCACCGCACCCGAGACCCTTGTGGATGTTGCTGTTGACCTCGCCCCAGAACGAGCCGTATCCACGCTCCTCGTCGAGGTCCTGCACGACCACCACGCTCGGTTTCGGACCGGCGTCGATGTATGCGTAGTACTCGTCTCGAACCGATGCCTGGTCACGCTCGACGTCGCTCGGGTGGGCAGCACGAATCGTCGCCGTGCGGGCGATGCCGACCACGGGTCGCAGCGCCGGGCGGGTGCACACCAGCGGCTTGGTCGTGAAGCCGTAGCCACGCCGGTCGGGCACCAGCAACTCCAGGGCATTGCACACCGTCGGCGTGTCGATCGAGGTCAATTCGGCGATCAACTCAGGGCTCAGCTCGAACATCTCGGCCTCACGTCGCCGGCGGGAGCGACTGGTAGGCGTCGAGCAGCGAGGCGACGGCGGTGTTGATCTTGGCCGTGATCTCCGCACTCGGGGTCAGCGCGCCGCCGTAGATCGACGAGCTCTTGGCGGGCTCGCCGCGGTGCTCGTTGGCATACGCAACGGCCGCGGGGATGTCGTCTGCCCACGCGTCGAGCACTCCGTCTTGTGTCTGGGGCCGGGTGACGGCCATGTGCACCGCGTTGGGGTACTGCTGGCCGTTCAGCCGCCAACCGCGGCGGCGCATCTCGTCGTTGACGTGGTAGATGTCGAACTCGTCGGAGGTGAACGAGAAGCAGAACGACGGGGTGCCGATGACGCGCAGTTCCGGTTGGGCGCGGACGACGTCTTGCATCGCGTACGCCGTGTCGAAGATCTTCTTGGCGTGGTTCATGTAGCCCTCGCGGCCGAGAGCCACCAGCGAGGCCCACGTTGCCGCCAGCAGGCCGCTCGATCGCGAACCCTCGATGCCCGGCGAGGCGTACTTGCCACCCGACCAGTCGGTCATCATGAAGTACTGACCGTTGCGCAGCTCCTTGTTGCGGAACATCAGGATCGACGTGCCCTTCACGCTGTAGCCGTACTTGTGCGTGTCGGCCGAGATGGTCGTGACGCCAGGGATGCGGAAGTCGAACACCGGAATGTCGAAACCGAGCGCCTCGCCGAACGGCAGCAGGAACCCACCGAGGCAGCCGTCGACGTGTAGCCCGACCCCGCGGTCGAGGGCGAGTGCGGAGAGCTGGTCGATCGGGTCGATCGTGCCATAGCCGTAGTTGCACGCCGACCCGACGATCGCAGCAGTGTTGTCGTCGATCAGCGCGGCCATCGCGTCGACATCGACCTGCGCGGTATCGGGGTGGATCGGCACGTGGCGCATCTCCATCCCCAAGAGGTGGCACGCCTTGTCGAACGCCGGGTGCGCCGTCTCGGGCTTGACGATGTTGGCCCGAGCGATGCCGTTGCTCGTGGCTTGCTCGCGGTAGGCCAGCATGGCGTGGAGGAT
>JANMNE010000416.1:0-4661 GCA_031373785.1 Ilumatobacteraceae bacterium
CAGCGTCGATCCGTACGGCGTCACCCACGCCTACGCGATCTGTGCGCGCAATCGTGGCGCCGAGGTGTACACCGACACATGGGTCACCGGGCTGACACAACGGCCGGACGGCACGTGGGACGTGATCACCGATCGCGACCACACCATCCATGCCGAGCACGTCGTCAATGCCGGAGGCCTGTGGGCTCGCGAGGTCGGTCGAATGGTCGGGCTCGAGTTGCCGGTGCTGGCGATGGAGCACCACTACCTGATCACCGAGCCGATGCCCGAGGTGATCGCCTACAACGAGCAGCACGGCCGCGAGTTGCCGCACATGATCGACTTCGCCGGGGAGATCTACGCCCGCCAGGAGGGCCAGAGCATCTTGCTCGGTACCTACGAGCAGGACAACCGGCCGTGGTCCCCCAACGAAACGCCCTGGGATTTCGTCTTTCAGTTGCTGCCGCACGACCTCGACCGCATCGCGCCGGAGCTGGAGCGCGGGTTCGCCCACTTCCCCGCCGTCGGCCGCGCCGGCATCAAGAAGTTCGTCAACGGACCGTTCACGTTCAGTCCCGACGGCAACCCACTCGTCGGCCCGATCAAGGGGATGCGCGGGATGTGGGTGGCATGCGCGGTGATGGCCGGGTTGTCGCAGGGCGGTGGCGTCGGCCTGTCGTTGGCCAACTGGATGATCGATGGCGACCCGCACGACGACATCTGGGGAATGGACGTGGCCCGCTACGGCGACTGGGCGACCTTGGCCTACACCAACGCCAAGGTTCGCGAGAACTACTCACGCCGGTTCCGCATCACGTTTCCCAACGAGGAACTGCCGGCCGGACGACCGCTGCACACGACGCCCATCTACGACCGGTTGACGGCCCACAACGCGGTGTGGGGCGCCGGCTTCGGCCTCGAGCACCCGTTGTGGTTCCAGGAGCCCGGCGCCGAGCCGGTCGAGAACGTCACGTTCCACCGTTCCAATGCGTTCCCCCTCGTGGCCGAGGAATCGAGGGCAGTACGCGAACGGGTCGGCCTCTCCGAGGCATCGAACTTCGCCAAGTACAAGGTCAGTGGTGACGGCGCGGCCACGTGGCTGCAGGGGCTGTTCACGAACGCGTTGCCGAAGAACGGCCGGACCAACTTGACGGCGATGTTGAATCCGCAGGGCCGGATCGTCGGCGAGTTCTCGGTGTCGCGAATCGGGCCAGACGAGTTCTTCCTGTTCGGCTCGCAAGCGGCAGAGGTGCATCACCCACGCTGGTTCATCGACCATCTCCCGCAGCCGAGCGCCATCCGCTTCGAGGTGCTCGCCCTGTCGATGGTCGGATTGACGGTTGCCGGCCCACGATCGCGCGACGTGTTGCAGAAGCTCACCAACACGTCGCTGGTGACCGCTGACTTCCCGTTCATGGCGTTCCGCAAGGTCGACCTGGGCATGGCCCCGGTCTGGCTGTCTCGGATGACGTACACCGGCGACCTCGGATACGAGATCTGGGTGCAACCCGAATACCAGCGATACCTCTTCGACCTCCTGTGGGAGGCGGGCCGCGAGTTCGACATGCGCCTGTTCGGGTTCCGTGCCTTGATCACGATGCGCATGGAGAAGAACTTCGGCACCTGGTTCCGCGAGTACCGGCCGATCTACACCCCGCTCGAGGCCGGGATGGACCGCGTCCTGAAGTTCGATCATGAGTTCATCGGCCGCGCCGCGGTCGAGGCCGAGCGCGCCGCTGGAGGCCCGAAGCGCAAGCTGACGATGTTCGTCGTCGAGCCCGACCCGGACGACCCGGCCGACGTGATCGGCGACGAGCCCGTGTGGCACTCCGGACCCGATGGCGAGCGCGTGGTCGGCTGGATCACCAGCGGCGGGTACGCCCACTACTCGGGTGCCTCGTTGGCCTGGGGGTACATCCCCGCAGAGCTCGCAGAGCCCGGCACGACCGGCTTCGACATCGAGATCATCGGCAAGCGCCGACCGGCCCGCCTGCAACACGAAGCGATCCTCGACCCTGCCGGCGCCCGAATGCGCGCGTAACGCATCTTGATGCAGTGATGCATCGATGATATCGTGAGCCGATGCGCACAACGATCGACTTGCCGGATGATCTCCACGCGATCGCCATGTCACTGGCTCGCGACCGTGGTTGCACCCTCAGTGCAGCCGTGGTCGACCTGCTGCGCCGCGCCTTGGGCTCGAACACCCAGGTCGAGGTCATCGATCGACTGACCGGCTTTCCCTTGCTCGCATCGGGGCGACCCGTCACCACCGACGATGTCCGACGCCTGGACGATGAGGAATGAGCTTCCTCCTCGATGCCAACGTCCTGATCGCACTGGTGGACCCCGACCACGTGCACCACGAGTGGGCCGCGGACTGGTTCAGTCAGCACGACGACCCGTTCGCCACCTGTCCGATGACGCAAGGATCCTTGATCCGACACCTGCTGCGCGCTGGCCACACCAGCGGCGACATCGCAGTCGCCCTTGCCCGCATCCAGGCACTGCCCCGACACGAGTTCTGGCACGACGATCGTCCGTTCACGATCGACATCATCGCCACCGTGATCGGTCATCGACAGGTGACGGACGCATACCTGTGCGATCTCGCCCGCGCTCGCGGCGGGCAGGTCGCCACGTTCGATCGCGGCCTTGCGGCAGTTCATCCCGACGTCGCCGTGCTCGTTCCATCGAATCGCACCGCTGACTGAACACGGGCACGAAGGTTTCGGTTCGGGTCGGCTCCGCTAGTCTCACTGCGGGCGGTGTAGGGACAGGAGTGTCAATGAGGTTGCTTCATCGCCGGGTAGCGCGCGTTGTCGCCATCGTTGCCGCGCTGTGCCTGAGCGTGTGCATCATCGCACCGGCCGCAGTCGTGCACGCCGCACCGGTCGGCGCCTCCGCCTACGTACCGGTCAGCCCCTACCGAATCCTCGACACCCGCATCCCTCTGGGTCTCTCGCACAGGGTCGGCGCCGGTGAGACCTTCACGCTGACGCTGACCGACGTGCCGCCGACCGCCAGCGCCGTGGTGTTGAACGTCACGGTCGATGGTTCAGCCAACGCCGGGTTCGTCACGGTGTACCCCACCGGTGTTCCTCGCCCGGTGGTGTCGTCGATCAACGTCGACGGTGCCGGCCAGACCATCGCCAACCTGGTGACCGTGCCGATCGGAGCCGGCGGGACCGTCGACGTCTACTCGCTGATGACCACTGATCTGATCGCCGATGTGCAGGGCTACTACGTGCCGGTCATGACCTCGCAGACCGGCCTGTTCGTACCCGTCAACCCGACTCGCTTGCTCGACACTCGCGAGCCGACCTCGGCTCACTTCGGGGCCCTGGTCGCCGGCCAGCAGATCGATCTCGACGTGGTCGGCAGAGCCGCTCTCGGCGGTGTGGCCGTGCCCGCCGACGCGACTGCTGCGGCGCTGAAGGTGACCGTCACCGAGAGCAACGGGAGTGGATTCTGGACGGTGTTCCCCACCGGCTCTGCGCTACCAGTTGTCAGCAACCTCAACGTCACCGGCGCGGGCAGCACGATCGCCAACCAGGTGCTGGCTCGGCTCACCGGAGGCAGCACCACCGTGTTCGCCCAGACGGGCGGGCATGTGGTGATCGACCTCGTCGGGTTCTTCACCGGCGCCAGTGCACCGGCCAGCGAGGTCGGCCTGTTCGTGCCCGTGACCCCGCAGCGTCTCTTGGACAGTCGCGAACCGCCACTCGGCGCGCTGCCGGGTCCCAACCGCACGGCCCAGGTGCCGGTGGCCGGTCGTGCCAACCTGCCGTTGACCGGTATCGGCGCAGTGGTGGTCAACGCCACCGTCGCCCAGACCACGGGCCAAGGCTTCTTCTCCGTCTGGCCGGCACAGACCTATCGACCGTTGGCATCGAGCCTCAACGCCACCCACGCCGGGCAGATCATCGCCAACCACGTGATCACCCCGGTCAGCACCGGAGGGCTCAGCTTCTACACCCAGAACGGCGCGCACCTCATCGTCGACATCTCCGGTTGGTACACAGGTGCCGAAGTGTCGATCGCCGCGACGACCGCCCTGCCACCTCATGTCCCCCTGACCGGCCCGGGTGGTCCGCCGCCGACATTGCCGTACACGTTCTCTCGTGTCGTCGGGGGTGCGCCGGTGCGCTGGAACCCGTGTGTACCTCTCCGCTACGCCGTCAACCTCGGCGGCTACGACCCGAGTTTCCGCCCGGTCATCAACGAGGCCGTCGAGCGCCTCCAAGCGGCGACCGGCCTGCCCCTGGTGCCCGTCGGCGACAGCACCTACATGCCGAACAACGGCAACGGCGCGCAGTTCCCTGCCGCCACCGCCGACATGGTGATCGCCCTCGGCGACGAGGTGCAAAGTGACCTTGTACTTGGGAGGGTCATCGGCCGCGCCGGCATCTTGTTCGGCTCGTCGATCGTCAGAGCGTCGGTGGTCATCGACATGGGCACCGTCGGCGCGAACGATCCATGGTCCCCCGTCGGGGTCGGTCCGGTGCTCCTGCACGAGTTGGCCCACGCCGTCGGGCTCGACCACGTCAACGACCCGACACAGCTGATGAACGCCTCGGCTTCAGGGTCCGGGCCGAGGACGTACGGCGCCGGCGACCTGACCGGGCTCTGGCAGGTTGGCGCAGCCGGCGGGTGCACCGCCTGACGACTCAGCGCGGGAG
>JANMNE010000369.1:0-21132 GCA_031373785.1 Ilumatobacteraceae bacterium
GGTTCACGTCGAGGCAGAGGCCAGTGGCACCCACGAAGTGTTCGTGTTGACCCGCGATCACACCGCCGGTATCCATGCCATCAACGACGCCGATGCAGCCGAAATGATGCTGGTATTGAAGCGACGCTTCCTCGAGCACGCGGCGACGCCCAACGTTCGATATACACAGGCGATCATCAACCACGGTCGCGAGGCAGGCGCATCGATCGCCCATCCCCACGGTCAGTTGCTGGGGTTGCCCTTCGTGCCGGGCGAGTTGCTGAAAGAGCAGCGCGCGTTCAGCCGCTTCGAAGGTGGCTGCATCCTGTGCGCGACAATCGAGGCCGAGATTGGCGAGGGCGAGCGCGTGTTGTTCGCCAACGACGACGTCGTCTGCGTCTGCCCGTACTGGAGCGGCACGCCGTACGAACTGCTGATCATCCCGCGCAACCACGAGTTGCACCTCACCGATGCGAGCGACGCCTCGTTGGCGTCGGTCGGCCGAGCCATCCGTGACGCGATCGAAGTGCTGCGCGAGACGCACGGCGACATCTCGTACAACATCGGCTTTCACACTGCGCCGCATCACTACAACGGTGCCTTCCACTGGCACGTGCACCTCTGGCCGAAGCTCGTCACAACGGCGGGGTTCGAGCGAGGCACGGGCGTGATGCTCAACATCGTGCCGCCGGAGGTCGCAGCTGCCCAGCTGCGCCGCCAGTCCGTCAAAGCCTGATCCGCACCCGCATGTCCCGCCTCAGCGTGGCCATCGAGATCTCGGCGTCTCCCGCCCAGGTGTGGCAGACCGTCGAACCGGTCGAAGATCACGTCGAGTGGATGCACGATGCCGTGGCCATCCGATTTCAGAGTGATCAGACCCGTGGCGTCGGCACCGACTTCTTGTGCGATACCAAGGTCGGCCCCTTCGAGCTCGTCGACCACATGGAGATCACCGAATGGGTCCCGGACTCGACCATGGGGGTCCGTCACGTCGGCGTGGTCACGGGTACCGGCAGGTTCACGCTGACACCGATCGACTTCGGTCGCCGCACCCGGTTCAGCTGGGAGGAGTCGCTGACGTTCCCGTGGTGGCTGGGTGGCCCGGTCGGCGCGCTGGTCGGTGGCAAAGTGGTGTTGCGGGCGATCTGGAAACGCAACCTTCGGGAGCTGAAGACGATCGTCGAGCAGCGCGCCGGGACCGGCTAACCAGCACCGCGCACGATCGCAGTGACGGCTGCGCCGATCACGATCACCAGGATCAGTGGGACCCGCCTCCACGCGGCGATCACGGCTGCCCCCACGCCGGCGGCGCGGGCATCGAGCTGCAGGTGCTGACCGATGCTGAAGGTGTCCTTGAAGATCAGTGCGGGGATCAGCGCGGCGGGGATCAGGGCCAGGCATCGCTCGAGGACCGGTGGCAGCGGGCGATCACCGATCACGACCAGACCGAGGACCTTGAAGAAGTACGAACCGCCCGCCAGTAGGAACACCAATGTCCACGTCATCGCGGCACACCGACCAGCACCGCCAACGCTGCGCACAGGATCGGAATCCCGACCGGCACGAATGGGATCAATGCCACGCAGATCACGGCCCCGAGCCCGGCGGCCAACCGGCCACGGGCGTTGTGCAGCAGCGGCCACACCATGGCGACGAATGCGGCGGGGAACGCGGCGTCGAGCCCGAACTTCTGCGGATCGATCGCCGAGCCGGCCAGCGCGCCGATCAACGTCCCGAGGTTCCAGAAGATGTAGATGCTGATCCCCGTGATCCAGAACGCGGCGCGCTGCGCGTCGGGGTCCGCCTGGGAAGCCGACATCGCCGTCGACTCGTCGATGGTCAACTGGGCGGCGATCAGTCGTCGCCCCAGCGAGCCCGACAACCGTCGCGACATCGTCAACCCGTAGACACCGTTGCGCGCGGCCAACAACAGCGCGCCACCCAGCGCGGCGGACGTCGAGCCGCCGGCGCCGATCACGCTGACGGCCGAGAACTGCGTGGCGCCCGTGAACACCAGCAGCGACATCACGCAGGCCTGGGCGACCGATGCGCCGGCGCTGACCGCACCGACTCCGAATGCGACCGAGAACACTCCTACTGCGAGACCGAGGGTGATGCTGGCAATGATGACGGGGCGCATGCGTGGATCGCGCAGTGCTGTTGTCAACGGGCTCCGATCACGGGCGAGTTGCTCCCAACAGCACGACGCCGAGGGGCGGCAGATCGAACACCGCCGACGCTGGTTGACCTTGCCAGGTGTTCTCGGTGGTCGCCGAGACCGTAGCGACCTCACCTCGATAGCCGGACCCACCGAACTGGCCGCTGTCGGAGTCGAGCAGCACCTTCCACTCGCCGGGCCATGGCAGCCCGACACGGTGCCCCGGACGAGGGACGGGAGTGAAGTTGGCCACGCATGCAACCGCTTCACCACCGGCGTAACCCCAGCGCAGGAAGGCGAACACCGAGTGCATCGCATCGTCGGCGTCGAGCCACTGGAAACCGGTCGGCTCGTGATCCCGCTCCCAGAGCGACCGCCATTGCGTGGCCACTCGGTTGAGGTCGGAGAGCAGATCGCGCACACCGCGGTGCGGGGCGTGATCGAGCAGATGCCACGGCAACCCGCCGGCGTCGTTCCACTCCGTCCACGGGGCCATCTCGGCACCCATGAAAACCAGTGGCGCGCCCGGCATCGCCCACATCCAGGTGAACATGGCGCGGAGGTTGGCGAACTTCTGCCAGTCGTCGCCGGGCATCTTGGCGAGCAGGCTGCCCTTGCCGTGCACCACCTCGTCGTGGCTGATGGGCAGCACGAACCGTTCGCTGAACGCGTACAACAGACCGAACGACAGCTCCCGGTGATGCCAGCGCCGGTGCACCGGGTCGGTGCTGGCGTACCCCAGCGTGTCGTGCATCCAGCCGAGGTTCCACTTGTGGGTGAACCCGAGCCCGCCGTGCGCGATCGAATCGGTCACCTTCGGCCACGCCGTGCTCTCCTCGGCGATCATCATCGCCGACGGCGTATCATCGCTGATCGTCGCATTGAGTTGACGGAGGAAGTCGATCGCATCGAGGTTCTCTCGTCCACCGAACTTGTTCGGTACCCATCGACCCGGACCACGTGAGTAGTCGAGGTACAACATGCTGGCCACCGCGTCGACTCGCAATCCGTCGATGTGGAACTCCTGCAGCCAGTACAACGCGTTGGCGATCAGGAAGTTGCGGACCTCGTGACGGCCGTAGTTGAACACGAGCGTGCCCCAATCGGGATGCTCGCCCTGCCGGGGGTCGGAGTGTTCGTAGAGCTTGGTGCCGTCGAACCGGGCCAGGCTCCACTCGTCGCGTGGGAAGTGGGCGGGCACCCAGTCGAGGATCACGCCGATGCCGCGCTGGTGCAACTCGTCGACGAACGCACGGAAGTCGTCGGGGGTGCCGAAGCGCGCCGTCGGTGCGTAGTACCCGGTGACTTGATAGCCCCACGAACCGCCGAACGGATGCTCGGCGACCGGCAACAACTCGACGTGGGTGAACCCCATGGCGCTGACGTGGTCGGCGACCTGGTGGGCCAACTCGCGGTACGACGACACGCCGTGACGCCACGAGGCGAGGTGCATCTCATAGATCCGCAGGGGCTGACCGGGCCCATGACCTCGGGTCGACATCCACGACTCATCGGTCCATGTATGAGCGCTCGGTGCCGCAACGACGCTGGCGGTCGCGGGTGGGCACTCGGTCTCGAAGGCCATCGGATCGGCCTTCATCATCACACTGCCGTTTGCCGACTCGACGGCGAACTTGTAGCGATACCCGATCGCCGCCGACTTGGCGATGCCCGCCCACACACCGGACTTTCCCTGCGGTGTCAACACGTCGCCATCGACCCAGCCGTCCCAATCACCGACGACGCGGACCGACTTGGCGTTCGGCGCCCACACCGCGAACTGCACACCGCCGGTCGCCAACGGATGCGCACCGAGCCACTGCCACAGGCGTCGATGCGTCCCTTCGCCGAAGAAGTGGAGGTCGTGTTCACCGAGCAGCACGACGGAAGCGTACGTGACGGCACCGGCGACTACGGTCAACGACTGATGCGCATCCTGATGTTGTCGTGGGAGTACCCGCCTCGGGTCGTCGGAGGCATCGCCGCGCACGTCGACGGACTGGCACGCGCCATGGCGCGTGCCGGGCACGACGTGGTGGTCTTCAGCCTCGACCATCCGAAGGTCGGCGACGACGAGATGATGGAGGGCGTTCGCGTGCTGCGCGCCAACGCCGACCTGCCGTGGCTCCCCGACGACTACCTCGTCGCCCGCATGGCATCGGCGAACCACCACCTCACGCAGTTGGCGGCGCGACTCGGCGCCTGGCGTCCACAGGTGATCCATGCCCACGACTGGCTGGTCGCCTGGTCGGCCGACACCCTGCGGGCGCTGTGGGGTGTGCCACTGGTTGCGACGATCCACGCCACAGAGCGCGGACGTCACGGCGGATACGTGCCCCAGGGCACCCCGGCTGCGATCAACGCCGTCGAATGGTGGTTGACGTTCCAGGCCCAGCAGGTGATCGCCTGTTCCCGATTCATGGTCCGCGAAGTGACCGAGGGGTTCGAGCTCCCTTCCGAGAAGGTCAACCTGGTGCCGAACGGCATCGACATCGGTCAATGGCTGTCACCGAGCACAGCGCAGCGGGATCGCAGCAAGCAGTTGGTCGTCGCCTGGGGACGCATCCAGTACGAGAAGGGGTTCCAGGTGCTCACCCGGGCGATCAGCCACCTCCGGCACCGCTTCCCCGGCATCCGCTGCGTGATCGCCGGCCGCGGCAGCTACCTCGCCGAGCTCCAGACCCAGATCGACATGGAGGGCGTCGGTGACCTCGTTCAACTCGCCGGGTTCGTGCCGGACGACGAACTGAAGAGCCTGCTGCAACGCACGAGTTGTGTGGTGATCCCGTCGCTGTACGAACCGTTCGGCATCGTCGCCCTCGAGGGCATGGCGGCTGGCGCGCCGACCATCGTCGCTCGCACCGGCGGCCTGGCCGAGATCGTCGAGGGCACGGGTGCAGGTGTGCTCTTCGAGCCCGGCAACCACGTGGCACTGGCCAACTGCATCGCCGAGGTGCTGAACCACCCCGATGTGGCTGATGGCATGCGCACCAAGGCCGCATCGCTGCTGGCCGGCCGGTACACCTGGGACGCGATCGCGGCGACCACGCTCGGCGTGTACGGCAAGGCCAAGCGCGGCTGAAGCCAGTGGCCGAGTGGCCTCGGACCCGGCCCGACTAAACTCGCCCGAATGCGTGCTGTCCGCCAGTTCAACGTCGTTCCGGCGATCCCGCCCCGCCTGGTCGAGCTGGGTTCGCTGGCCAACAACATCCACTGGACATGGGACCGCCAGACCCAGGCCCTGTTCGCCCAACTCGAACCGGCCCTTTGGGAGTCGAGCGGTCACGATCCGCTGCGCCTGATCGCCGGCATCACTGCCGCACGGTGGGCAGAGCTGTCGGCGGATCCCGACATCGTCGCGCTGACCGATGCCGCCGCCGAGCGGCTGGCCCAGGCCACGACCGAGCCACGCTGGTTCCAGGGGCGCGCTGACAGCCCGCTGGAGCTCATCGCCTACTTCTCGCCCGAGTTCGGGCTGACCGAGACGTTGCCGCAGTATTCCGGGGGTCTCGGCATCCTCGCCGGCGACCACCTGAAGGCCGCGTCCGATCTCGGACTGCCGCTCGTCGCCATCGGGCTGCTGTATGCCGAGGGCTACTTCCGACAGCGGCTCAACGCCGATGGCTACCAGGAGGAGCGGTTCCCCCGCCTCGACCCGCACGGCTTAGCACTGACACCGACGGGTGTGCAGGTCTCCGTCGAGATGGGCGACGACATCGCCCGGCTCAACGTGTGGCAGGTCACCGTCGGCAGGATCAATCTCTACCTGCTCGACGCGGCCGTCGACACCAACACCCCCGAGATCGCCGCGATCACGAACCGCCTGTACGGCGGCGACATCGAGCACCGGCTGCGACAGGAGATGGTGCTCGGCATCGGTGGCGTGCGGGCGCTGCGAGCCCTCGGACTGCAGCCACAGGTCTTCCACACCAACGAGGGCCACGCCGGGTTCTTGTCCCTCGAACGGATTCGCGAGTTGGTCGAATCCGGGCTCACGTTCCTCGAGGCGATCGAGGTCGTGCGTGCTGGCGGTGTGTTCACCACCCACACCCCTGTGCCGGCGGGCATCGACCGCTTTCCTCGTGATCTGATGGAGAAGTACTTCACCCGGTTCGCGGCGTCGATGGGAGTCGAGTTCGACGAATTGATGGCCGTCGGTCGCCGGCCCGACGAGCCCGACGACGACCGCTTCAACATGGCCGTGATGGGCCTGCGCCTCGCCGGCCGCAGTAACGGCGTCGCTCAACTACACGGCGCCGTCAGCCGCGAGATGTTCCACGGCATGTGGCCCGACGTCACGGTCGAGGAAGTCCCGATTGGGGCCATCACCAACGGCGTGCACGCCCACACGTGGGTCAGTGATGGTGTCGCCGAGCTCCTCACCGACAGCGTCGGAGCGGTGTGGGACGGCGCCGATGCGGCGTCGTGGGCCGGCGTCGCCAAGTTGTCGCCCACGGAGGTCTGGGCAACCAGGACGAAGGGACGCGCCGACCTCGTCTCGTTCGTACGTTCGAACTTCGGTGAGGCCCTCCTCGACCCGCAGGCGCTGACCATCGGGTTTGCCCGCCGCTTCGCCACCTACAAGCGGGCCACCCTGCTGTTGTCGCAGCCCGACCGGCTGCGCCGCCTGCTGCTCGACGCCAACCGGCCGGTGCAGTTCGTGTTCGCCGGCAAGGCCCATCCCGCCGATCAGCCGGGCAAGGACATGATCCGCGAGATCGAGCTGTTCGCCCGCCAACTCGAAGTCGGGAGTCGGGTCGTGTTCCTGCAGGACTACGACATGGCCGTGGCCCGCACCATGTTGCACGGATGCGACGTGTGGCTCAACAACCCGCGCCGGCCGCTCGAAGCCTGCGGCACCAGCGGCATGAAGGCAGCGCTCAACGGGGTGTTGAACTGCAGCATCCTCGACGGCTGGTGGGACGAGTGCTACGACGGGAGCAACGGCTGGGCAATCCCTTCGGCCGACGACGACGCCGACGTCGGTCGCCGCGACCAGCGCGAAGGCACCAGCCTGTTCGGTCTGCTCGAGCGCGAGATCGTTCCGCTGTTCTACGACCGCGACGCCCACGGCGTCCCGGTCCAGTGGATCAACAAGATGAAGGACAACTGGCGCTCGTTGGGGCCGTTCGTCACCGCGGCGCGCATGGTGCGTGACTACACGTGCGAGCTCTACGAGCCCGCTGCGGCCAGCGCGACCGCTATGTTCGGTGACGGCGCGGCGCGAGGCAAAGCGCTGTCGCAATGGAAGCAGCACGTGCTCGGTGCATGGACCGACGTGAAGGTGGTCGATCTCGACATCGACACCGCGGCGGCCCACGAGGGCGACGAGCGACAGGTGCGGGCGCATGTCGAGCTCGGCGGCCTCGATGCCGGTGAGGTCACCGTGCAGGCGTTGCACGGGCCGATCGACTCGACCGGCTCATTCGTCACCACCCCGGCGATGGTCACGCTGCAACCCGCCCCCGACGGCGCGTTCGAGGGGACCTACGCCGTCGGTGAAGCAGGGCCGTATGGGGTCACGGTGCGAGCCGTGCCACATCACGACGATCTGATCAGCCCGATGGAGATGGGGATGGTCGCCTGGGCCGACTAGCGCCGGTGAACTAGGCGCCGGTGAACTCGGCCTTGCCGGGGCCGTGCTCCAAGAAGCTACGCACACCGATCTGGCTGTCCGCCGTTTCGAACGCGGCCGCGAAGCCGTGTCGTTCCAGATCCAACGCGGACGCCAAGGGCGCATCGAGGCCGGCATCGACCACGCGCTTGATGATTGCCTGGGCCTGCAACGCCCCACGAGCGACCTCTGCAGCCAGCGACAATGCCCGCTCGTGCAATGCGTCGGTCGCAACCAACTCATCGACGAGCCCGATGCGCAAGGCCTCCTCGGCCTTGACCTGACGGCCGGTGATCATGATCTCCTTGGCCTTGCTGGCGCCCACCAGTCTCGGCAGCCGTTGGCTACCGCCGCCGCCGGGAATGATCCCGAGCAGGACCTCCGGCTGACCGAACACCGCCCGCTCGCCGCCGATCCGGTAGTCGCATGCCAGCGCCAGCTCGCATCCGCCGCCAAGCGCATACCCGCTGACCGCGGCGATGACGAACCGCGGAATCGCGGCGACCGCATCGAGAGCAGAGTGGAAGCCGGCGGTGATGTGCACAGCCCGCTCGGCGTCGCCGAACTCGCTGATGTCCGCGCCGGCCGCGAAGATCCGCTCTCCGCCGGTGATCACGACGGCACCGGGCGGGTTGGCGGTCAGTTCCTCCGCCGCACCACGCAGCTCGGCGAGCAACGCCTGCGACAGCGCGTTCACCTTCGGATTGTTGAGCGTCACGACGGCAACACCATCGTCGCGCCGTTCGACCAGCACCAGTTCTCCCATGGACTTCACCCTACGCGCTGCCTCCCGCAGCTCCAGCAAACGCCCACGTGCCGCTGTGAGCCCTGCGTCGCGGCTGGCGCGACACCCGACTCACGGCTCGCCGTCAGCCAGCCAGCTGTGAATCCGGTGTCGCGGCTGGCGCGACATCCGACTCACAACTCATGGGCGCGCATTGGTACTTCCGCTCCCGGGTTCTCGCCATTGCTCTTTGCAGTGATGAACGATGACGCACATCTACCCGACATCCACCTGCTGATGGCGGCCCAGCATGGAGCCGCAGCAACCACCCAAGTCCGACGAAGCCTGCGTTGGCGACAACAAACGTCGCTCATCGGGGCCCAAATCTGGAAGAGAGATCATGAGCGAGTGGTGACCAGTCGCTCGTCGCCGGTGACCTGGCATCAGAAGGTGATGGTCGCGACCCTGGCGACGCGAGGGGTGGCGTCGCATGCGACGGCGGCCAGGCTGCACGGATTCGACGGGTACGACCGCGAGAGCGGAGTTCATATCACGCTGCGGTACCACCAGCGTCGCCATGCTCACCCAGGCGCACGGGTGCACATCAGCCGGGTGCTCGACCCAGCCGACCAGCTCTCGATCGGTGGCATCCCGACCGTCATCGTTCCGGTGTCTTTGATCCAGCTCGCCGAAGATTCTGCAGGCGGGATGATCCGAGCGCTGGAAGGCTGCATGCGCGACGGCGTCAGCCCGACCTGGATCAGGCAGTTCGTGGCCCGCTACGACCGCCCGGGGAGCTCGGCCCCGAGGCGGCTTCTTCGAGCGTTGGACGAGCGGGTTGACGGCACCCTGCCGCGAAGTTGGTTCCAACGTCTTGGGTCTCGGCTACTCGCCGAGGTCGGCATCCAGACCGTCGACGAACATCCGATCTACGAGGGCAGGCGGCTACTTGCCGAGCTCGACCTGGCGATTCCGGAGTTGCGCATCGGGATCGAATGCCAGAGCTGGAAGTGGCATGCAACACCTGAGGCGCAACGCCGCGACGCTGCGCGGAAACGATGCCTGCGCCGGCTTGGTTGGGACATCACTGACGTGTGGTGGAGCGACCTCGATCGCTTCGACGACGTGCTGGCCACACTGGCAGTGATCATCTCCGAACGTCGGCCGGACCCGGTGTGAGCCCGGTGTCGCGCCCCACGCGACACCCGACTCACAACTCGCCGATCGCCGAATCGATGTGAGCCCGGTGTCGCGGCTGGCGCGACACCCGACTCACAGGGAGTCGGGCAGGGTTAGCCGCCGATGCCCTCGAGCATCTCGTCGGCAGCAGTCCAGGGGTCGGTGCGACGGTGGGCGACGTCGGCCTGGAGACGGTCCCACCGCTCGCCGGTGGTCAACTGGCGCGCCCGCTGCTCGAGGCGGCGGGCGACGATCTCGCGCAACTCCTCGCCGACTCGGAACTGGCGGCGACGGGCCAACTCGCCCGATGCCTCGATCGAGGCTCGGTGGGCCAGAACTGCCGCCCAGTATTCATCGACACCTTGACCGGTCGTGGCCACCACCGGCAGGATCGGGGGGTACCACGCATCTGACGACAGGTCCGAGAGCTCGAGCATCTGCTCGAGGTCGCGGCGGGTCTCGTCGACACCGTTGCGGTCGGCCTTGTTGATGACGAAGATGTCGGCGATCTCCATCAGTCCGGCCTTGTTGGCCTGCACCGAGTCGCCCCAACCCGGATTGACCACGACAACCGTGGTGTCGGCCTTCCCGGCGATCTCGACCTCGACCTGGCCGACGCCGACGGTCTCGATCAACGTCCACGGACGGCCGATGGCGTCGAGCAGGCGAGCGGCCTCGGGTGTCGCCAGCGAGAGACCACCGAGGTGACCGCGGGTCGCCATCGAACGGATGAACACGCCGGGATCGGTCGCGTGATCCTGCATGCGCACCCGGTCGCCGAGGATGGCACCACCGGTGAACGGCGACGACGGGTCGATCGCCAGGACGGCGACCTCGAGCTGCAACGACCGGAGGTGTCCGATGGTCGCGCTGGTCAGCGTGCTCTTCCCGGAACCCGGCGCCCCGGTGAGACCGACGAGATACCCGTTGCCACTACGCGGATGGGCGAGGCGGGCGATCTCCCTGGCCTCGTCACCACCTCGTTCGATGAGCGAGAGCAGGCGAGCGAGCGCGGCACGGTCGCCATCGCAGGCAGCGCCGAACAGTTCGGCAACGGGACGGGTACGACCTGCCATCTAGTCGATGTTGACGACTTCGGTCACGCCATCGATTCGATCGCGCATGATGCGCTCGATGCCTGCCTTCAAGGTGCCGGTGCTGGCTGGGCACGTACCGCACGCACCGACCAGGGTCACCGAGACAACACCGGTCTCCTCATTGACGTCGCGCAGCACGATGTCGCCGCCGTCGGCCTGGAGGGCCGGGCGGATGACTTCGATGGTTTCTTCGACTTGGGCACGCATGGTGTCGACGTTCTTTCGGTGGAGGCCGCCTGTCATTGAAGCAGGATGGACCGTAGGATTGCGACTCATGTCAACGTTTCGTTCGACACACATCATTCCCCGGAGTGGCAGATGACACCGGTCGCACGATGATCGCTCACCAGGGTGGCTGGGACGAGATCCTGCTGGTGCTCGGGCCGATTGCGGTGATCGTCGGGCTGTTGATGCTGGCTCGTAAGCGGGTCGATGCCGTCGAACAGAAGCCGGCCGCCAACGTCGAAAAGCCACCGGTGTAGAACTAGGCACGCTCGATATCCGCGCCGAGGCCGACGAGGCGGCCGACGAGATCGTCGTAGCCACGGTCGACATGGTGCACACCACTGACAACCGTCTCGCCCTCCGCGGCGAGCCCGGCCACGACCAGCGCGGCGCCGGCACGAATGTCGGGGGCGCGCACCGGGGCACCACTGAGTCGAGCGACACCACGGACCACCGCGTGATGACCGTCGGTTCGGATGTCGGCGCCGAGCCGTTGGAGCTCTTCCACGTAGCGGAACCGGCCTGGGTACAGGTTCTCGGTGACGATGCCGACACCGTCGGCGACCGCCAACATCGTCACGATGAGCGGCTTGTAGTCGGTGGCGATCCCGGGGTAGGGCAGCGTCGCCACATCGATCGAACGCAATCGTTCGTGTGCCCACACGGCAAGGCCATCGCCGACCGATGTCACAGCGACCCCCATGTCGATGATCCGCCGCACCAACATCTCCATGTGCTCGGGTCGAGCACCGCGCAGCACGACTTCGCCGCCGCACACCGCTACCGCGGCGAGGTACGTCGCCGCTTGGATGCGATCGGCCACGACAGCATGATCGGCGGCGTGCAGTGAGCCGGGTTCGACACCGTGCACGACCAAGGTCGATGACCCGGCGCCTTCGATGTCGGCGCCCATCGACGTCAACATCGCGCACAGGTCGGCGATCTCGGGCTCGCGCGCCGCGTTGTCGATGACCGTCGTGCCTTTCGCATGCACCGCTGCGGTCAGGATGTTCTCCGTCGCCCCGACGCTGGGGAACTCGAGGGTGATATCGGCGCCGCGCAACCGATCAGCCGATGCCTCGACGTAGCCGTGCTGCAGTTCGAACGTGGCACCCATCGCTTCGAGACCCTTGATGTGCATGTCGATCGGACGGCTGCCGAAGTCGTCACCGCCGGGGAGCGACAACGTGACGCGGCCGCAGCGCCCCAGCAACGGGCCCAGCACGTTGATCGACGCCCGGATCCGCTCCACGAGCTCGTACGGGGCGACCGGGGTGATGTCGCCGGTGTTGATCATGGTCAGTGAGCCGGCGCAGTCGAACGTGGTCGACACCCCGATCGCCGCCAACAGGTCGCTCATGATCGCCACATCGTCGATGCTCGGCACATTGGTGAGGTGATACGTACCGTCGGCAAGCAGCGTCGCCGCCATCAGCTTCAGCACGGAGTTCTTGGCACCGGGAACGATGACCTCCCCGCGCAGGGGCGCGGCGCGGCGAATCACAATCCGGTCGGATTCCATAGCCGTCAAGTATGGCCCAACGACACCGCAAGTCGGTTCGAACTCGAGACCTGATGGCCGCCGGCCACCAGTAGCCTCGTGGCGTGTCCCGCCGCGAACGGACGTTGCACCACTCGTGGCCTGCGGGTACACCCGAGGCGCAGCGCGCCAGCACCCCACGAGCCGACCTGCTCGAGGAGATCGTGGCGTCGACCGATGGCAACTCGACGACGTTCGCGCAGTGCGATGGACCGTTCACGACCTATCAGCGCACGATCGTCGAGAGCCCGACAACCGTCGACGAAACCATTCGCTACCGAATTGTGATCCCCTGGTTCGGGTGGCTGTTCGCCCTTCCGGTGCGCAACACGTTGCGCCGACGACCGCGCGATGCAGCGGTGCCGTGGTGGGCTCCCCCCGACCGGTTGTCGCAACGCCACGCCGCCACGCTCGGCCTGCTGGCCGCAGCCTCGATGGCCGCGGCGTTCGCCAACACGCTGTTCACCCAAACTGCCAGCTTCGCCGCAGACGGGTTCGGGATCGGCACACGCGCCCAAGGTCTCGGCGGAGTGATCGTGCGTCTCGGTGTGGTGATCGCGATCCCGTTCGCGATGCTGGCCGACCGTCGCGGACGGCGGCAGATGATCATCGTCACCGCATGGGTTGCGCCGGTATGGTGCGCGCTCGGCGCGATCGCACCGAACTTCTGGGTGTTGGTCGGCACGCAGACGATCGGACGGCCCGTCGGTCTGGCGCTGGCGTTGCTGATCGGGGTGGTCGCAGCCGAAGAGATGCCGCGCAGCAGCCGCGCCTATGCGCTCAGCGTGTTGGCACTCGCCGGGGGGCTCGGCGCGGGCGTTGCGGTCGCTGCACTCCGTCTCGCTGACCTCGGTCGAGACGGCTGGCGGCTGGTCTACCTCCTCTCGCTGATCTGGTTGCTGCCGGCGTACCACCTCACCCGCTACCTGCCCGAGACTCACCGCTTCCAGCATCGCCACGCGGGCGCACACCCACTCGATCGTCGCCGCTTCTTCACCATCTCGATCGTGGCGATCACCGCCAACCTCTTCGTCGCACCGGCGTCGTTCTTCCAGAATCGCTACCTCGACGACGTGCGTGGCTACACCGGTGGTGGCATCGCCCTGTTCACGCTGTCGACCGCAACGCCGGCTTCGCTCGGGTTGATCGTCGGCGGGCGGATCGCTGACATCGTCGGTCGTCGTGCCGTCCTGGCCATCTGCATGCCCGCCTCGACGCTGCTGATCGTCGGCTCGTTCAGCTACGGCGGGTCGACGATGTGGCTGCTGGCCCTGTTCGGCGGGTTGCTGGCCGGCGCCGCCTATCCCGCCTTCACGGTGTACCGCACCGAACTGTTCCCCACCGGCAACCGCGGACGGGCCAACGGCTACATCACGGCGCTCTCATTGGCGGGCAGCAGCGTGGGTCTGATCGCTGTCGGCGGCTTGGTCGATCGTGGCTGGACCTACGGCAAGGCGATGCTGCTGGTCGCGTCGGGGCAACTGATCGCCGCAGTGATTGCGTTCCTTGCCTACCCCGAGACCGCACACCTCGAGCTCGAACAGATCAATCCGCAGGACGCTTAGCCGAGACCTGAGATCCATTCCGCAACCATCGCCGCGACCATCTCATCGCAGCCTTTGAGGTCGTGGCCGCGGCGTTCGACCCAATGGTGCGTCACCTTGCCCGGGATGGTCGCTGTCCACTGCTGCAGCTCGGCCGGCGAACCGAACGGATCGCGGCTGCCGTGGATGAACAGGCACGGCACGGTCAACCGAGGCAGGTGCTCGATGCGCAGCGTTTCGGGCTTGCCCGGCGGATGCAGCGGATACGAGATCAGCACGAGACCCTTGGCGGGCAGCGGATCCTCGGCGTCACCCACGACCATCGAGCACATCCGCCCACCCATCGATCGCCCGCCGAGCACCAGCCCGCCGTCGAGCAGCGGCGCGGCCTCGTCGCGCACCGTCTGCAGCAACACAGGCGGGCGATCGGGCGCCTTGCGTCCCGCCTTGCGATAGGGGAAGTCGGCGCGTACGCAACGCATCGGCGCAACCGCCG
Organism: Ilumatobacteraceae bacterium; assembly: GCA_031373785.1. GTDB lineage: Bacteria > Actinomycetota > Acidimicrobiia > Acidimicrobiales > Ilumatobacteraceae > JAENVT01. Next base: position 14,557 of record JANMNE010000369.1, read on the forward strand.
CCTCGATCGCCAGCAAGCTGGAGTGGGTGCTCGACGAACCGGCACCGGGGAACAGCAACAGGTTCACGTCAACAAGATCCGGCGGGCTTCGCCGAGTCGTTCGATCTCGTGGCCGGCGACCTCGTGGTTGCCGCCGTGGTCGGGATGGACCTCGCGCAGCTTGGATCTGAATTGAGCCATCACTTCCTTGTTCGTGACCTTGCCCGTTCCCATCGGGAACCCCAACAACTCGAGCGCCCAGGCCTTCGGATCCGCCATGGTCGCCAACGCTGAACCGGCGGTACCGGCGAGGTTGGCGATGAACGACGGGCCGATCGCACCGCCCCACCGCATCGCCTTGTGCAGCGACGGGTTCAATGCCCGTCGAGCCTCGATGCTGAGTCGCTCCACCGCATAGATCGCACCCAGCACCTGTGCCAGCGGCGCACCTTGCGGGTTGAGGCTGAACCGCACGCTGTCGCCCTCCCCCTCGAGACGATGGACGCTGACGGCGAGACCGTGACGGTCGACTTGGTACCGATGCAGCAGCCGCGGTTGCACGACGCGTTCGCCGCGGCTGACCTGGTCGAGCAACCGGTGCACATCAGGGATGAGGTCTTGGTCGACATCGGGGAGATGGGCAGCGATCACGGCACCCAACAGCAGCCCGCCGAAGCCCGGCGTGGGGTCGACCGGCAGCACCAGGTGCCCCAGCGACACGCGACGCGTCGGGGTGACCGGGCGCGAGTGCCACACCTCCAGCTCGGCCAACAACACGATGTCGTCCCTCTACACGTACGGTCGCAGCAGATCGTGCAACTCAGCAGCGACTGCCTGGGTCTCGACGACATCGGGCTCGTCACCGTCGACGAGCGCCGCAGCGAGGTCGTCGGCCAGCTCGCACATGCGCAGCCACAGCCGTTTGTCGACGCCGTACGGCGGGTGCTCAGGGTCGGCCACGTCGGTGGCGCTCAGCAACTGCTCGAGGCCGTCCGCGTCGAGCGGGTTGCGCTGCAAGCGGTCGCCGGCGAGGAAGAACGTCGTCAACGTCTCGAACGGAAGCTGGTCGGCCGCGGCGCGCTCGTCGTCGGTCTCATCTGGCAGTTCGATGCCTTCGTCGTTCTCGACATCGTCGAGGATGGAATCGACCAGTTCCTCATCGTCGGTTCCGACGAGCAAGACGTCTTCCTCCCACCGGAAGGGCAGGCCGCGGGCGACCAGATGCGACGTGATGAGATCGCGTTCGCCCTGCTCCCACTCGGCCAGGTCGTACTCGGTGGAGGCGGCGTCGTCGGCCAGCGCAACAGGCTCGCGCGGCGCTGCTTCCTCGTTGTCGCCGGGGATGCCGAGGCGCATCTCGACCTGGGCGACGATGTCGTCGGTCGCCTCCTCGGCGGACTCGGGAACGATCAGTTCGCTGCCGTCCCATGCGTGAGGGATCTCAGCGTCGGCCAGCGCCGCGGCCAGCTCGGCCATCTGCTCGAACGACCAATTGGCCAGGTCATAGTGCACCCGCGTCGCGTCGGGATCGTTCGGGTTCCAATCGTCGGTCACGGCACGTGACGCTATCCGCCAAGAACGTGCGTGGCGAGAAACGCCTGCATACGGCGGTACTCATCGAGCTGATTCTCCGGCCGGCGAAAGCCGTGCCCCTCGCCCTCGAAGACGACGAATTCGATCTGTGCACCAACTGCCCGACACCGTTCGACGAACCCGCGACTCTGTTCGATCGGCACGACGGGATCGCTGTCGCCGTGCAACACGAGGAGTGGTGTGGCGGTCAGACGCTCGGCGAAGGTCGTCGGCGAACGCTCGTGGTACAACGCTGCCGCCTCCGGCAATGGGCCCACCAGCGACTCGGTGTAGTGCCGCTCGAACCGATGGCTGCGATCGGCGAGATCGGACAGATCGGTCACCGGATAGGCCACGATCGCGGCCGCGAGCAACGACCGGTGCGCGGCGGCGACACCGAGCGCGGTGAACCCACCTGCCGATGAGCCGACGATCGCCGTCGTCGCCGGTGAACCCCAGCCAAGCGAATGGGCATGCGCAATGACGTCGGCGGTATCGCTGACGTCGACCTCACCCCACCGGCCGCGCAGCGCCTGCTGGTAGGCGCGACCGTGCCCAGTCGAACCACGGTGGTCGGGCACCAGCACGTTCCATCCGAGCGCTCGCCAGTAGGCGACGCGGGGCATGAAGGTGACCTGCCACTGGTCGGTGGGGCCACCGTGCAACCAGCACAGCAGCCGATCGGTCATCGTGTCGGCGCGATACAGACGTGCGTGCAGCGTGCTGCCATCTCCCGCAGCAACCTCGACGAGGTCGGGCTCGGCCAGGCCAGCGGCTTCCCAGCCGCTCAACGGTCCGACCGCCACGACGGCGCGATCCCAAGTGACATCGTCGTACACGACGACCTGCGTCGGTGTGCGAGCACCGGACCGCAGCGCAGCGAGACGGTGGCCCTGCCAGGAGAGTTGACCGTGCACACCACGAGCGACCTCGTGCACCGTGCGGGTGTCGACATCGACCACGCACAACCGCCCGAACCCACCCTCGTTCCTGGTGAAGGCGATGCGCTGCGAGTCGGGAGCGACGGCGAACGAGCGCTGCCCCATCCCCCAGCTGGGACCACCGTGTTCGAACGGCTCGTCGACGAGTGGCTCCCCGCCGAGCCACACGTTGAGGAATCCCGAATCGTCGCGGAGACAGACCCCGACTCCATCCGGCTGGTATCGAACCTGTTGGATCGAGGCCGCGTGCCGTTCGTCCACGACACCCGAGCGACCGAAGATCGCATGCTGCACGCGCGACGAATCCCATGGCATGTCGGGCACGTTCCACGCCTGCCACGACGCGCCGGCGCTGTCGGGGGTTGCGCACGGGTCGAACACGAAGTCGGCACTGCCGTCATCGAGCCGAACCGTCGAGCCGTCGCGCAGCATCGCCACCCACACCTCGGCCTCGTCCAGCACGTACAACACCCGGCTGCCGTCGGCTGTCACCGCCGGTGCCGCCGCGGCTCGATCGGGCCCGTGACCGGTGAGTTGACGAACGCCACCGCCCGGTACCGGCTGCAACCACAGGTTGCCGTCGACGGCCACATAGAACACCGCAGACCCCTCGGCGTTCCAGCACCAGCACCCGCCACCCAGCCCGCGGCCCGGTCGCGGCTGCGGGAACGACGTGAGCTGGCGCACGGGTGAACCGTCGAGCGAGTCGATCATCAATGCCGCCGACCCGGCGCCAGACATCGCGTACACGAGGTATTCGCCATCCGGATGGAGGCGTGGCTCGGTGAGGTCTCGTGAGACGATGCACCGCTCCACAGCAATCGTCATGGCGTCGGACTGTATCCGCAATTAATTCAGTGGACAGCCCGTCAACCGGTCTGGCAATCTCGCCCCAACCGATACCGAAGGAGGTGCCCCAATGTTGAGATGCAGAATCACCATCATGCTCGACACTGCGGCGCGCCCCGCCGGCATCGGCTCTCGTACAGCCTGACGCACCGCTTCACCGCGCGTCGCAGTCCTCGGCTCCCTACCTCACTCGAGCGTGCTCCCGCGCGCCCGAATCTCACCCACCCAACACCGATTCAAGGAGAAGCCCATGTGGTCCAACCACCACCACGTCACCCATCGCCTGGCAACCGACCGGCAGGATCGCCTGCGTCTGGTCAGCCAGCGAACACGTCTGCTGCACGATGTCAGACGCGACCGGCGACAACAGCACGTCAAGACGTAATCCAGAGGGCGTAGCCCGTCCACCGACCCGACACAGTACGGTGGACGGGCGATGACCTCTGACCAAGCCCCACAGCAGCCGGATCGCAACCTCGCACTCGAACTCGTGCGAGTCACCGAGTCAGCGGCCCTCTCGGCGTCGCGCTGGGTCGGCAGAGGCGACAAGAACGGCGCGGACAAGGCGGCGGTCGACGCGATGCGCACGGTGCTGTCGACCGTGCCGATGGACGGCATCGTCGTGATCGGCGAAGGCGAGAAAGATGAAGCGCCGATGCTGTTCAACGGTGAACGCGTCGGCGACGGCACGGCGCCGATGACCGACGTTGCCGTCGACCCGATCGACGGCACGACCTTGACCGCCTACGGCCGAGCGAACGCGATCGCCGTCATCGCCGTCAGCGAGCGCGGCACGATGTTCGATCCCGGCCCGTGCGTGTACATGCACAAGATCGCCGTCGGCCCCGAGGCCGCCGGCTCGATCGATATCACGGCCACCCCCACCCAGAATCTGCGTTGGATCGCCAAGGCCAAGGGCGAGTCCGTGCGTGACCTCACCGTGGTGATCCTCGACCGCGATCGCCACACCAGCCTGATTGCCGAAGTCCGCGCCAGCGGTGCCCGGGTCAAGCTGATCACCGACGGCGACATCTTCGGTGCGATCGCCACCAGCTGGCCCGATGCCGGCGTCGACGTGCTGCTGGGCACGGGCGGAACCCCCGAAGGCGTGACCGCTGCCGCTGCGTTGAAGTGCATGGGTGGCGAGATCCAAGGCCTCCTGGCCCCTCGTGACGAAGCGGAGCGGCAGATGGCGATCGACCTCGGCTACGACCTCTCGGCAGTGCTGACCACCGATGATCTCGTCAAGGGTGACAACTGCTTCTTCGCCGCGACGGGCATCACCGACGGCGAGTTGCTGCGCGGTGTGCGCTACGAGCACCGCGGGGCCCGCACCCAGAGCCTGGTGATGCGCTCCAAGAGCGGCACCGTCCGCCTGATCGACGCCCGGCATCGCATCGACAAGCTGTCGAAGTTCGCCGCCGTCGACTACGCGTAATTCGTTGGGCCTGATTCCTTGGGCCTGATTCGTCAGTCGCGCTGAACCAGGCCGGCGATCCTTCGGGCGATCCCTCGCGGCGTCACGCTCGACGCCGTCACCATCGCCTTGTACAGCGCACCGGGCACCGACAGAGCGCGACCCTTGGCCACGTCGCGCAAGCCGGTTTCGGCGACCTCGTCGGCTGACAGCCAGGCCATCGACGGATACTGGGCGGTATACGAATCGGTGTTGCTGACGCTCTGGAACTCGGTGCGAGTCAGGCCCGGGCACAGCGCTGTCACGTGTACACCGGTGCCGCGAACCTCCTCGTGCAAGCTCTCGGTCAGCGAGGTGACGTATGCCTTCGTCGCCGCGTAGACGGCGAGCTTCGGCGCCGGCTGGAAGCTGGCGACGCTGCTGACGTTGAGCAGATACCCGCGTCGGCGCGGCACCATCACGCCGAGTGCGGCGCGACTGATCCTGGTCAGCGCGGCGATGTTGAGGGCGATCTCTTCGCCGAGGCGGTCGGGGTCGAGCGTGTGGAACTCCCCCGACGTGCCGAACCCGGCGTTGTTGACGACCAGGTCGACGGAGCCGTCGTTGATGCGGCACACAACGTTGTCGACGCCGGCCGCGGTCGTGAGATCTGCTGCCAGCACCTCGACGTCCGAATATCGAGCCGCCAGCTCCTCCAGTCGATCCGCTCGCCGGGCGACGATCACTTGCGGGATGCCGGCCTCGCCGAGAAGGCGCACCATCGCCTCGCCGATCCCGCTCGATGCACCGGTGATGAGCGCGGATGTGAACGGGTACGAAGAAGCCATGAGGTCGAGGCTACGACCACCCTGGTCGCGATGCATTGGGAGCCGCACGCCCCGCTTACGGGGCTTCCGGTTGCTCACGCAGGATCAGCGGGGTCAGTGGGTGGCGCTGGCCATGCCGCCGGAGGCGTTGAGCCGGGCGTGGGCCCGGGCCAGCGCGGCAACAGCCTCGGCGTCGTGCTCGTGACGCAGCGTTGCCTCGGCACGCTCCAGCGCGGCGGTCGCCCGGGGCCGATCGATCTCGTCACCGAGCTCGGCGATGTCGCTGAGGATGCTGACCTTGTTGCCGCCGACCTGCACGAACCCACCGTGCACGGCGACATCGAGCTGGGCACCGTCGGCCAAGGTGATCCGGGTGTGGTTCTCCGTCAGCGCACCGACGAACGGGGCATGCCCCGGCAGGAACGCGATCTCTCCCCCACCGACCGTGCGGGTGATCACCTGCGTGGCCTCGCCCGAGAAGACGACCTTCTCGGGCGACACCAACTCGACCTGCATCGTCGCCATCGTCGATCACGCAACCTGTTCGGCGAGCGACTTCGCCTTGGCCAGCACCTGCTCGACGCCACCGACGTTCAAGAACGCCTGCTCGGGAACCTCGTCCATGTCGCCGCGAAGGATCGCTTCGAAGCTCTCGACCGTCTCGTCGACCGGCACGAACTCGCCCTCGATACCCGTGAACACCTTGGCGACGTAGAACGGCTGCGACAGGAACCGCTGGATCTTGCGGGCACGCGACACGGTGAGACGGTCCTCTTCGGAGAGCTCGTCGAGACCGAGGATGGCGATGATGTCTTGCAGCTCCTTGTAGCGCTGCAAGTTCTCCTGCACGCCGCGAGCCACGTTGTAGTGCCGGTCACCGACGACGTCGGGCTGCAGGATCGTCGACGTCGACGCCAGCGGGTCGACTGCTGGGTAGATGCCGAGGGCCGCGACCTGACGGCTCAACTCGGTGGTGGCATCGAGGTGGGTGAACGTGGTGAACGGTGCCGGG
>JANMNE010000032.1:0-4274 GCA_031373785.1 Ilumatobacteraceae bacterium
CGACACCGTTTTCATCGGCAGTTGTACCAACAGCCGCATCGAGGACCTTCGTGCGGCCGCGGCCGTGATGCAGGGCCGCACCGTCACCGTGCCGAGGGTCATGGTGGTGCCCGGTAGCCATGCGGTGAAGTTGCAGGCGGAGGCGGAGGGCTTGCACGAGGTGTTCCGCGCGGCCGGCGCCGACTGGCGCGAGCCAGGGTGCAGCATGTGCCTGGCGATGAACCCCGACAAGTTGGCGCAGGGCGAGCGCTCGGCCAGCACCAGCAATCGCAACTTCGAAGGACGACAAGGACGCGGCGGGCGCACCCACCTCGTCTCCCCCGCCGTCGCGGCAGCCACAGCTGTGCTCGGCCACTTCGGCACACCCGACGACCTAGGAGCACCGCAATGAAGTCCGTCCACGTCATCTCAGGGCGCGGGGTACCGCTGCGGCGCAGCGACGTCGACACCGACCAGATCATCCCGGCCGAGTGGTTGAAGCGTGTCGAGCGCACCGGATTCGAGAAGGGCCTGTTCTCGACGTGGCGTGACGATCGCAACTTCGTCCTCAACGACGAGCGGTACGTGGGTGCATCGATCCTGGTTGCCGGGCCGAGCTTCGGCGTCGGCTCGTCACGCGAGCACGCGGTCTGGGCCATCCAGCAGGGTGGTTTCGACGCAGTGATCGCACCGAGCTTCAGCGACATCTTCCGCAACAACTGCTCCAAGAACGGCCTCGTGCCGGTCGTGGTGCCCGAAGCCACGGTGGAGGCGATCTGGGAGGCCATCGAAGCCGACCCGGCAACCGAGATCACCGTCGACGTCGAGCGGCTCACGGTCGAGGTGCCGGCTGTCGGCATCACCCACTCGTTCCCGATGGAACCGCAGACTCAGCATCGCTTCCTGAACGGCCTCGACGACGTCGGCATCACCCTCACTCACGTCGACGAGATCTCCGACTTCGAGCAGCACCGCCCTGTGTGGATGCGCTGAACCGCTAGAGGGTTTCGAACTCCGACAGGTTGCGCAACTTGGGGTTGTTGGAGAACACCTCGACCGGTGGCGCCACATCGAGGCGCAGCGCACGCTGCAGGATGCGCACCTGGGTGTGCTGGTTGTACTCGGCCATCGTGACCGCCCAACCATCGCGCCCGGCGCGGGTGGTGCGGCCGCTGCGGTGTAGGTAGTCCTTGCCGTCGGGCGCCGGCTCGTAGTGGATCACGACGCCGATGTCGTCGATGTCGATCCCGCGGGCAGCGACATCGGTGGCGACCAGCACGCTGAGCTCGCCGTCGGCGAAGCGTCGCATGGCCTTTTCGCGAGCGACCTGCGCAAGGTCGCCGTGGATTGCCATCGCCTGAACACCGAGATCTTGCAACGAGCGCTCGACACGGTCGCACGTGCGCTTGGTCTGACAGAAGACCAAGGTCTTGCCCATGCTCGAGGCGATGGCCTGCACGACCTTGTCCTTGTCCATGTGATGGACCGCAAGGAAGAGGTGGTGCATGGTGCCGACGGTGTCGGTCGCTGCGTCGATGGCCACCTCGATCGGATCCGTCATGTAGCGGCGCACGAGGTGGCCGACATCGCCGTCGAGTGTTGCCGAGAACAGCATCGTCTGATGGGCGCCCGTCACCTTGCGGAGGATCCACTCGACCTGCGGTGTGAAGCCGTCGTCGGCCATGCGGTCGGCCTCGTCGAGCACGACGATCTCAACCTTGTTGAGATCGAGCTCGTTCTCCTTCAACAGATCGATCAGGCGCAGCGGCGTCGCCACGATCACATCGACACCGCGGTTCAACACTTCGATCTGCTGATGACGTGATGCGCCGCCGTAGACAGCCAACACGGTGCGATTGCAACCGGCAGCGACGGGTGCCAACACCTCAGCAACCTGCAACGCCAGCTCGCGAGTCGGCACCAGCACCATGGCGAGCGGTCGACGGGCATCCGCTTCACCAGACAACCGGGCCAGCATCGGCACGCCGAACGCCAACGTCTTGCCGGAGCCGGTCTTGGCCCGGCCACAGACGTCGCGGCCGGTGAGGGCCACGGGAATCGCCTTGGTCTGGATCGCGAACGGCGCGGTGAACCCGGCCGCGGCGAGACCCATGTCGACTTCGGTCGGCACCCCGATGTCGATGAACGCCGTCGGGATGTACGCGTCGGGATCGATCGTGATGGTCGAGGCTTCGAGGGGGGTGCGGGCTGGATTGGGTGTGGGTTTGCGGCGACGACGCCGCGGTGCCCCAGGTGGGCGGGAATAGTCAGACATGTCGAGCATGGAGGGTACCGCCGCTCAACACCAGGTTGCGCGTGAGCCAGCACGACTTCGTCGTGCCGTCTCACCCACGACCGAATTCGATCGAACTGTGCTTTCGGACACCATGGGTTGCGCGTCGAGTGCATTGGGCTGGTGCTCGATCGGCAACAATTCTGAGCATGAAGGTCGCACTCACCGTCAACGACTTCCTCCGCCGTGCCGAGCTGATCTACCCGGATCGCGATGCCATCATCGACGAGCCGATGCAGCCGGCCGAGTCGTGGGGAACCATCACCTACGCCGAGATGGCTGTACGCGCACGGGCCCAGGCGGCGGCGCTCGATGCCGCGGGAATCGGCGTGGGCGAGCGTGTGGCCATCGTCAGTCACAACTCGGCTCGACTGCTGACGGCACTGTTCGGCGTCAGCGGAAGCGGGCGCGTGCTGGTGCCTATCAACTTCCGGCTCGTCGCCGAAGAGGTGAAGTACATCGTCGCCCACTCCGGCGCCCGCATCCTGATGGTGGATCCAGAGCTCGAAGAAGCCATGGCCGACGTCGAGTGCGAGCAGAAGTATCTGATCGGCTCGGAGCACGATGCGCCCGTCGAACACGACGATCCCCGGCCCTGGGAGTACGACGAGGACGCCACTGCAACCATCAACTACACCAGTGGCACCACAGCGCGGCCGAAGGGCGTGCAGCTGACCCATCGCAACATCTGGTTGAACGCAGCGACGTTCGGATGGCAATTGGGCATCAACGACCGCGACGTCTACCTGCACACGCTCCCGCAGTTCCACTGCAACGGGTGGGGCGTGCTGTACGCGGTCACCGGTATGGGCGCCAAGCACGTGATCATCCGCAAGATCGACGGCGCCGAGATCCTTCGGCGAGTCGACCAACACGGCGTGACCGTGATGTGCGGCGCGCCCGCGGTAGCCAACGCCATCCTCGACGCCGCGTCGGCATGGGATGGACCGATCCCGGGGAACGGACGAGTGCGCATGGTGATTGCCGGTGCACCGCCGCCCACGCGCACGATCGAGCGCATCGAGACCGAGCTCGGCTGGGAGTTCATCCAGATCTACGGCCTGACGGAGACGACGCCGTTGCTGACCATGAATCGCAAGCGCGCCGAATTCGATTCGCTCTCCCCTTCTGATCGTGCGGCCAAGCTCAGCCGCGCCGGTGCCCCGGCGCTGGGCGTCGAGGTGCGCATCTCGCCCGATGGCGAGGTACTGGCCCGTGGCAACCACATCATGGAGGGTTACTGGAGCCAGCCCGATGCGACCGCCGATGCGATCCGGCCGGCGGACGATGACCAGGGAGGCCCGTCCTGGTTCCGCTCGGGCGACGGTGGGCACCTCGACTCCGAGAACTACGTCACCATCAGCGATCGCAAGAAGGATGTGATCATCTCCGGCGGCGAGAACGTCAGCTCGATCGAGGTCGAGGATGCGATCTTCAGCCATCCCGACGTCTCCGAAGTCGCGGTCATCGGCGTGCCCGACGAGAAGTGGGGCGAGATGGTGATGGCCCTGGTGGTCACATCGGAGGGCTCATCGTTGAGCAGCGCCGACCTGATCGCATACACCCGCACCAAGTTGGCCGGCTACAAGTGCCCGAAGGTGATCGAGTTCCGCGATTCGCTGGCGCGCACCGCGACCGGCAAGCTGCAGAAGTTCAAGCTGCGCGAGCCCTATTGGGACGGCAAGACCAAACAGGTCAACTAGTCCCGCACCGCAACGTTCGCCCTCGCCCTGCACCGTCTGTGGAGTGTTTCGAGGTACCCACGTGGGCGCCAACAACTCCACAGGGCAGGTGTCGAGTGTTTGGCGCCCAACTGGGTGCGTTGAAACACTCCACAGGGCGACCCCGGTCGCTGCGCCGCGAGTCAGTCGCACTGACCGTTCCGGCAGAAAAACCGCCTGATGAATCAAATAGTAGTTGTGCGCGTCCGACGCCGTTAGCGTCCCACAGCCTGTGCCGGACAGCCCGGCCAGAAAGGAACCGATCTCACCCCCACACCTCT
>JANMNE010000041.1:0-7563 GCA_031373785.1 Ilumatobacteraceae bacterium
TCCACCACACTGCAACGTCCGTATGGTGAAGGGTGTGAACAACGGCGCGGCACGGATCCTGGTCGTCGACGACGAGCCGACCGTGCGCGAAGTCGTCGTGCAGTACCTGCAGCGCGACGGGTATGTCGTACACGAGCTCGATCGCGGCGACCTGGTCGCCGAAACGGTGACCACGTTTCAGCCTGACCTCATCGTGTTGGACATCATGTTGCCCGGCCTCTCGGGGCTCGAGGTCTTGCGGGCGATCGGTCCCAACAAGATTCCCGTGATCATGCTGACGGCACGGGTGGAGGAGGCCGACCGGGTGCTGGGGCTGGAGCTCGGAGCCGACGACTACGTGACCAAGCCGTTCTCGCCACGGGAGTTGGTAGCCCGCGTACGCACGGTGCTGCGACGGGTCCAGCCGTCGACCGATGTCTCCGAGACGCTGCGCTTCGATGGCCTCGTCATCGATCGATCGTCGCGCGAGGCGATGCTCGATGCCCAGGTCGTGCCGCTCACCGCCAAGGAGTTCGATCTGTTGGCATACCTCGCGGCGAGCCCGCGTCAGGTCTTCTCGCGCAGCCAGCTGTTGCACGACGTCTGGGACTCGTCGCCCGAGTATCAGGATCCTGCGACCGTGACCGTGCACGTGCGACGACTCCGGCACAAGATGGAAGCCGATCCCGAGAACCCCCGCTGGATCACCACGGTGTGGGGCGTCGGTTACCGGTTCGAGCCATGAGCTGGCGACTGATCGGGTGGCTCGGCGGGATCTTCGTCGCGGCCCTCGTGTTCGCCGAGATCCTGCTGCGGCCTCCGACTGGCGACGAGAGATGGCACCTCATTGCCATCTTGGGCGCTCCGGCTCTGGTCACTGCCGTACTCGTGCCGTTGTTGGGCCGATGGGTCTCGGCGCGAACGAGCGTCGCCGGAACTGCGTTGCTGGTCGGCCTGTGCTCGTTGACACTCGGTGCGGTGACGACATCGGCGGCGTCCAACGCGATGTTCCTCTCGTCGCACGACTACCGGCTGTTCCTCGTGGTCCTGGTGTTGTCGAGCGGCATCGCGTTGGCGGTCGGATCCCACCTCACCAGACCCCTGGCCACCGACATCGCTCGGCTGGGCGAGGTCGCCGAGCGAGTCGCTGCCGGTGACTTCACGGCGCGCACCGGCGTCGTGCGCCGCGACGAGGTCGGTCGCACAGCGCGCGCCGTCGACTCGATGGTCGTCGCCCTCGACGACGCCGCCGCCGAGCGAACGCGGGCTGCCAACGCCCGGCAGTTGCTGTTCACCAGCATCGGACACGACCTGCGCACTCCCCTGTCGGCGATGCGCGCCGCGGTGGAGAGCCTGCAGGACGGCATCGCACCCGACCCGGATCGGTACTACGGGATCATCGGCGGCCAGCTCGACAACATCGAAGGCCTGCTCGACCAACTCGTCGAGTACGCAAGGATCGAGAGCGGTCACAGCAGCCGGGAACGCACCACTGTGTCGATCGCCGAACTTGCACACGAGGCGGTCGAAGCCCTGTCGCCCGTCGCCCACCGACTCGACGTCGACGTGCAACTCGACTCCGATGGGCCGGCCGTCGTCGTCGCCAGCACCACCGACATGTCGCGAGTGCTGCGCAACCTCCTCGAGAATGCAATCCGCCACAGCCCCTCCGGCAAGGCCGTCAATGTTGCGGTTCGAACGGGCCGCTACATCGAGGTGGCAGTGCACGATGACGGTCCCGGCTTCTCTGACGACTTCCGTGAGCACGCGTTCGAACCGTTCACCCGCGCCGACCCGGCGCGCAACACTCGCACCGGCCACTCGGGACTCGGCCTGGCGATCGCCCGCGCCCTCGTCGAGGCCCACGGTGGACGCATCTGGTTGGCCACCGGCACCGGTGGCGATGTGCGCTTCTCGATTCCTCGAAAGGAACCCTCATGACCGAAGCACCGAGCCCACCAACCCGACCAGATGCTGCGCCGCATCTGTACGGCACGGCGGCGGGCTTTGTCGCCGGCGCGGTGGCAGTTACCACCGGCATGCTCGTCGCCGGGATCATCGATGTGGTGTCACCGATCGACGCTGTCGGCAGCGAGTTCATCGACCGGGTGCCGCCATGGCTGAAGGAGTTGGCCATCCAGTGGTTCGGCACCAATGACAAGTTGGCGCTACGCACGGGGATCATCGTCGTGCTGGCGATCGCCTCGTTGATCGTTGGCTTCCTCGCGATCGGTCGCAAGATCGCCGGCGTCATTGGTATTGGCCTGTTCGGATTGATCGGCGCGCTGGCCGCATGGCATCGACCGAGCGAGTCGGCGTCGGCCGCACTGCCCTCACTGTTCGGCGCGGCGATCGGGATTCCCTTGCTGATGTGGTTGCTGCACCCGAGATCCCCGCAACGCATCGAGATGCCTGGCCCGTCGCTGGTGCCGCTCGGCTGGGACCGGCGACGCTTCCTGGTGTCGACAGGCTCGGCCGCAGCCGCCGCTGTCGTCGCCGGGGGCATCGCCCAAGCAGTCGAGCATCGGCGCCTGCAGTCGATCAGAGCAACGATCTCCGAAGGGCTGCCGCCGGCTGCCGGGCCAACCGGCAGCATCAGTCCCACCATCGTCTCGGTGCCGGCCGACGCCACATTGAGCCCGGTCACGCCGTTCATCACCCCGAACGGTGACTTCTATCGCATCGACACGGCGTTGTCGTTCCCGCGCATCAACGTGTCGAGCTGGAAGGTCGAGATCGGCGGCATGGTCGACAAGCCGCTGACACTGACGTACGCCGATCTTCTCGCCCGTCCGCAGACCGAGCGGATCGTCACGTTGTGTTGCGTGTCGAACGAGGTCGGCGGCGAGTACATCTCCAATGCGACGTTCCAGGGTGTCATGCTTGCCGACCTGCTGAACGAGGCGGGCGTGCAGAGCGCCGCCGAGCAGGTATTCAGCACGAGCCTCGATGGATGGACATGCGGCTTCCCGGTCGCCGTCGCGCTCGATGGTCGCGACGCGATGATCGCCGTCGGGATGAATGGCGAGGCGCTACCACTCGAGCACGGCTTCCCTGCTCGTCTCGTGGTCCCCGGCCTCTACGGGTATGTCAGCGCGACCAAGTGGCTGAAGAAGATCGAGTTGAACAGATGGGACGACGCCGAAGGGTTCTGGGTCCCGCGCGGTTGGGCCCGTGACGCACCGATCAAGACGCAGTCACGTATCGACGTGCCGCGTGACGGCGAGAAGGTCAAGGCAGGCAGCGCCAAGATCGCCGGCATCGCTTGGGCCCAACATCGCGGCATCGACAAGGTCGAGGTCAGGATCAACGAGGGCGACTGGCAGCCTGCCCGCCTGGGCCACGACGTCACCGACGATGCGTGGCGGCAATGGGTGCTCGACTGGGACGCGACGCCGGGCAAGTACACGATCCAGGTCCGCGCCACCGACAAGACCGGCGAAACCCAGACTGCCGACGTTGCCCCTCCAGATCCCGATGGCGCCACCGGGTATCACACCCGCACTGTCAAGGTCGCCTAGCCCGATCGAGCGGCGATCAGCCGATGTCGATCATGATCTTGCCGGCGTTCGCGTTCGCAGCCATGTGCCGGTGGGCGTCAGAGATCTTGTCGAACGGAAATCGGCTGTCGATGACCGGCTTCAACTGTCCGCTGTCGAACAGTGGCAACATCTCGGCGGCGAAGCGGCGGGTCAGGGCGATCTTCTCCTCGATCGGCCGGGCACGCAACATGGTGCCGATCCACGATGCTCGACGACCCATCAGCGAGTAGACGTTGACCGGCACGGTGCTGCCGCCCATCAGTCCGACTTGGAGGATGCGTCCCCTCATCGCCACCGCTTGCAGGTTGCGCTCGATCTCCTCGCCACCGACGACATCGAGGATCGTGTCGAACCCCTCGGGCACCGCCGACATCGCCTCGGTCAGCCAGGCGGCGGGCGAACGCTCCAACACCAGGTCCGCACCCAGCGAGCGACAGAGATCCATCTTGCCGCTCGAACACGTCACCGCGATCCGCGCCCCGATCGACTTGGCGATCTGAATACCGGCTGTGCCGACACCAGAGGCGCCGGCATGCACGAGCGCCCAACGGCCCGACGTCAACCCACCCTGCACCACGAGGGCATCCCAGGCCGTGAGGAACACCTCGGGGATCGCTGCACCATCGGCGACCCCGACCACTGCTGGGACGCGCATCAACTGGCGCTCGTGGGTCGCGATCCGCTCGGCGTAGGCCCCACCCGCTTCGATGCCCATCACCTCGTCGCCGGGCTGCCACAGCGTCACCCGCTCGCCCACCGCATGCACCGTGCCGGAAAACTCCAGGCCGGGTATCTCGAGCGCCGAGGGTCGCGGATTGGGGTACATGCCCATGACCTGCAACAGATCGGCGCGGTTCAACGCCGTCGCACGCACCCGCACAACCACGTCCTCCGGCCCGCACGTGGGATCGGGTACATCCTCGATCGTCAGCGAATCAGGACCACCATGTGAACGAAGGACGACGGCACGCATCGGGGCAGTCTCCCATCCTCGGTCTCGGTCTACGGTTCGGCGACGACCCGAACCTCGCCGGCTACCGGATCGACGTCGATCCACGCGCCATCGGGGATCTCGGTCAACGCGCCCCGCGCCCCGACCACTGCGGAGATCCCCAGCTCGCGGGCCAGTACCGCGGCGTGACTCAGTGGACCTCCGTCGGCCGTCACGATCGCGCCAGCCAACGTGAGCACCGAGTTGTACGCGGGCGTCGTGCACGGCACCACCAGTACGTCGCCGCGGCGGAGACGATTGATCGCTTGCTCCGGCGAGTTGGCTCGGCAGGCCCGTCCACGAACGATGCGATCACCGATGCCGACACCCTTGAGGCCGCCTGTCGAACGGTCGCCGCCCATACCCAGTTGCTCGATGACGATCTGCACCATTCGAACGACATCAGCGAGAGGTTTCGGCAACAGTTCCAGCGGAGGCGCCGGCTCCGGCTCTCCGAGGTGCATCGGCGCGTCGAGCGCTGCAAGATCTTGTCGATGGGCCCGCCTCCGAGCAAGCTCGGCAGCCCCCGGGCCCCCGCCAGTAATGGTGGCCAGGGAGATCTCGTGCGGATGCAACTCGAGTGCATCTGCAGGTAGCGCTGCACCTCCTGCGGCGACCATGCGCCGCCCGACCTCCAGCATCGCCAACCTCAGCAGCCCCAACGGCCACTCGGCGGTGGTCGGCCCGTTGTCGTCGCGCAGGTTCATCGCCGACCGCGCTTCCTCCAACCTGTCGTCGAAGTCTTCCTGATGGGCGGCCGGCACCCGAGACCGGATGAGCTCGACCCGGTACTGCAACCCGTCGCCAACCGCACGCTCCTCGCCGTTGAGGATCGTCGCCAGCACGACATCGGGGATCTCGGCCAGCGTCACGCCGTCGATGTCGTAGCGACTGATCATCATGGCCCCGCGATACTCCAGGTATCGATCGAGATCGTCGGCAATTTGGGAACTGATCGCGCGCACGTCGCCGAGATTGCGCGGCGATGCCCCAGAGGCGTCGACGGCCATCCGCAGCCGGGCAAGCACGTGCATCGGACCGCTGGTGGATGGTGACGCACCCTCGAGCAGCGGGATCGCATCGTTGGGCTCGACCCCCCATTCGCGGCACCCGACCAGGTAGAAGCCGATTGGTCCGAGGTCGTATCCGTGCAACCAGTGGTGATGTTCCCAGCTGGCTCGGCAATGCTCGATGACCTCTTGCGCATGTTCGATCAGGGTCGGCACGTCGAGCTCACTGAGATCGACCTTCTGGATGGCGAGGTTGCGCGATTCGATGAGCGCTCGTCCACCATGTTCCCAATCGGCCACGACCTTGCGCCACGGCCGATCGACCCGTGCCTTCTCGGCTGCTCTGGTCCGCCGACGGAACTCGGGGTGGAAGCGACCGACGGCCTTCAGCACGAACCGGGGCGGCAGGTTCTTCGCCGGCCGATCTGCGGCGATCAATGGCCGCAGGCGTGTGTACATGAACCCGTTCACGAACCGGCAGTCGAGCGTGTCGGCCGGAGTGCCGAGTTCGGCAAACACCTTACGGAGACCGGCAGGCATTGCCCGGGCCTGGATGTGTTGGATCAACGGCGTCTCGCCGCCGACGAAATGCGATCGATCGAGTTCCCAATACCCGGGGCCCGGGGCCTCCCATTTCACCATCGTCCGACCTCCCTCAGGCAACCATACGTTGCCGTGGAGAGCCCGGATCACGGCGATTTCGCTTCGTGGTCACCCCATCGCGCTGTGTAGCCGCCGATCGAGGGCGTCGAGGAAATCCTCGGTGCCGAGGTACGGAGCGTCCTTGGCGATGAGGACCGCCAGGTCTTTCGTCATGTCGCCGGCTTCCACGGTCTCGACGCACACTCGTTCCAGCGCCTCAGCGAACGCGACAACGGCGGGAGTGCCGTCCATCTTGCCGCGATACGTCAGACCCTGCGTCCACGCGTAGATGGAGGCGATCGGGTTGGTCGAGGTCTTGTTGCCCTTCTGGTGCTCGCGGTAGTGGCGAGTGACCGTGCCGTGAGCCGCTTCGGCCTCGACGGTCTTGCCATCTGCAGTCATCAGGACCGACGTCATCAGCCCGAGGGAGCCGAAGCCTTGCGCAACCGTGTCGCTCTGCACGTCGCCGTCGTAGTTCTTGCAGGCCCACACGTAGCCGCCCTCCCACTTCATCGCCGCGGCGACCATGTCGTCGATCAAGCGGTGCTCGTAGGTCAGGCCGGCCGCGTCCATCTCGGCTTTGAACTCGGTCTGGTACACCACTTCGAAGATGTCTTTGAACGATCCGTCGTACGCCTTGAGAATGGTGTTCTTCGTGCTGAGGTAGACGGGGTAGTTGCGGCCCAGGCCGTAGCGCAGCGACGCTCTGGCGAAGTCGCGGATCGAGTCGTTGAAGTTGTACATCCCCATGGTCACGCCACCGTCGTCGCCGAAGTCGGCGATCTTCATCTCCACCGGCTCGCTGCCGTCGGCGGGAATATAGGTCATCATCACCGTGCCGGCACCGGGAACCTTGTAGTCGGTGGCCTTGTACTGATCGCCGTGGGCGTGACGGCCGATGACGATCGGCTTGGTCCAGCCTGGCACGAGCCGTGGGATGTTGGAGATCACGATCGGCTCGCGAAAGATCACGCCACCGAGGATGTTGCGGATCGTGCCATTCGGGCTCTTCCACATCTTTTTCAGACCGAACTCCTCAACACGCGCTTCATCGGGGGTGATGGTGGCGCACTTCACGGCGACGCCATGGCGCTTGGTCGCGTTGGCGGAGTCGATGGTGATCTGATCGTTGGTCGCGTCGCGGCTCTCGATGCCAAGGTCGTAGTAGTCGAGTTCGATGTCGAGATACGGCAAGATGAGCTTGTCCTTGATGAACTGCCAGATGATGCGGGTCATCTCGTCGCCGTCCATCTCGACTACCGGGTTCTCGACCTTGATCTTCGCCATCTGCTCTGCATCCTTCGCTGACTTGTATCGGACTTGTACAGGATAGCTCCCGGCGCCGAGAGGGCTCACATCTTCGTGCGTCTGGTGTTGTTCACCTACTTCCTGCCGGGTA
>JANMNE010000086.1:0-2043 GCA_031373785.1 Ilumatobacteraceae bacterium
CAACGCGCCGAACAGAACGGCGCACGATGCATGACGATTCACGATGAGGCGGCGATCAGTTGGGCGTGATCACCACGCCGCGGTCCCCGTACGGGATCCGCTTGCGCTTGACGATGCCGCCGACCTTGGCCAGGAACTTCGTGATGTGGCACATGAAGCCGTACTTGGCCTTGATCTTGGTGCGGATCCCCTCGAGCTGCGGCCCGGTGACCAAGACCGCTGTGGCCTCAGTCGGTGAGGTGCCAGCCTTCACGCGGCCACGGGCGTCGGACGGTTGAACGATGACTGTGGAGGTGTGCCCCAGGCGCTTGGCCTTGCCCGATCCGGACGATGTCCAGAACCCGATCTTGCCGTCATCCATCGACGCGGCCCACACGGGCGTGGTGACAGCCGTG
Organism: Ilumatobacteraceae bacterium; assembly: GCA_031373785.1. Taxonomy (GTDB): domain Bacteria; phylum Actinomycetota; class Acidimicrobiia; order Acidimicrobiales; family Ilumatobacteraceae; genus JAENVT01. The sequence goes on from JANMNE010000086.1 coordinate 396, forward strand.
CCGTCGCGCTTGTAGGTGGTGAGTGCGAGGTACTTCTCATCAGCGAGACTCATGCGAGCAAGACTAACGGTCGGGTTCCTCGTGTGGGTCTCGCCCGGGAGCGGCCAACACCCGCAGTACGCCGGCCCGCGACCGAAAGGCCAGTGGCGGGCGAAGGTCGGTCGGCTCGCCATCGAGGGCGATCATCAACGTCGGCTCCTCGGTCGTCACGACCAGGATCTCGCCAGCTCGACGCTCGGTCTCAGCGGCCGCACGAATGCCGCCGACCCTCGTCCTGATGGCGTTGGTGATCAGCCGCCACCGGCTCGTCGTGGAGATGACGTACACGCCCAACCGATGATCGGTCAGCGATGTGCGCTGCCCCACCCGCTCGCCGCGCTCGTCGAACAGACCGTTGCCCACGAACAGGAACGGGGTGTCGATCGTGGCCGGCGGTGACCCGTCGATGACCAGCTGCAGGTGATGCACGGGGAGGCGGCGCAGCGTGCGAACGATCGCCACGGGCGCGGACCGAACCTTGCCCCAGCCGCGTCGTTCACTGAGGTCGTCGCGCTCGGCGACCATCGTCGGATAGACACCGATCGATGCGTTGTTGACAAAGATCTTGCCGTTCACCTCTCCGACATCGACCGGCACGACCTCGGCCTCCGCCAAGAATCGGACGGCCTCGGCGAGGTCAGCCGTCATGCCGAGGTCCTTGGCGAAGTGGTTGAAGGTGCCCATCGGCAACACGCCCAGCACCATCTCACCGGCGACGGCGACCTCTGCCGCGGAACTGATTGTGCCGTCCCCACCCGCCACGACGATTGCGTCGACACCCTGCTTCCATGCCGCACGCATCACCTCTGGCAACCGCTCCGGCTCGACGCTGTCGACCGTGGCATCGACACCCACCGCACCGAACGCTTCGGTGATGTCACGGACCTGCTGGTCGGGCTCGCTCACCGACCCCGCCGCATCGTTGATGAACACGTGATAGGTACGACTCACGCCAGGACCGTACCGCCCTCCTCGCACCGGCAAACGTCGTGACGTGAGCCGGGAGTCGCGGGCCCACGCGCGATCGGGCTCACAGTCTTCGAGAGGACGTCATTGCCGGTAGGGTGATCGGACGATCAATCACGGGGCTGACAGGTTTCGACATCAGTTTCTGTGGGCGAGCGTGCGACCCGAGTTGCTCAGACTCGCTAAACGGGGCAAAAAATAGAATTGCCAACGAGCAGTTCGCTCTCGCCGCCTGATTAGTTAGGTAGCGAAGAGACATCGTGACCAGAAATGGCGCACGGGGCCGATCCACCGCAGCCCGGCAACAGAAGCGGGGGATGACGGCGAGAAAGACCGCTGACTGTAGGAAAGTCTGCTGACACTCGGCAAAGACCGAGCGTGGACCTCCGCTCGCGGAGGTCAGCCGACCCGCCGGTCTCGCTGCGTTAGCGAGTGAGTCGGGAATGGTCGTATCACGAACGTTCATGGCCTGATGGACGGGGGTTCGATTCCCCCCAGCTCCACTTTTTACGCCATCTACCAGGGGAAATACGCCGAAGGGACGGGGGATCGTTCCTCCGTCCAAAAGCTCCGAAGAGCAGGGGCGATGCGGCCTAGACGGGACTCCTGACCAGGCCAATCAGGGCCGAGGCGAACTCGAGTC
>JANMNE010000088.1:0-25566 GCA_031373785.1 Ilumatobacteraceae bacterium
CTGCAAAGCCCTGTACATGGGTTCGATTCCCATCGTCGCCTCCAATGCGGGCGAAATCGCCAACGCTGGGCGCGATCTGGGCCACATGCGCCCATTTCGGTGCCAGCGTTGAGATCTCCTTGCGCTACAGCGTGGCAGAGCGATCGCAACGTCGATGGGTTCCGTCCGATCGTTGGTACCGTTTTGTCGATGACATCGTCGACGAACGATCCGCGGCCGACGAGCCGATGCGGATCGAGCGAGCCTCCCGCGCTCTGGGATGGCACGGGATGCGGCGACATCGCCTCGGTCGTGCCGGAGTTCCCGATCCATCTGTGCGCCGATCTCCCGCACCTCCGTGACGGCGTCAGTTGCTCTCGCTCGTAGCGTGCCCCGCTCAGCCGAGAAACGAGAACAACGCGGCGCGGGTGAAGGCATGGCCCCGACGAAGGTAGCCGTGTCCCCGAACGCCGGGGCTACGGCAGGCGCCAGATTCGTTCGTTCTGGTCGGGTTGCCCAGGCCTCTCCCTCGAAACCCGAAATTTTTGTGGATTTCATCCGACCATGTAGCTACATTAATCAACATGAAAGTAGCTACAACAAGTCGTGTTGAGGTCGGCGTGCGGGACTTGAAGAACAACCTCAGCCGCTACCTCGGTCAAGTGGAGGCCGGGATCGAGGTTGTGGTCACCGATCGGGGTCGGCCAATCGCTCGCCTTACGAGCATGGATGCAGTGGCAGGTGACAAGCTCGCGGCGATGATCGAGGCCGGGCTGGTTCGCCCACCCTCTGCGAAGGTACGTCAGCGGCCGGTTCCCCTCACCTCGACTGGCCCGGTGAGTGAGTTGGTGGCCGAGCAGCGCCAGTGATCACCTATGTCGACACGTCCGTTCTGATCAAACTGCTGATCGCCGAGAATGGCACGGCTGAGGCGAGTGCGATCTGGGACGAACCGGACGGCCTCGTCTGTTGCAGGCTCGGACACGTCGAAGCGCGCGCGGCGTTGACGGTAGCGCGTCGACAGGGTCGGATCACCGAGCTGGTGTCCCAAGAGGCGCTGTCGGGGCTCGAGATGTTGTGGTCACAGTTGTCGATCGTCGAGATCGACGAGGACTTGATGCGTCTCGCCGGCGACACGGCCGACGAACATGGCCTTCGCGGCTACGACGCCATGCATCTGGCCGCGGCGCATCACATCGGTGCCGACGTCTTCAGCAGCGCGGATCGCCGGCTCTGCTCGGCAGCGAGTGAATCCGGTCTGCATGTCGCCAACCCGATCGGCACCAGTCGAGCGCGCGCACCGGTTCAGCTCGGGATCGAACCGGAAAGCGAAACGCCAATGATCGTGCTCAAGGACTCGGGCGTCCTCGGAGTACCAGTTCCGAGTTCTGCGGCCGAGGAGACGAGCGGTGGCTACCGGGTTCGCGGTCACACAATCCAGGAGTTGACAGCCGCCTATAAGGACTGGATGTCGACCGATGGATGGATCTTCGATGCCGACTACAGCCACCTGGATCCGTACCTGTCCGAGGCGACCCGACATCTCGGCTACATCACGAACGCGATCTACGTGAAGCCAACCAGCCCTCCACGAACGATTGCCGTGATCATCGGCAACTACGACGGCAAGCCCGGGAACAAGAAGGATCTCAGAGTTCTCCTGACTGAGACACCGGACGATGAACTGTCTCAGCGGGCCTTGCGGCTCGACTGGCCCGACTGAACGACACGCACGCCGAGGCGGAATGACGTGACCGCGATGGACCGCGACGAGCCGTTGACCAGCGCCTCGGTCACCCCTCAAGGCACTTCCGACATGCAATCCATAGCCTCTGACCTGGTATAACGCGCTCACGGCAACGGGTCTGCAACGCCCTGTACATGGGTTCGATTCCCATCGTCGCCGCAGTCGGATTGTTTGATCTTGGCGTCGTCGTCGGCGCCGATCGGCCAGCATCCTCCGAGCTCGATCTGGGCGGTGTCCTCTGGTGTGAAACAGATCCTGCCTCCGGCGACAGAGTCGACCGCATCCGGCGTGGTGTCCGTTGTGGTCGCGTCCCTTCCTTCATCGCTGCAGCATGCGCCACCTGCACGCCGGACACAACAAGCGCAGCGGCGCAGAATTCGGTCCGGCTCGTCGGCTGCCAGGGCTCGAGCTGACCAGCCGATCGGCGTACGTCTCGAAGGTCCGTCAGCGGCCGGTTCCCCTCAGCTCGACAGGCTCGGTCAGCGAGTTGGTGGCCGAGCAGCGTCAGCGAGCACCATCGTCGACACATCCGTTTTGATCAAACTGTTCAGCGATGTCCCCGAGATCGCGTAGTTCAGGTCGCGTCTCGGGCAGAGACGTGGAATCGTGCGCCGCCTGTTGGCCGGTTGACGACCATGCCGATCGGGTGAGGCGTCTCGGTGCCGGTCGGGGTGAGGTCGAGTCGTTGAGCGAGGCGGGCGATGATGAGGGTGAGCTCCATCTGGGCGAGGGCGAAGCCGATGCACATATGTGGACCGCGTCCGAACGGCACCCAGGCCTGGTCGCTCGTCGCCTTCTGCTGCGGGGTCAGGTCGGCGAACCGGTCGGGGTCGAAGCGCAACGGGTTGGTCCAAGACCCCGGATCGCGTCCGGCGAGGTGTGGTGACCAGACCACCAGCGTTCCTTTCCGGATCAGATACCCGCCGAGGCGGAGGTCGTTGGCGGCCACGCGAGCGCCGATGAGGCCGGCGGGATGAAGCCGCAGCGACTCGTGCACCACGCGTTGCGCGTACTCGAGATCGGCGAGGGTGCTGTGATCGGGTTCGGCGGCTGCTGCATCGATCGGTCCGAGTACGGCGTCGGCTTCTGCCCTCAGGCGTTGCCAGGCGTCGGGGGACAGCGCTGCGCACCACAGCATCCACGCGAGCGCAGACGCCGTGGTGTCGTACCCGGCGCCGATCAAGGTTTTGACCTGGTCGCGGATCTCGGCATCGGACATCGAACCGTCGACAACGATCGCCTCGAGGATGTCGAACGGGTCACGGGTTGTTTGCGATCGCCGTTGGGTGATCTCGGCATCGATGACCGCATCGATCGCTCGTCGATCTGCTCGGACGCGCGAGCGGGCCGTGTACGGGAACGGGTGGGGTAGCTGTTTGAACGCCGGTGCTTCGATGAACCGTTGTGGGCGTTCATACAGTTCGCCGATCTCGTCGGCGTGTTCGGCGAGCCGCTCGCCGAAGAAGGCGTGCACGGTGATGCCGAGGATGAGGTTGCGGCCGACGGGATAGAGATCGAGCTCGATCTGATCGGTGCCGAGCGGTCGGATGACTCGGTCGATTGCCGCATCGGTGCGGGCCATGATCATCGGGATCCAGCTGTTGAGCCGGCGGCGGGTGAACGCCGTCTGGACCGAACCGCGGCGGCGGCGATGATCCTCACCGTCGGACACGATCATCGAGCCCTTACCGACGACGAACCTGACCCCGACCATGTTGAATTTGTGGCCCCAGCGAAACGACTCGACGGGCATCGAGAACATTTCGTGGAGCAGGCCGGGATCACCGACGACGACAATGCGGGTCGGCCCGAACCGCAGCTCGCTGATCGAGCCGTACACATCGTGAAGGCCATCGAGTGCCGTCGACGGGTCGCGGAACAACTGTCGAACTCGACGCAGCTTGTCGAGACCGTGTGGCCCGGGGACGGCTTCGGCGACCACCGGCATCGACGTGTGTGGCGAGGTCATGAGTCAAGCATCGTCCGTCTGGAGGTCGACCGCATCCGTGAGTTGTAACGAACACGCTTCCGGCCGGCCGGGTCTCGGCTGGCGAGTACCAGCACTGCTGCGCACGCAAGCGCGAGCCAGATCCATCGATCGCGAAGCTCTTGGCCCGGTACCAGCGACGGGAAGACTCGAACGTCGCGGAACGCGACGCCGGACAGGAACACCGGTCCGACGAGCACGATGAGCGCGGCGGTAGGGCCTCCAGGCGCTTGCGTGCGCCGCTGCACCATCGCTGAAGTGACGAGACCGATCGCGGCGAGTGCTGCGACCTCGATGATCACGTCGTAGGTCGGGAACCGCTGCCTGTCGGATGTGGAGACCACCCCTGCGATCACCAACCAGGTTGCGGCCGTGATCGAGCCGACGATGGCGACGCGGTGGATTCGCCGCCGGGCGAGAGGCGTTGGTGATGCGCCAACGGTCTCGGCAGCGGGGTCGTCGAGCGCGAACCCGAGACCCGCTGTCGAGGCAACCAAGGCGAGCGCGTAGATCTCGGCAAGATCGTGGCCGGTGCTCATGCGGGCGACGATCGCGCCCACGGCGATCAGCCCGCCGAGGATCGTCGGCACCGTCTGGGTGCTGCGCACATGGAGCGCCGATGCTCGCGACTCGCGGATCTCGACGGGTTCAGACAAGGTCACTGGCATGCGACGAGCCCAGCGGGTACGGCTGAGCGTTCACCGGCCGGTGTCACGCCGAGTTCCGTCATCAGATCGGCTGTCGTGGCCGAAGGGTTGCGCCATTGTTGCCAGTCGACCCACAGGGTGTCGCGGACGAACATCGCGTCGAGCGTGAGCATCGCTTGTGCGGCGGCGATGTCGGCCGCCGACCACAGCACGGGGGGAGTGGCGTCTCTGATCCAGAGGTACCCGTCGATCCACTCGGGAGGCACATTGGAGCCGCCGTCTGAGTCTCTCAGGCCGTTCCAGGTGCCGCTGACGAACCGCTCGGCGTCGTCGCCGTTCATTCCTTGTGCGGCCACCCACAACGCGACGATGCCTCTCGCCTGGCCGCCGGCCCAGCACGGCGCGTCGCCTGCCGGTACCGAAGGAAGGCCGACCGACCAGAGGCCGAGCGCCAGCCGATTGATCAGGTTCGACTCCGTTCCATCGACCTCGACCCCGTTCCAAGTGGCCGAATCCGCACTCCACGACGTGGAGAGTGCGTCGATGTCGATCCGCTCGCGCACGACCGGGTCGAGGCGATCGAGGCGAGGTTCGTGCCAGACGACCGCGAATCCGTCGGCGCGCTGTTGCGGCGCGACGGCAGCGAACGGCGTCGTGAGCTCACGGGCCCAGACCTTGGTGATGTCGGCGTAGTCGTGATACGCGCACAGCGCCAAGCCGTCCGTTGTTCGACATGACGAGTGCGCGGCCGGATCGGAGATCATCGCCGCGATTCGCTCCGCGTCACCGTCGGTCATTGGACGCGTCTGAATATAGCCGGTCAAGCCGGCAAGAGAGAAAGCTCCGACACCGAGGAGCAGCGTAAACCGGTCGCGTCGCTGCCTGGCCACCGCGACCACCGCGACAACAAATGCGAGTGAGAGCAGGTAGGCGGCGTGCCACCAGCTGGGGCGAACCGCGAAGGCCCAGTCATGATCGGGGTAGCGCGGCCAGATCGACAATTGGCGGGTGAGGCTCCAGTGCCGGCCGCCGATGCCCCCGATCGCGGTCCCACCGATCGCCAGTGCAACGACTGCGACGAGGGCGACCAAGGGATTGGGGAGCCACCGCGCCAACGCGAGAGCGAGCGACCCGGCGCACGTCACGAGCGCGAAGCTGACCATGATGTCGCCGATGCTCGCCGCGTCGATCGCGCCGAAGTGGTCGGTCAGGAAACTCCCGCTGGCAAGCGTTGCGGCGACGAACACGATCTGGACGACCAACGCCGTCCACACGGAACCGAGATGCCCGACGACACGAGTCATGGCGGTCGCCGGTAGTGAAGCGAACAGCTCCTCGGTCCCTTCGCGTCTGGCACGCAACGCAGCGAGGTTCATCGCCACCAACGTCATCCCTGCGAACGGGAGAGTGAACACCGGCAGCAACGCCAACCAGTACCGCCACGAGTTGTTCGCGCCGAGGTTGTCCGAAGCCCACACGAGACCGAATATCACGAGGATCGCTATCGACATGAAGATCGCGACGATGAACACCTCGTTACGCAACAACTGACGACCCTCGACGCGGGCCAACTGCATGCCGGCTGCGCGTTGAGTTCCGGAAACTGCATGCGGCGTGTCGGCGTCGCGCGCCGAGGCAGGTGCGGGCCGAGCCGGCTGCCAGTCGTCGGTATCGATGCGGTTGCTGCCGCGGTGGGTGATCGCGTATGCGATCCCGAACACCAGCGCGCCGACGATTATCGCTTCCACGACGACTCCTGCAGTACCGTCGCTCCGACGAGCAACAGGTACCCGTCCTCGACCCGGGGTTCGTCGAGTCGAGCATTCGGTGGTGGTTCGCCGACATGGCGGACCATCCCGTCACCGGTCATCCACGCCAGCTGAGCAGACGGGTCTCGTGCATCGGCGAGCCACACTCGCCCGGCTGCAAGGCCGGCCAGACCCGACGGGGTGCCGTCATAGTGGATGACGCCGCCGTGCATCACGACGACCCGCTGGCACAACGCTGCGACGTCCTCGGTCTGATGCGTCGAGAGCACCACGGTGGCCCCGTTCGCAGCGGTCGACAACAGCTCACGGAACCGAAGCCGTTGCTCCGGATCGAGACCAGCCGTCGGCTCGTCGAGGACGAGGAGCTCGGGCGACCCGAGCAACGCCTGCGCGATCGCCACACGACGACGCATCCCACCCGACAGCTGCCGAATGCGCTTGTGCATCACCGACGTCAGACCGACCACATCGAGCACACGGCGGACTTCGTCATGTCGCGCTCGCGGGTCGGTGATCAGCTTCAGCACCGCCACATAGTCGACGAAATCGAACGCCGAGAACTGTCGATGGAAGCCGGGCTCCTGAGGCACGTAGCCCAGCCGCCGGCGGATCAGCTCACGAGCCTGGGCGTTCGCAGTCGTGTGACCCAACAGCTCGACGTCCCCACTGTCAGGCGCCAGCACCGTCGCCATCACGCGCAGCAGAGTGGTCTTGCCGGCACCGTTCGGGCCGAGCAAACCGGTGATCCCGGCTCCGATCGACAGGGTCACATCGTCGACCGCGACCGTGCGCCCATAGCGTTTGGTAACGCCCGCGAGAAGTACGCCACTCGTTGTCATCGTCGAATCGTTCATCGTCATCGTCGTCCTCCACTCACGATCATCACGTCGAAACAGGTCTTGCGGGTTGCAACGATCGCCGCCCCGATCGCGGCGACAACGGCGACAGTGGTCTGCCCCGACGAACTGAAAATCGACGACTTCTCCACGAAATCGCCCGCCCGGTCGCGGTCGATCAGCACGACCACCGCCACCAACCACCCGACACCGACCACTACCCCGGCCCGTTCCGGTGAGATCGCTGTCGACAACGCGAGGGTGATCGCAACCAACGCGAACGATGGCAGCACCCACCCGAACACGGTCCAACCGCCACCATGAGCGACAAGCGCGGCGACAACCAACAGCGGAATGGTGGTCGCGGTCACCGCCAACGTGCGCAACATCGTCAACCGCAGGCCACTCATCGGTGCCGCCACTCCGATCTCGTAGGTCGGGTCCAAAGCAGGCCCATACGCAGTCGCGACACCGGCGACCGGCAACAGGGGAGCGATCACCAGCAACAGCCACGGACCATCCCCCTCCACGCGGGCGGCCGCAACTGCGAAGGTCGCGACGAACACCACAGCGGCCAGCCATGCGAGACGAAGCGCCGGTGTCGTCGCCAGCAGCTTGGCCATATCGGGGCGAACTCGCAGCACACCGAGCAGCCGCTCGGTGATCGAACGTGTCGGTCGATCGACCCGCTCGAGTACTCCATCCCAAACCGACTGCTCGTTTACCAGTCCGTCTTGGGCGAACCTTGACACGTCCGCGAGCTCGGCGCGGCAAACGGCACAACTCATCAGGTGCGCCTCGATCGCTGCGGCCGCGGCAGCAGTCACCGACAGTTCGCAGTAGCCGATCAACAATTGTTCATCGATGTGGGTCACGTTCACGTCAGTGCTCCTCGAAGTTGGATGCGAGCCCGCATCATCCGTGTCTTCACCGTGCCGGCAGGAATCCCCAACAGGCGGGCCGCCTCCCGTGTTGTCAGCCCATCAAGGACGGTGGCCTGAACCACAGCACGCAGCTCGACCGGCAAACTGTCGATCGCACCAGCGAGATCACCGTGGGCGACACCGAACAACACCACGTCCTCCGCGGTCGTCAGCGTCGACGCCTCTAACACCCGGTTCGAGACCGGCGACCAACGCGACCGGTGACGTAACACGCCGATCAAGCGGCGGATCGCGATCCCCCAGATCCACGCGGTCGGCTCACCAGCCCCGGTCCACCGGCCGGCGCTGCGCCACACCGCCACGAACGTGTCCTGCACCGCCTCGCCAACCACGTCGAGATCCGAGCAGCGGTGACGAAGCCTCGCCGCCAACCACGGCTGATGCCGCACATACAACTCGCGTAAGGCGGCCCGGTCGCCATCAGCGATCGCGGCAACCAGCTCCGCATCACTCGACAACGACGGATTCACACTCACACCCACACAGTCGCGCAACCACGACGCAACGGTTCACGAGGTGCTGCGGTCATCTCCACGCGAGGGTCACGAGTCTGCAAAGCCGTGCACATGGATTCGATTCCCATCGTCGCCTCGAGTCTTCGTGAGAAGCTACCGCTGGGCGCGATATGGGCCGTATGCGCCCACGTCGGTGCCAGCGCTCACCTTCGTTGGCCGGGCGACGGCATGGTGAGAACCTCGGCAGGGACGCCGGGTTCGCGGGGCATTGGGCAGGGCAGCGAAGCGGTGAAGGCGACCTTGCGTGAGATGTAGTCGGCGACGCCGGTTGCGCCTGTAGGGGCTGAGGTGGATGTCGTCCCTGTTGAACCAGGTCGGCGAGGCCGAGGCGTAGTTGAACCAATCGGCGATCACGACGCCGGGGAAGGCGCCGCTGGCGAGTTCGTCCCTCATGATCTGGTTGATGTTGACGAGCGATTCGCTCCCCGGTAAGCCGTTCGGCAGCAGGTAGTCGACGCCCTCCGGGTACGAGAGCCAGACGACGCGCCTGGCGCCCTTGGCCCGCGAAGATGCCACCACCAGGTCGAAGCTGTCGGCAAAGGTGTCGTACCCCTGGTGATAGCGGGTCGTTGCGGCAGTACCGTGCCCCCGGTGGTGAGGAAGTGAAGTCGCAGTCGAGCCCATACGCGGTGCGGTGCCTCGTTGTCTTGATGCTCGTGACGGCGTCGTGCGCCTCCAGCGCCACGGCGCCGGCGGTGGCGCCGAACCCGACCGGAGCGCCCGCTTCCACAGTGTTATCGGTTGGTTCCACCGTCGCTCCGACCTCGGTCGCCAACACGGGCGTGTCGACGACCGAGACTTCGACGCTCGCGCCAGTCGTCGATCGCGATGTGCTCGCCGGCATCTCGATGACGTCGGTGCCCTCTGATGTCATCGTGCCGACGACCGAGACCTCGCTGGATGCGGTGACCAATCCCATCAACGGTCGCCGTGGCGCTGTACGCCCTCTCCCCGAGGAGTTGGACTGTGTCACCGGCACGGCTCGGACCTGCCTGACTGGCACGCTCGACCTGCTGGGCTTCGACGTCACCAGCGGGTCGAGTTATGACCTCGAGCGCAGTGTCGAGCGGGCGACGGCCGTCGTCCAACTCGATGCCGGGCTCCCCATGACCGGCGTGCCCAACAATGACTTGCTCGAGTATCTGGGCATCGCCCCTGACATTGTGACCGGTGCACCAGCGGACGAGATTCGCCAGATCGGCACCTCAGCGAAGGGGCGGGCGATCATGGCCATGCGCTACGGGAACGGCGCTACCACCGTGCTCGTGGTCGGTCAGACTCACGGCGACGAGGAGGGTGGCCTGCGGGTCGTGTTGCGGGTGCGGTCGCTGTCGCGGTCGCTGCCCGAAGGGATCGCGCTGTGGGTCGTCCCCATGATGAATCCCGATGGCCTCGTCGGCGACACCCGCTTCCTAGCCAATGGCACCGATCCGAACCGGCAAGCGCCGAGCCAGCTGGAGCAGCAGGCCGTCTACGACTTCGCTCTTGACATCCGACCCTCGTTGACGGTCTGGTACCACCAGAACTATGGCTGGGTGGGCGGGTCCGGCACATCGGTGACGCCGGCGATGCAATACCAGGCGCTGACCGGGCTCGGGGCGTTGAAGCGCAGTGGCGACTGCGCCAAAGGATTCATGTGGTGTCCGATCGACGACGCGCTCGGCAGCAGCTCGATCCTGGTCGAGTTGCCCGACGTGCTCACGCCGGCCGAGGTCCAGATTCACGCGCAAGCGCTGCTTGCGGTGGCATCGAGCCTCGTTTCCTGACGCACCACTTCTCCAAAGCGCAGCCTGGCGAGCAGTCCGGGGTCGAGGGTATCGGTGCCAGCGCTCGGGCCTCCGGGCGCCGGGCGGATCAGTCGTCTGGTTCGGCGAGGTCGCCGTCTTCGTCGATCCGCTCGAGCAGGTCGCTGTCGACGAGAACCTCCGGCTCCTCCACGTGCAGGGGCTCGTCGGCAACGTCGTCGACCTCGGGAATCTCGCGCGCTGCACGTTCGGCGAGCGACTCGTCGGTGACGTCGGCGTCGGCGAACGGGAGGCCGACGGGGCTGTCCGGGGCGTCGTCGAACGCTCCCACCTCGTCGCTGGTCACCGCATCAGTTCCGACCATCTGCTCATCTACACTCTCGGCCACATCCTGCTCATCACCCATGGCGACAGGTGTACCCCGATCAGGCGGGTAACGCAACCCAGAGAGGCAGACCCACATCGACCATGTCGTCGCTCATCAGGCCGTGAAACGCATCCCATGACCGCGACCTACGACGCCCTTGATCCGTGCAGCGACGAGCCGAGCGTCGAGCGCGTTCCTCTCGCGGGCCGGCCGGCACGTCTCGATGGTCTGCGAATCGCTCTCATCCAAACGATGCCCCCGGGCTCAGGCCTCGAGCCTGTCGTCGATGCACTGCAGGCCGAGGTCGTCGCCGTGTGCCCAACAGCGCAGCCCACTCACTACATGCGCAAGAACTTCATGAGCACCGATCTTGCCGAGATCGACCAGCTGGCCGCGGACTTCGACATCGCCGTCGCCGTCGCCGGCCCCGCCGGAACGATGGTGCACCTCGCCGTGGTACTTGCCACCGAGTTGGAGCGCCGTGGCGCGCCTTGCTCGGTGGTCCACTTCGAAACCCTGCACGCGGCGGCGCAACATTCCGTCTCGACCGGCGGCGCACCGGTGCGGATCTGGCCGATCGGCAACCCACCCCGGACCGTCGAAGCGACGACCGAGGCCGCTCGAAGGGTGATCGCCGACCTCACCAACCCAGCACAAGCCGAAGAGCAGCTCACGGGATGGCGCCATCCCGCACCACGCGAGCGGATTGCGGCCAGCGGTTCCCTTGCCGAGATCAATGACAGGTTTCTCTCCAATGGATGGACGGACGGGTTGCCGATCGTTCCTCCAACGGAGTCCGAGGTTGCGGCAATGCTGCGAGGCACGAGCCGGGCCCCGGACACCGTCGTCACCGAGACGTTTCGTCCGGAGGGTCGGCGGATCACGGTCGAGATGGTCGCGATCAACGCGGTCATGGCGGGCGCCCGGCCCGAATATCTCCCCGTGATCCTCGCCACCGCATCCGTGTTCGGAGACATCCAGTTCGAATCGATGACCCGCTCCGTGAACTCGTTCGCCTTCGCCCAACTCGTCAGCGGGCCGATCAGCCGCGAGATCGACATGGCCGGCGGGCTGAACGCGCTCGGACCCGGACATCGTGCCAACGCCACCATCGGTCGAACACTCAACCTGATGCTGCGCACCCTCGGCGGAGCACAGCTCGGCATCAACGCGACACCGGCGCAAGGAAGTGCGGTGTCGTGGGCATTTGCCTTCGCCGAGAACGAGGAAGGGAGCCCGTGGCAGCCCTTCCACGTCGATCTCGGATACGAGGCGAGTGACAGCGTCGTGAGCATCCTGCTCGGCGGCTGGGCGCACAACGGGAACTACTACTACGGCGATCTCGACGATGTCGCGTCGACGCTGCAGGACTTCGAGATTCCGCAGACGGGTGCGTTGCTGATGTTGACCGAGAAGCGTGCCCAGCACCTCGCCGCCGAGGGCTTCGCCAAGCAGGCAGTAGTCGAGTATCTCCACGAACGGGCGACGATTCGGCTCGGCAAGTTCCGGGCGAGCGGGTTCTTTCCGATGATGCGCAACGACATCCTCGGCCTCGGCCCATCCACCGCCCCCAGTTGGCCGGCGGACTATCTCACCCGCCCCGACGACGACATCGTGCCCGCCTATCCGCCGGGGGGAATCCGCGTCGCGGTGGTGGGCAGCGACGTGTCCTCGACGATGCAGGCCTGGAAGCTGCAACTGCATCGCAGCGTGTCGGTCGACGACTGGCGTTGACCGCTAGGCGCGATATGGGCCGCCGGCACCCATATCGGTGCCAGCGGTCAACTTCCTGGCCCTCCCGACGGAATCGTCGCGATGTTCGGCGGCGGGACTGGGGGCGGGAGGGCTGTAGACCGACATGGAGCAACTCCTCAATCGTTTCTCGCCGCGCTGGCGGAGTCGTGGTCGTGGACGGCTCGTTCGACATCGTCTTGAACCAGGTCGGCATTGATGGCGATCGCCGCCGCCGAGCCGGCGCCGGCCGCAGTGATCACCTGGGCACGAGGATCGGACACGTTGCCTGCGGCCCACACGCCGGGGGTGCTGGTTGCGCCCGTGGCGTCGACGATGACGAAGCCGGCCGCATCGAGTTCGCAGCCCAACCCGGCCAACAGGCCGTCGGCGTGGGGGAGGTTGCCGGGTCGGATGAAGACCGCTGTTCGTGCAATCACCTGGCCGTTGCTCAGCTCGACGCCGGTCAACCGGTCATCGTCGATCACGAGCCGGGCGACTTCACCGCGGGCAATGCGAATGCCGCGAGCTTCCAGCTGGGTCTGCTCGGTTGCTGTCAGATCGTAGGTGTGAGCGAAGTAGGTGACGTCGTCCGACCACTGCCGCACCAGTTGTGCATGCAGGACCGACATCGGGTGGGTCCCGAGAACGCCGAGGGGCTGGTCGCGCACTTCCCAACCGTGGCAGTACGGGCAGTGCAGCAGGTCCTTGCCCCACCGCTCGCGAACACCGGGAATGTCGGGGAGTTCGTCGCCGACGCCGGTGGCGACCAGGAGCCGTCGCCCCACCACCACTCGACCGACGGCCAGTCGGACCGAGAAGCCGGACTCGATCGCGAGCACCTGATCGGCGACGATCTCGACGCCATAGCCGATCACCTCGGCGCGTCCCGCTGCCAACAGCTCGGCGGGCGGCATCCCATCTCGGGACAAGAAGCCCTGCATGTGCGCCGCGGGCGCGTTGCGTGGCGCACCACCATCGACCACCAGGACCCGCCGGCGCGCCCGGCCCAAAACCAGCGCAGCACTCAGACCCGCGGCTCCGCCGCCGACGATCACCACGTCATACATCTCGTTGTGCGTGTTCACAGTCGTTACCTCCGACGCCAGAGTGCGCCGACCACGCGTGCATGCCAACTTTTGTTGCTGTTTCCGGGAATCACGCTCGGTCCGCGGTGCTGCATACAGTTGACTGGCGCTATGGAGACTCCACGAGCGATCACTGACGTGTTGGCCGAAGTCGGCCCTCGCCTCAAGCGGGCACGAACCCAACGGGGCGTGACCCTCACCGAACTTGCCGCGGCAACTGGGATCTCCAAGAGCACCCTGTCCCGGCTCGAAGCCGGGCAACGCAAACCCAGCCTCGAGCTGCTGCTCCCGATCGCCCAAGCCCACAAGATCCCGCTCGACGAACTGGTCGCTGCGCCGAAGGTCGGCGATCCCCGGATCCGGTTGACACCGCAAGTCCGCAAAGGCCGCGTTGTCGTCGCGCTCACGCAGAATCCGAGTGGGACGCATGCCTGGAAAGTGATCATCCCACCCGAACGCAAAGAACCCGAACTCCGCACCCACGAGGGATACGAATGGCTCTATGTGCTGAGCGGACAGATGCGTCTCATCCTCGCCGACCACGACATCACCATGGCGCCGGGCGAAGTCGCCGAATTCGACACACGGCTCCCTCACTGGTTCGGCGCCGCCGGCGACCAGCCCGTCGAGATCCTCAGCCTGCTGAGCAGAGAGGGTCAACGCATCCACGTCCGAGCAGCACCACGGCGCAAGGCCACCAACACCTGACGAAGAGCGCTCCGACGCGCCCGCACCGAGGTCAGTTCAGTCGGAATGCAGCGGCGCGTCAGCGCGCGGGTGGATGGTCGTTGCATGTCCCGCCGTCAACGACACTGCAACGAGCTTCGAGACCTGTGTTCCGCCGGCGGAGTGGTCCGTGCGATCGACCTGGCCTTCGAGCACTTCGCCCACTACGGGCGAGACGACGAGATCATCGATCTGCTCGCTCGGGCCATCGAGGACGCCGGTGTTGCCGGTCATGCACGCCAGCGATTCGTCGAGCTCTGCGCGTCGCACGATTGACTGGCCGTCGAGCGACTGCTCGCTGACGTCCCGGGTACTGTCGAGACATGCAGATTGGCCTTCTCGGCGAGCTCCAGGCTCTGGACGACGACGAGAAGGACGTCGTGATCACGGGAGCCAAGTTGCGGGCGCTCCTGGTGATGTTGGCGCTGCAATGTGGCCGGGTGGTGCCGGCTGATCAGCTCGTCGACGGGTTGTGGGGGCCGGAGTCCTCGTCCGCGACGCGCAACGGTCTGCAGGGCCTCGTGTCGAAGCTTCGCCGAGCGCTCGGATCGGCAAGCCTCGTCGCGACGCGCGGTGGTGGCTATGCGCTCGAGCTTCCGCCGGAGGCAGTCGACCTGCACCGCTTCGAGCAGCTCGTCTCGGCGGGACGGGCAAAAGCGGCGAGCGGTGAGCTGGCGAGTGCGATCGAACTCCTGGGTGAGGCCGAGTCGTTGTGGCGAGGGGGCGCGCTGGCCGAGTTCGCCTACGAGGAGTTTGCGTCGGCGGAGGTCAGCCGGATCTCGGAACTTCGCCTCGCCGCGGTCGAGGAGCGGCTCGACATCGAGCTGCAACTCGGACGACATCGGGTCGTGATCGGTGAGCTGGAAACGCTCGTCGCCGCGCACGCATTGCGTGAGCGGCTTCGTGGGTTGTTGATGGTCGCGTTGTATCGCGCCGGACGCCAAGCCGATGCGCTCCGCATGTTCCAGGAAGGGCGCCGCATTCTGGGCGAGGAGCTCGGACTCGACCCGGGGCCCGAGCTGCGTCGGCTGGAGGCCGCGATCCTCGCGCAGGACCCGTCGCTGGACGTCACGGGGACAGGCGAGCCCGACAGGGCACTGTCGACGGGGTTTCGCTCGACCATCCCGGAGTCCCTGACCGCGTTGGTCGGGCGCGATGTCGAGGTCCGCGACATCACGCGACTGTTCAGCGACCATCGCTTCATCACCCTCGTCGGCCCTGGCGGGGTGGGCAAGACGCGCCTGGCGCTGGAGGTGGCGCGCGACGAGTCGGCGCGCTTGTCGCACGGCGCGTGCCTGGTCGAGCTGGCGCACGTCGGCGATCCGGAAGGCGTGGCCGCGGCGATCGGGTCCGCTCTCGACCTGCCGGATTCCAACCGGCTGGCGGAGATGATCGGAAGTCGTGATCTGCTGATCCTGCTCGACAACTGCGAGCATGTGATCTCCACCGCCGCGGAGGTCGCCGAGGACTTGTTGCGTCGCTGTCCAGGCCTGCGTCTCCTGGCGACGAGTCGTGAGGGGTTGCGAGTGGGCGGCGAGACGATCTGGCCCGTGCCGCCGCTGGCGACCGATGACGCTGTCCAGCTGTTCCTCGAACGCGCGCAGGCCGCGGGCGCGCCAGTCGCGCTGTCGAACGATCTGCGCGCGGTGGTCTCGGACATCTGCGTTCGCCTCGACGGGCTGCCGCTCGCGATCGAGCTCGCCGCGGCCCGGAGCCGTGCCTTCCCCATCCAGCAGATCGCTACCAGGCTCAACGATCGCTTCCGCTTGCTCACGGGTGGCTCACGCACCGCGTTGCCGCGCCAGCAGACACTGCGGGCGGTGGTCGACTGGAGCTACGAGCTGCTCTTCGACGATGAGCAGGCCGTCTTCGAACGGCTGTCGGTGTTCCTGGGCGGTTGCGATCTGGCAACGGCCGAAGCGGTCTGCGCCGACGAGTCCCTCGATGCCGCGGATCTCGGCGACATCATTCAGACCCTCGTCGACAAGTCGCTGGTGGTCGCGGTCCCGAAGAATGGCGAGGTTCGTTTCACGCAACTGCAAACGCTGGCGCAGTACGGCCGCGAAAAGCTGGCCGAGCGGGGTGATGCCGAGCGGATCCGCGATGCCATGGCCGCGCACTACGCCCGACTGTGCGCGCGCTCTGCTTCCGCCTATGTGGGCGACGATCAGGGGGCCTGGCTGGTAGCGGTCGACCAGGAGCAGGACAACCTCAGGGGTGCGCTCGAGTGGGCCGTTGCCAACGATGATGCCGAGACTGCGCTGACGATCGCCGGCGGGGTGTGCTGGCCGTACTGGCTGGCCGGCACCGCCGTCGAGGCCAAGCGCTGGCTCGACGACGCCTTTCACTGCAAGGGTGAAGTGAGCGAGCAAACGCGGGCGATGGCACTGACCGGTCGCGGACTGATCGAGTTTCAACTGGGCAAACCAGAAGGCGTCGATGCCGACCTCAGCGCAGCGCTCGCCATCTTCCGTGACCACAACGATCTGGGAGCGATATCTCTGTGCCACTCGTTCTACGCCGAGGTTGCAGCGGCGCGCGGTGACATCGACGAAGGTCGCCGCCGCCGGCTCGATCTGCTCGACCACTACCTCGGGTTGCCCGACAGCACGTTCGTCATCGCAGCGCGTGCGTACTCTCGAGCCAAACTCGCCGGTCTCGAGGGTGACCTCGAACTGTCCGAGCGCTACTTCCGAGAGGCCGCCGACGCCTTCTCCCAGATCGACCGACCGATGATGCTGGCGATGTGCCGCGGGATCATCGCCGACTTCGACGAGCGCTGTGGTAACTATCGAGCCGCGATCGACAACCTCGACGAGGCCATCGCGGCCAACGACGCGCTCGGGTTCCGAGGGTTCAACGGTTCACTGCTCGCCCGGCTCGGTTGGGCGCTGCTCCAAGACAGCAACTCGGCGCGTGCCGAGTTCGCCTACGACCGAGCGTTGGACCTTGCCCGCCGATTGAGCAATACCCCGGTCATCTTCCTCGCCCTTGCCGGCCGATCGGTCTTGCACCGACTCGACGGTCGCAACACGACGGCGGCTGAGGCGGCGACCGAAGCGCTCGAGCTGTACCTTGCCGGCGAGCCACGCCGACTGGCGAACCGCATCGATCCGCGCGCCGACTTGCTCGCTGGTGCGGCGGTGTGTTGCACCGAGCTCGGCATCCTCGCCGTCGAGGGAGGGAACGCCGAGCATGCCGCCCGACTGCTCGGGCATGCCGACCGACTTCGCAGCGATGCCGCGCTCCCGGTGCCGAAGTTCCAGTGCGACGGCCTCGATCGGGCCCTCGAGGCGGCGTCCGCGCTGCTCGGTCCAGAGGCATTTCAGGCCGCGTTCGACGTTGGACAACGTGGCCAGCTGGGCCGGAGTGTGACGTTCAGACCGTGATTGACCTGGGGCTGAACCGGCGAGGTCGCTGAGTTCAGCGGGAGTGCAGCCACAGTTCAGCGGCTTCCTGGATGCTGGCGTCACCCCGCAGTCGGCGGGACACATCAGGAGGACTCACATGAGCGCACTACTTTTCCGCCTCGGACGCAACAGCGCCCGCCACCCGTTCCGGGTGATCGGTCTCTGGCTCGTCGCGGCAATCGCCATCGTGGTATTGCAAGGCGTTGCGGGCGGTCACTTCGACGACAGCTTCCGTGTCCCTGGGGTCGAGTCACAACGAGCCGCCGACATCTTGCAGGACCGGTTCCCGAGCCGTGCCGGCCAGATGGCGCGCATCGTCGTCCACGTCAATGACGGCCGACTCGACGATGCGGACCACAAACCAATCGTCGACCGAGCACGTCGACAGCTGTCGACTGGCCATGACGTCGCCGGAGTCACCGACCCGTTCGACCCACAGTCAGCGGCACTCAGCCAGGACGGGCAGACGGCGTACGTCGACGTCGCTTACGCCCTGGACAAGCTCTCCGTCACGCAACTGCACGACGCTCAGGCAGCGGCAGACACCGCCAGCACCGGCGGCATCCAAACCGAGTTCACCGGGCAACTCGCCCTGCTCGAGAAGCACGGTCCCAGCAGTGAGGTCATCGGCATTGCCGTCGCCATTGTCGTGCTGCTGATCGCCTTCGGTTCCGTTGTCGCGATGGGCCTCCCCATCATCACCGCACTCTTGAGCCTGTTCGTCGGCGCCGCCGGCGTCGGGGTGCTGTCGGCCTTCATGGACGTCCCGGAGTTCTCGCTGATCCTGTGCATGATGGTCGGTCTCGGCGTCGGCATCGACTACGCGTTGTTCATCGTCACACGCCACCGCCAGCACCTGCACGAGGGCATGAGCGTCGAGGATTCTGCCGGAACCGCGAACGCCACCGCCGGGCAGGCCGTCTTGTTCGCCGGCACGACCGTGGTGATCGCGATCCTCGGATTGTTCCTCGCCGGCCTCCCGGCGATGACCTCCATGGGTGTCTCTGTCGCCTTGACCGTGGTGGTTGCGATGATCGCCGCCATCACGTTGCTGCCAGGACTGCTCGGGCTGGCCGGAACGAAGATCGACAAGCTCTCGATCCACCGCAAGGCCCACGTCGCCAAGCCGGCGCACGCCACCTTCTCGGGCCGCTGGGCCCACCACGTCGGCAGTCACCCGGCTCGTTACGCCCTGGTTGGCCTCGTGGCGTTGTGTGCCATCGCCACGCCTGCACTCAGCATGCGGATCGGCACGCCCGACGACGGCAACGCTGCCAGCGACACGACCCAACGCAAGGCGTATGACGTGCTCGCCGAAGGGTTCGGCACCGGGTTCAACGGCCCGATCCAAGTCGTCATGGAGATCCCGACGCAGGCCGACCGGGTCGCTGTTGACCGCGTCTTCGAGGCGCTGCAGGCCGATCCCGGAGTCGCTGCCGTAACGGCGCCGGTGTTCAATGTCGCCGGCGACACTGCGTTACTGGTTGTCAACGCCACGACAGCACCACAAGACGAGCGCACCGATGCGCTCGTCCACCACCTGCGCTCCGACGTGTTCCCGGTCTCCGTCACAGGCACCGACGCCACAGCCCGACTCACCGGCCAGGCGATGATCATCGACCTCACCGAACGCATCACGAACCGCCTTCCGTTGTTCATCGCGGCAATCGTGGCGATGTCGTTCCTGCTGCTGATGCTCGTCTTCCGGTCCATCCTCGTTCCGCTGAAGGCTGCGTTGATGAACCTGCTGTCGATCGCAGCCGCCTACGGCGTGATCGTCGCCGTGTTCCAATGGGGTTGGGGCAACGAACTGATCGGTGTGCACCACACCATGCCGATCAATCCGTTCGCTCCGCTGATGATGTTCGCCATCCTCTTCGGGCTCTCGATGGACTACGAAGTGTTCCTCCTGGCCCGCATCCGTGAGGAATTCGTGGCAACCGGTGACAGCCACCAGTCCGTTGTCACCGGTCTGTCCGGTACCGCGAGAGTGATCACCTCAGCCGCCCTGATCATGATCAGCGTGTTCGGCTCCTTCGTCCTCGGCGACGATCCGACTGGCAAGCTGTTCGGCGTCGGCCTCGCCGCCGCCGTGTTCCTCGACGCCACCCTCGTTCGCATGGTGCTCGTGCCGGCGACCATGAGCCTGCTCGGTCGAGCCAACTGGTGGCTGCCGACATGGATGGAACGAATCCTTCCGCACATCGACTTCGAGTCCGCCCCCAAGGACGCCGAAACCATCGAAACGGAGGATGATCGTGAGCTCGTCGCAGCCTGAACGAATTCCGAAGGCCGCCCTTCGGGGCCGATGTCGAACTGATGGTGCGCACATCGGCGGACCCCTCGCCGAGCTCGGCGCAGCACTGCGATATCGAGGTCATCTCACGGACCGAGCTCGAGAGCTGGCGATCCTCACCGTGGCGGCGCGGAGAAGCAGCGATTTCGGATGGCAGAGCCACTCCGGAATTGCAACGAATCTCGGGATCGCCGTTGCCGTGCTCGCTGCTATTCACGACGGGGCAGATCCGTTGACCTTGACGGACCCGACCGAGCGCGCCGTCGTCGCCGGCGCCGCCAACCTGCTGGAAGGCAGCGAGCTGGGTGACGCCGAGTACGCCGGGATGGTCGAGCTCATCGGCGGAGGAGGGTTTGATCGACCTCCACAGACTGATTGCGCAAGCCGTTCGTCCACCTCTACGTGTCACGTGCCAGGGGTGCCACGATACGAGCCATGCCGTACGACAGGAACGATCCGCGATCGCAGTTGTCCACCGCAGGGAACTCGCCGACCGGTATCCCACGCCCGGCGCACTACCGCGAGCTCCACAAGACCGGCCCCGACGAAAAGCACGACAACGGCAGCAACACGTGGTGGACGCGCGGCCAGGCGATGCTCATCGGCTGGACAGAGGCGCGGCCGGGCGACGAGCTCGTCAGCGAGGTGGCGGGGGAGCACGCCGTGCTGGTACTCGACGGGGCCACGTTGCAGGTGACGCACGGTGGCGAGGTCGTCTCGGTCGACGAGCCGGCCGTCGTCATCGTGCCGCCGGGGTCGTCGAGCCTGCGGATCACATCGGCCGGCACGGTGATCCGGGTGATCGCCGCCGCCACGGCCGTGGACCTGGCGGCTCGCTGTGCGAACCGGGGCGAGTACGAGGAGTACGACGCGAACGTCGCGGTGTTCGCGCCATGGCCCGACCCTGTGGACGGGCATCGCATTCGCGTCTACCCGATCGCCGAGCACCCGATCGCCGAGGGACGACTTGGGCGCATCTTCCGGTGCTCGACCGTGATGATCAACGTGCTGCCGGAGTCCGACGATCCACGCGATCCTTCGAAACTGTCACCGCATCACCACGACGACTTCGAGCAGGTGTCGCTGCAGGTCATCGGCGACTACGTCCACCACATGCGAGTGCCGTGGACGCCCGACTCGACCACCTGGCGCGACGATGAACACGGCGCGTGCCAAGCCCCGTCGGTCGTCGTGATACCTCCGCCGCTCGTTCACACCAGTCAGGCAGTCGGGGCCATGCGTCATTGGTTGATCGACGTGTTCGCGCCGCCCCGACGCGACTTCTCAGAACGCCCCGGATGGGTGCTGAACGCCGACGACTATCCCATGCGGTGAAAGCGAGCCCGCCTCGCCACACTGTGGTTCCCGCGTAGATTGTTGATCTCGTCGTCTCGAAGGAGCCTGTGAATGCCTGCCGATAGCCCCCCGACCTCCGTGCAGTTGTACTCCGTCCGCGACGCCGCAGCGAAAGACTTCGAAGGGGTGCTGAGGAGAATCGGCGACATCGGGTTCGTCGGTGTCGAGGTCGCCGGGTTCCATGACCTCACGCCGCAGCAGTACGCGGCCATCGTCGAGGACTCGGGCCTGGTGACATCGAGCGCTCACTTGACCGACCTGTCGCCGGACGGGCTCAACGCCATGCTCGACAAGATCCAGGAGATCGGCTGCGACGTCGCCGTGTGCGCATTCATGCCCGCCGAGCGCTTCGCCGATCTCGACGCCATCAAGTTGTCTGCTGACGCCTTGAACGCGGCGAACGACATTGCCACGTCCCGCGGTGTCTCGCTCGGGTATCACAACCATTGGTGGGAGTTCGCGACGAGCATCGACGGGCAGACTGCGTGGTCGGCATTGATCGATCGCCTCGACTCCACGGTGTTCGCCGAGGTCGACATCTACTGGGCGACGCTCGGTGGTGCCGATCCACGGCAGGTCATCGCCGATCTCGGTGATCGGCTGCGGTTGATGCACGTCAAGGACGGCCCATGCGACGCCCCGGAGAGCCCGATGGTCCCGGTCGGGTCGGGCACCCTCGACATCCCGGCCATCCTCACGTCTGCACCAACGGCAACGTGGCACATCGTCGAGCTCGACCGGTGCGCGACCGACATGTTCGTCGCACTCGCGGACAGCCACCGGTATCTCGTCGACAGTGGCCTCTCGCGAGGGCGGGTGTGAGCACCAGCCGGATCGGGATCATCGGCTGCGGCAACATCTCGCCGGTCTACGCCAACACCCTCAGTGAGTTGCCGTGGATCGAGATCGCGGCCTTCGCTGACGGGATTCCAGCACGCGCCGAGAAGTTCGCGGCGCGGTACGGCGGTGTGGCTGTCGAACTCGCCGCGATGCTCGGCGACGACTCCATCGACGCGGTCGTCAACCTCACGCCCGCGCACGCGCACACGAGCGTCAGCCGTCTCTGCCTCGAGGCAGGAAAACCGGTGTTCAGCGAGAAGCCGCTTGGCACCGACTTCGACGAGGGTCGCTCACTCGTGGAGCTCGCCGATGAGAAGGGCCTCCGCCTCGGTTGCGCACCCGACACGTTCCTCGGCGCGGGTCTGCAGGCTGCGCGCACGGCGATCGACCGCGGGATGATCGGCGAGCCGATTGCTGCGAACGGGTTCATGTTGGGCTTCGGACCCGAGTGGTGGCACCCGAGCCCGGAGAGCTTCTACGTGCCGGGCGCCGGCCCGCTGTTCGACATGGGCCCGTACTACCTGACGGCGCTCGTGCACCTGCTCGGTCCGGCACGCTCGATCTCCGGCTCGGCCAAGATCGGCATCGCCGAGCGCGTCGTGCATTCGAAGGGCAGAGTTGGCGACGTCGTGCACGCCACAACGCCCACCCATGTGTCGAGCATGATCGATTTCGTCAATGGCGCGTCGGCGATGTTGGTCACGAGCTTCGACGTCAAGGCCACGCGGTTCAAGACCATCGAGATCTACGGCACCGAGGGAACCCTGGCGCTCCCGGACCCCAACACGTTCGGCGGGCCGCTGAAGGTGCGCAACATCCTCGCCGACGATTGGCGCGACGTCCCGTTGCCGGTACCCAACATCCCGCAGCAGCGTGGCATCGGGCTGGCAGACATGCTCTCGGCGACGATCGCGGACCGTCCGCACCGTGCCTCGTGCGAGCTGGCGTTGCACGTCCTCGAGCTGATGTCAGCCACGTTGCGGTCATCCGACGAGGGGCGGCGAATCGATCTCACGACGACGTGCGAACGACCTGCGCCGATGCGATTCGACCTCCCGACCAACTCGTTCGACGACTGAGAGGGAGATGTCGTGACCGCCAACATCAACGTCGCCCTGTTGGGTTCGAAGTTCATGGGCCGCGCCCATTCCAACGCCTGGCTGAACGTCCCCAAGTTCTTTGCTGTTGATCCGAGCCCGACCATGCACACCGTCGTTGGTCGCAACGCAGTCGAGTTGCACGAGTTCGCCCAACGATGGGGTTGGCAGCACCACACCACCGACTGGCACGGTGCGGTGACGTCCGACGAGATCGGGCTCGTCGACATCGGGACACCCAACAACGTGCACGCCGAGCAGGCGATCGCCGCGCTCGAGGCCGGCAAGCACGTGGCCTGCGAGAAGCCGCTCGCCGGAACCCTGGCCGACGCTCGGGCGATGGCCGCGGCCGCGGTCGGCGCCGCCGGCACCACGTCGGTGTGGTTCAACTATCGACGGGTC
Source organism: Ilumatobacteraceae bacterium (assembly GCA_031373785.1). Lineage (GTDB taxonomy): Bacteria > Actinomycetota > Acidimicrobiia > Acidimicrobiales > Ilumatobacteraceae > JAENVT01. The sequence continues at coordinate 23,483 of JANMNE010000088.1, forward strand.
CCCGCTGTCGCGCTGGCCCACCGCTTGGTTGCCGCCGGCAGGATCGGTCGGATCTATCACGTGCGGGCCTCGTACCTGCAGAGCTGGGGAGGTCCGGAGACGCCACTGCTGTGGAGGTTCCAGGGCGACATCGCCGGCTCCGGCGCGCACGGTGATCTCAACGCCCACATCATCGACTCGGTCAGGTTCGTCACGGGTCAGGAGATCGTCACGATCGAGGGGGCGATCGAGCACACGTTCATCGAGGAGCGCGCCGTGCTCGAAGGCCAGACCGGTGCCACGGGGCCGAGCACGGTCGACGACGCGGTGTTGTTCCTTGCCCGGCTCAGCGGTGGTGGAGTTGCGAGCTTCGAAGCCACTCGCCTGGCGACCGGCTACCACAATGCAAACCGCTTCGAGATCCACGGCGATCGCGGCGCCCTGCGCTTCAACTTCGAGCGACTCAACGAGTTGGACTTCTACGACTTGAGCAACGATGCCTCGGTGCAGGGATGGACGACGATCGACGTCACCCGTGGGGGAGACGGGCATCCATATGTCGATGCCTGGTGGCCCGACAGCCACGGGCTCGGGTACGAGCACGCCTTCGTCAACCAGGCCAGCGACATCCTGTCGGCAATCGGTGGTGGAACCCCGATTGTGCCGCTGGCTGACTTCGCCGATGCGCTGGTCACCCAGCGCGTGTTGCACGCGGCGATCGAGACGGCCCGGCACCGAGCACCCGTAGCGCTTTCCGAGATCTGAGCCAAGACCCAGAGATGGAGGATCTTCCGATGTCCGAGATCAAGCAGTTCGAGCCGAAGTTCATGCCGATCGGCGTGCTGACCGCTGCGCTGCAGGAGCTCACGCCTCGCGAGCGACGCGACCCGGACCCCGATCTGGCCATCGAGGAGTGGCTCGAGTTCGCAGTCACGCTCGATGCCGACTGCATCGAGCTCTCCGCCGCGTTGCACCCCTCGCTCGCCGACGTGCCCGCCGAAGCGATGCTCGACCCCGTCGCCAACACCCTTGATCTGCGAGAGCCGTTCGACGAGGTTCGGGCGAAGCGTGTGCTCGCAGCCATCGACGCAACCGGCGTGGCGATCGCTGACATCGGCTACTTTGACGACATGCTGCACGAGGACGCGGCGATTCGGCGTAAGAAGCACGAGTTCATGGTTGCGGTGATGGACGCCGCATCGCTGCTCGGCGTTCCTGCGGTGACGGGATTTGTCGGACGAAACCAGTCCAAGTCGATGGATCAGAACCTGATCGATTTCGAGGAGAGCTTCGTGCCGCTGCTGAAAGCGGCCAAGGATCGCAACCTGCAGTACCGGGTCGAGCAGTGCCCGATGCCGGGGTGGACACCCGGCGACAACTTCCTCAACAACATCGCCTACGCGCCCGGGATGTGGATCGCGCTCCACCAGATCGCCGAGCGCAACGGCGTTGGCGATCAGTTCCGCATCCACTACGACCCGTCACACGCAATCTTGATGGGCCAAGACACGCGCTCGATCTTCCAGTACCTCAAGGACTCCGGGTATGGCTTCTTGATCGCGGGCATGCATGTGAAAGGCCAGGTGATCCACTCCGAAGGTGTCGCCGGTTGGGGGTACGGCGGCCAGACGGTGCAGCGCGGTGATTGGGTCGACGGCGAGGTGTCGTCCAACCCCGCCGATCTGGCCAATGCGTGGAAGAAGCAGACGGTGCTGTGCGAGCACGAACTGCCCGGCACGGCTCGACACGATCCGCTCGCCTATCTGCAGAACCGCACCGTGGATTGGCTCGATCATCAACTCGCGGCACGTGAGCTGCTCGACTTCGACCCGACGACAACCCCGTTGATCGTCGAGCACGAATACGGCGCTGCCCGCGTGCAGGACAAGGCGCTCCTGCAGCCGATTCTGGCAGCGTCGATGGCGTTCACCCGTCACATCGACCGGGCCGCCGCATCGATGTACGCGTTGCAGGCCGAGGTGCTCGCATCGCAAGGAATTCCCGTTCAGGGTGTGGGCCGCGAGGCCTATCGAAGCTGAACGTTCACCGATCGATCGGAGACAGCGAGCGTGGCGCCCAGATCGCCGGCTCTGAGCGCTGCTCCC
>JANMNE010000094.1:0-3880 GCA_031373785.1 Ilumatobacteraceae bacterium
GAGCGGATGCGCTTGCCGAGTTGATCGTTGGCATCCACGATGTCGACACGGAAACCTTCGGTCACCAGGCGTTCGACGACTTGCGCGGCGTGAGCCTGGTGCGCCTCTGCGACCGGCAGTACTCTCGCCTGCACCGGGGCCATCCACGTCGGGAAGGCACCGGCGTAGTGCTCGAGCAGGACTCCGAAGAACCGCTCCAGCGAACCGAACAGGGCGCGATGCAACATGATCGGGCGATGGCGGGCGTTGTCGGCGCCGATGTACTCGAGGTCGAAGCGGTCAGGGTGGTTGAAGTCGAGTTGAATCGTGCTGAGCTGCCAGGTCCGCCCGATCGCATCACGCACGTCGATGTCGATCTTCGGACCGTAGAACGCGGCGTCGCCTTCTTTGACCTTGTAGGGCAACCCGTACTTGACCAGGGCGGCGCGCAGGCCCTCGGTGGCCTTCTCCCAGATCACGTCGTCGCCGACGTACTTGTTCGGATCCTTGGTCGAGAGGTTGGCGGTGAACTCATCGAAGCCGAATGCACGCAACACGCTCATGACGAAGTCGAGCAGGGAGGCGATCTCATCCTGCATCTGATCTTCGGTACAGAAGATGTGGCTGTCGTCTTGGGTGAACCCGCGGATCCGCATCAGCCCGTGCAACGTGCCGGCGCGTTCGTAGCGGTAGACCGTGCCCAGCTCGAACAATCGCATCGGCAGTTCGCGGTAGCTGCGCTGCCGTGCACCGAAAATCAGGCAGTGCATGGGGCAGTTCATCGGCTTCATGTAGTACGTGCCGTTGTCCATCTCCATCGGCGGGTACATGCCGTCCTTGTAGAAGCCGAGGTGACCCGACTTCTCGAACAGGTTGCCGTTCGACAGGTGCGGCGTGAAGACGAACTGGTAGCCGCCCTTGTCGTGCCGCTCGCGGCTGTAGTCCTCCATCAACTTGCGCACGATCGCACCCCGGGGGTGCCAGACGGCCAACCCGCCGCCGAGCTCGTGCGGGAAGCTGAGCAGATCGAGCTCGGTCGCCAACTTGCGGTGATCGCGCTTCTCGGCCTCCTCGAGGCGGTGGAGATGTTCGGCCAGCGCTGCCTTGCTCTCCCACGCCGTGCCGTAGATGCGTTGCAACATCGGGCCCTTTTCGTTGCCACGCCAATATGCGCCGGCGACCTTCATCAGCTTGAAGTGACCCAGCTTGCCGGTCGACGGCACATGCGGACCGCGGCACAGGTCGACGAACTCCGGCGTGTTGCGGTAAATGCTGATGGACTCGCCACCACCGATCTCGCCGGCATCCTCGCTGTCGGCCGCACCCGTCGACACCCGCTCGATGATCTCGCACTTGTACGGCTGGTCGGCGAACAGCTTCAGCGCGTCGGCCGGCGTCAGCTCATCGCGCACGAACGGCTGGTCGGCCTTGACGATCTCGACCATCTTGGCCTCGATCGCGGCGAGGTCGTCGTCGCTGAACGTCTTGCCGCCCGGCAGTTCGAAGTCGTAGTAGAAGCCGTTCTCGATGGCTGGCCCGATCGAGAACTTGGCGCCGGGGAACAACTGCGTGACGGCCTGGGCCATGACATGCGATGTCGAGTGGCGCAACACGTACCGACCCTCGTCGCTGTCGCCGGTGATGATCGCCAACGCCGCCCCATCGGGCAGCTCGCGGCCGAGATCCCACTCCTCACCGTTCACCACAGCGGCGACGGCTGCCTTGGCAAGGCGGGAACCGATCGACTCCGCCACGGTGGTCGCCGTAGCACCCTGTGGGAGGGAGCGCGGCGAGCCATCGGGAAGTGTGATCGTGATATCGGCCATAGGCCGACGAGTCTACGAGGGCATCACCGGCCGACGACCGGCATATTCAGTTGCGGGTGAGCCGGCTCATGCTCCGACCAACTCCGCTTGGCGATCGGTCACGGTTGCGACCTTGGCCACAACGGTCGGTTCGGTCTCGGCCGTCTTGCCCGCGTACACGTTGCGGTAGTCCTGACCGGTCAGATCGCGGATCTCGAACATCAACTCGTCAGTGATCTGACGCAGCACCATGTGGTCGTCGCCGCGGCTGCGGTAGCGCTCGACGTTGATCGGCCGTCCGATCTTGATCGTGCACGCACCGCGCAACTTCGGGGCCTTCGCATCGGGTGGCTGGATCTCGCGCGTGCCGATGATGCCGACCGGAAACATCGGGCAACCGATCTTCAACGCCAGGCGCGCTGCACCCGTACGACCCTTGTGCAGGATGCCATCGCGGCTGCGCGTGCCTTCGGGAAAGATGCCGAACAGTTCGCCCCGGCGAAGCACCGCCTCCGCGGTGTCGAGCGCTGCCTGGCTCTTGTCGCCACCACCGCGATCGATCGGGATCATTCCCATCAGCGGGAACAGGAACTTGGTCTTCCACGAATCCATGTACTCGGCCTTGCCGACAAAGCTGATGTTGCGCGGCACGTGCAGCATCAAGAAGGCGCTGTCGAGGAAGCTGACGTGATTGGGGCACAGGATCGCCGGCCCCTCGGCTGGAAGACGATCAAAGCCCTGCAGGTCGAAGCTCCACAGTCGCGTGGAAACGGGGCGCAGCACGCGGCGCACCCGCTGTTGTGCCTTGCCTGCCCCCTCGATGTTCACGTGGTCATCGTACGTCGCTCGATCGACGGGATGTTCTCCGCCCGACGAATTGACCGTGAACTCTCGGCGGAGGTCAGATCTCGACGCCGAGCAACGCCGCAGCGTCACCCACACCATGGCCCGCGGCCGCGGCAGCGTCGATCGCCGCCAGGGCTCCCGGCGTGTCGAGGTCGTCGTCGAGTGCGGCGCGAACCTCGTCGAGGGCGGCACTGCCTGCGCCCGACTTGCACCACAGCGTCAACCGATCGGCGTTCCTCGGCATGAGGCTGTCGTCCCACTCCCACTCGCGTCGATAGTGGTGCTCGATGATCCCCAGGCGGATCGCCCTCGGGTCCCACTCCTTGCGGAGGGCGTCGACGAAGACCAAGTTGCCCAGGCTCTTCGACATCTTGCGTCCGTCCATGTACACCATCGCCACGTGCATCCAATGACGCACGAATGGGTCGCCCGTTGCGGCCTCGCTCTGAGCCCGCTCGCACTCGTGGTGGGGGAAGATGAGGTCCGTGCCGCCACCGTGCAGATCGATGGTCGTGCCCAGCTCGCGCAGCGCCAGCGCCGAGCATTCGATGTGCCAGCCTGGCCGGCCGGGGCCCCACATCGTGTCCCAACTCGGTTCGTCATCAGCAGACGGGTGCCACAAGACGAAGTCGAGCGGATGCCGCTTGTGCGGGTCGTCGATGTTGCCACCGCGCTCGCGGGCCAGGTCGATCATCTCCTCGGGCGAGTAGTGACTGATCGATCCGAAAGACGGAAACTTCGACACGTCGAAGTAGACGCTGCCACCGGCCTGGTAGGCGAAGCCTCGGTCGAGCACCATGCCGATGAATCCGCGAATGTCGGGGATGGCCGACGACGCACGCGGTGTCGACGACACGGGCAGCGCGTTGAGGGCCTCCATGTCGCGTTCGAAGCGCGCCTCCTCCCCTGCTGCCAGGTCGAGGTAGTGAACCCCGAGCTGTCGCGCCTTGGCGAACAAGGGATCGTCAACATCGGTCACGTTGCGAACGCACTTCACCGTGTGGCCCATGTCGATCAGGCGGCGTTGCAGCACGTCGTAGGCGATGAACGTGGCGGCATGACCGAGGTGAGTCGCGTCGTACGGCGTGATGCCGCACGTGTACATCGTCACCTCGTCATCGGCTTCGAATGGTACGACGGCGCGGCGCGCGGTGTCGTAGAGACGCATGGTCAGCCCAACGCCCTCGGGTCCTGGCGGATTCCCGTCAATTTGGGCGCGACGCGGGTCTTGTAGCGCACGTTGAGTTGCA
>JANMNE010000110.1:0-51506 GCA_031373785.1 Ilumatobacteraceae bacterium
GGTCAAGCCCGCGCAACACGGCCTGATCGTGCGCACCGCGGCCGAGAACGCCAACGAGCACGAACTTCGCGCCGACATGACTCGGTTGCTCGACCAGTGGAACGTGATCGAGGCCAAGGCCAAGAAGGCCAACAGCCCCACCTTGCTGTACCGCGAGCCCGAGCTGGCGGTGCGTGTGATTCGTGAGGAGTTCAACGCCGAGTACCGCGGCGTGGTCATCGACGACCAGCGCCTGTTCGAGGAGGTGCGCGACTACGTGTCCGCGTTCAACCCTGATCTCGCCGACCGCATCGAGTTCTACGACGCAGCAGCCGAAGGCTTGCCGCTGTACGAACGCCAGCACATCCACGAGCAGCTCCACAAGGCCCTCGATCGCAAGGTGTGGCTGCCGAGCGGCGGCTCGTTGATCATCGAGCACACCGAGGCGCTGACCGTGATCGACGTGAACACCGGCAAGAACGTCGGGACGTCGAATCTGGAGGAGACCGTCTTCCGCAACAACCTCGAAGCCGCTGAAGAGGTCGCCAAGCAGCTGCGATTGCGCGACATCGGCGGCATCGTCGTGATCGACTTCATCGACATGGAGATCAAGGACAATCGCCGCAAAGTGGTCGACGCCTTCCGGTCCGCCCTGGCTCGCGACAAGACCCGTACACAGGTCTTCGACATCACCGACCTCGGTCTCGTGGAGATGACCCGCAAGCGGATCGGTGAGGGTTTGCTGGTCAACTTCGCCGATCAATGCCCGAATTGCGATGGCCGCGGCGTCGTCATCGACCATGCGTTGCTCGAATGAGAATCGGTCTGACTTGCCCCGTTGTTGTCGCGTCTTCCTCCGATAGGATCGCATGGCTATGTACGCAGTGATCGCATCCGGTGGCAAACAAGCCAAAGTCTCAGAAGGCGAGCAGGTCCACGTCGAACTGCTCGATGCCGAGCAGGGCAGCGAGGTTTCGCTGACCCCAGTCTTGGTCGTCGACGGCGACACCGTGCTGGCCACGCCGGCGCAACTGTCGGGCGCAACCGTCACGGGGAAGGTCGTCGGCTGGGCTCAGGGCCCGAAGATCGACGGCTTCACCTACAAGCGGCGCACCAACCAGCGTCGCCGCTTCGGTCATCGCCAGAAGTATCACGTCGTCGAGATCACGTCGATCAAGAAGGGCTGAACCACGATGTCAAAGACCAAAGGTGGCGGGTCAACCCGCAACGGGCGCGATTCCAACGCACAGCGCCTTGGTGTGAAGGTCTTCGGTGGCAGCAAGATCCACGCCGGCACGATCATCGTTCGTCAGCGCGGCACGAAGTTCCACCCCGGTCGCAACGTCGGCATCGGTGGCGACGACACGCTGTTCGCCCTCACCGAGGGTGCAGTGAAGTTCGGGACACGCGGTGGCCGCAAGGTCGTCGACGTCGAGCCCATCGAAGCGGTCGAAGCTACTTCCTGACCCTCAGTCCTTTTCGGAGACAACCTTCCCGTTCTGGATGACGGTGCGGATCCGCTGACCGAGGCCGTCGACATCGAGGGCGTCACCGCGGGTGATCACGATGTCGGCTCGCTTGCCGATCTCGATGGAGCCGCGATCATCGGCCAGACCCATCAGCTCTGCAGCGGTTCGCGTGGTGGCGATCATCGCCTGCGCCGGCGTCATCCCACAGGCCACCATCTGCTCGAGTTCGCGCAGGTTCTGGCCGTGCGGAGTGACCCCGCTGTCGGTCCCCATGGCGACCTTGACCCCGGCGGCAATGGCCTGGCGAATGCTCGCCCGGTGCACATCGATCACCATCTTGGTCTTGTCGATGGCGTATTGCGGCACCTTCACTCCACGGTCGGCGGCCTCGAGCACGCCCACCGGAGCGATCAGGGTCGGAACGAGATACGTGCCGCGCTCCAGCATCATCGCGATGGCCTCGTCGTCGAGGTAGATGCCGTGCTCGATCGAGCGGATCCCGGCGCGCACCGCGGACTTGATGCCTTCGGTTGCCTGGGCGTGGGCCATGACCCATTTGCCCGCCGCATTGGCTTCGGCCACCAGCACGTCGAGCTCGTCGTCACGGTAGTGACCGTGTCGCGGATCGTCACGAGGTGACAGCACGCCGCCACTGGTGCAGACCTTGATCACGTCCGCGCCGGCGCGGATCAGTTCTCGGACCTTCTTGCGCATCTCCTCGGGTCCGTCGACGATGTTGTGCGGCTTGCCGGGATGTTGGACGCCGATGATGCTGGGCATGTGCGCGCCGCACGGCTCCCACGAGTCGCCGTGCCCGCCGGTCTGGCTGAGGATCGTGATCGAGATCTGCATGTCGGGGCCAGGGACGAAGCCGCGTTGCTGCGCGGTCTTCACGCCGAGGTCGCTGCCCCCCGCTTCCCGTACGGTTGTGACGCCGGCGGCGAGCGTGCGGGCCATGCGCTCTGCGGCGAGGTAGAAGTTCATCGAGAACGGGGTGTGCACCGACGACATCGGGTCGAGGTCGCCGTCGACCATGAAGTGAACGTGACAGTCGATGAACCCGGGATAGACGGCGTGACCGGTGGCGTCGATGGCGTCGTCGCCGTCGAGTGCTGTGCCGACATCGACGATGCGGCCATCCTCCATCGCAACGTCGGCGATCGAGGCGGTACCGCCGATGCTGTCGAACACCTGGCCGCCACGGATCACAAGACGAGTCATCGGCGCATGCTACGTGGAACAGCCCGTGGAGTGTTTCGAGGTCCCCGGGTGGGCGTGAAACACTCCACTGGGGTGGGGTCAGAGGTGGGTGTCGATGCCTTGCGGGAGGCGCGCCGTGTCCCAGCCGAGCAACGCCACCGCTTGACGGCAGGCGAACCGATCGGTCATACCGCCGACGTAGGCGACCGACTCGTGCAGGGCCGCGGCGCTGTCGGGGTCGGCATCGACGTCGTCGGGGAGCAACTGCGGATGCCGGGCGTAGTGCTCGACGAGGGCCTGCAGCAGGGAGATCACCGATTGGGCCTGTGCCTGCGACGCCGGTCGCAGGTACACGTTGTCGTAGTTGAACTTGCGGAATGCGGCCAGCGCCTCGGCGGCATCGGCGGTCATCCCGATCTGACCGATCTGCCCCGTCGCCTGGATCATGCCGGTGATGAACGCACCGAGTTGGTGGCTGCGTCGCTCGCCACATCGGGCCTGAACGATGTCGGGCAGCGCCTCGGGCGTGACGATCCCTGCGTCGACGGCGTCTTCGAAGTCGTGGCAGACGTAGGCGATGCGGTCTGCCCAACTGACGACTTCACCCTCCGGCGTCGCCGGCGCCGGACGCGACCACGAGTGGTTGCGGATGCCGTCGAGCGTCTCGGTGCACAGGTTGAGCGGAATGAGCGTGACGTCGGCTCCCCAGACTGCGTGGTCGTAGCCGCCTTCGACGTACGGGGTCAGCGCATCCTCGCTGGCATGACCACCGGGCCCGTGGCCGCAGTCGTGGCCGAGAGCGATCGCTTCCGTCAGTGCCACGTTCAGCCCGAGGGCCCTGGCAACAGAGGTGGCCACTTGGGCAACCTCGAGGGCATGCGTCAACCGGGTGCGTTGGTGGTCGTCGGGGAAGACGAAGACCTGGGTTTTGCCCGCCAGGCGCCGGAACGCACTGGCGTGGAGGATGCGGTCGCGGTCGCGCTCGAAGCACGTGCGCCACGCGTCCGGTGCCTCGTCGATCGCCCGCTGTCCGGCACCGACCGCCCAAGTCGCCAGTCGTGCGAGTGATTCGCCCTCGGCGTCCTCGCGCTGTTCGCGAGACACCAGCGACGACGACCCGCTGCTGGCGGAGGAGTCGGCGTGGGCGAAGGCGACAGAGCCGTCGGCGTGACCATGCATGGTCGACGCCCACCGCTCTGCTCGTTCGCCCAACTCGGCCATCAGCCCAGGGTACCCAACAAGCCCGGCTCGGCCGTCGGCATCCCCAGATAGCCTCAAGTGGTCCTATGAGCGGGTTTGTCGATGAGGCGCAACTGAATGTACGCGGTGGGGATGGCGGCGCGGGCTGCTCGTCGTTCCGTCGCGAAGGCCCCGAGGCGTTCGGCGGACCGAACGGTGGCGACGGCGGCAAAGGCGGCGACGTCTGGTTGGTCGCCGACCGCAACGTGGCATCGCTGCTGGCCTTCCGCGACCACCCACACCGTCGCGCCAAGGATGGCGTGCACGGCAAGGGCAAGGATCAGCACGGCAAGCGCGGCGAAGGATTGGAGGTTGCGGTCCCCGAGGGGACCGTTGCCAGCGACCTGTACACGGGCGAGCTGCTGGCCGACCTGGCCAACCACGGCGATCGCTGGCTGTGCGCGGCCGGTGGGCGCGGCGGTCGCGGTAACGCCAAGTTCTGGTCGAACAAGCGCCGGGCACCGACCTTCGCCGAGCAGGGCGAACACGGCCAAGACGTCTGGCTGAAGCTCGAACTGAAGTTGATGGCCGACGTGGCGCTGGTCGGGTTCCCCAACGTCGGCAAGAGCACGCTGATCAGCGTGATCAGCGCGGCGAAGCCGAAGATTGCCGACTACCCGTTCACCACGCTCGAGCCGAACCTCGGTGTCGTCAAGATCGACGATCACACCGACTTCGTCGTCGCCGACATCCCCGGCCTGATCGAAGGCGCCAGCGAGGGCAAAGGCCTCGGACATCAGTTCCTGCGGCACATCGAACGAGCCCGAGTGTTGTGCGTCATGCTCGACCTCGCCGCGGTCGACGAGGTTTCGCCCGAGGAACAAGAGCGCATCCTGTTGCACGAATTGGGGGAGTACCGCCCCGAGTTGCTCGAACGCCCGCGCGTGGTCGTGGGCACCAAGGCCGACATCGCCGTTGCCGACTGGGATGGTCTCCGGATCTCGGCCGTCGCCGGCGAGGGTGTGCGCGAGCTGGTCGGGCAACTGGCGTCGCTCGTGCACGAAGCCCGCAGCGAACAGCCGGTGAAGCCGGGCATCGTGATCATCCGTCCCGAGGCCGACGGTGGCCGCGTCGAGCGAATCGGCGAGCACGAGTTCCGCCTCATCGGCCGTCAGGTCGAACGGGTCGTGGCGCTCAACGATGTCACCACGCCGGAGGCGTTGTCGTACATCGATTTCCAGATGAAGCGGCTCGGAGTTCCGAGGATCCTGACGCGAGCCGGCGCGCAGGACGGCGACGTCATCTGGGTTGCCGGCTTCAGCTTCGAGTATCAGCAGGAGGCCTGAGTTGCGGCTGGTGGCCAAGATCGGCACGTCGTCGATCACCGATGCCCTTGGTGTGATCGACGAAGCGGTCGTCGACACGCTGTGCGACCAACTCGCCGCGCTGCGAACCGGTGGGCACGAAGTGATCCTGGTGTCGTCGGGTGCAGTGTCGGCGGGAGTCGCCGCGTTGGGGATGTCGGCACGGCCGACCGACATGCCGACCCTGCAGGCGATCTCCGCCGCGGGGCAGAGCCGGCTGATGGGCACGTACAACCGATCACTCGCCCGGCACGGCCTGGTTGCCGCACAGGTGTTGCTCGTGCCCAACGACTTCGTCGATCGCCGTCAGTACCTCCACGCCCGCCAGACGTTGCTGCGCCTGATCGAGCTCGGCTGCATCCCGATCATCAACGAGAACGATGCCGTGGCCAGCCACGAGTTGCGCTACGGCGACAACGATCGCATCGCCGCGCTCGTCGCCCACAACGTGAACGCCGATCTTCTGGTCTTGCTCACCGACACCGAGGGACTCTTCACGGCCGACCCACGTACCGATGCCTCGGCCGAGCTGATCAGCGAGGTGCTCGCCGACGATCCGCTGTTGACCGTCGCTGCGGGCTCCTCGGGATCAGGTCGTGGCAGTGGTGGTATGGCGTCGAAGTTGGCTGCGGCCAAGATGGCCTCGTGGTCGGGCACTCGCGCCATCATCGCCTCGGCTGATCAGTCGAACGTGCTGGTCGACGCGGCCGCCGGCGCGCTGGTCGGCACCACGTTTCAACCGAGTGTGCGCCGTCTTGCGGCACGAAAGTTGTGGATCGGTTTCGCCAGTCAGGTCGACGGTGTCATCAGCGTCGACGACGGCGCCCGCCGCGCCCTCGTCGAGCGGGGCACGTCGCTGTTGCCGGCCGGTGTCACTGCGGTCAACGGGCACTTTGACGAAGGCGATGTCGTGGAGGTGCGCGACACGGCCAACTCCCTCGTCGCCCGCGGCATGGTCCTGTCCGATGCGGCCACATTGCGCGGCATCATCGGCAAGCGCACCAGCGACCTACCCTCGGATGTTGCCCACGAGGTCATCCATCGCGATGACCTCGTGCTGCTGACCTAGCCGGCCGGGCCCAGGACGCGGCTCAGTGACGGGCCAGATCGTTGCAGCGGGCGGGTCGACCGGTCCGGTGTGAGCCGGTCATCGCGGCTTCGGTCTCGATCCGGCTCACAGCAGCTCGGAAACCAGCGCGCTCCGAACGAAGCTTCGGTCGGGGCATCTGTCGAGCAGGGCGAACGTTGCTTGTCAGGGCACTCGTCGGTCGACAGGTCAGCCCGCAGCCGGCTTCGGTTGCTCTGCGGCCGGTGCCGCGGCGACCGCGGGGGATTCGGACGGGCTGTCGAGCCCCAACTCGGCACGCAGCTCGCTGAGTCGGCTGTGGGCTTCGACATTGGCCGTGGCTTGCTCGACCTCGAGGATGCGCGACTCGACCGAGGACTCCTGCAGCTCCGACGATGCCTTGGCCTTGACGTAGCGCGCTTCGATCTTCTGCTGCACCTCAGTGAGGGTCGGCACGTCGTCGCCGACGGTCTCTTGCAGCTGCGACATCGCCTTGTTCATCTCCTCGTGCATCTTGGCCTGCTCGAGCTGCGATAGCAGCTTGTTCTTGTCGGCAAGCTTCTGTTGCAGGATTCGACTGTTCTGCTGCACCGCGGCCTTGGCCTGATCGGATGCCTTGGCAGACTCGAGCACCATCGTCTTCAGGCCCTCGACATCCTTTTCGACCTGGATCAACTGGTTGGCGATGGTCTCGGCGGCACCGTTGTACTGCGCTGCCTTGGCGGCATCGCCGGCCTTCTGCGCATCCGAGGCCATCATCAAGGCCTGGCGGGCGTTGGCGTTGAGCTTCTCGAGCTCGGCCATCTTGCTGTTGAGCCGCAGTTCGCTCTGCTTCTGGTTGGCGATGACGTTGGCGGCCTGTTCCTTCAAACGCCGGTGCTGGGCCTGAGCTTCGGCGAGGGCCTGCTCCAACTGCACGGCAGGGTCAGCACGGCTCTCGAAGTTCCGGTTGAGCTTTGCGCCGAGGTACTTCCACCACTTCTTGAACGCTTTGAACATGAGGCCGATGCTAGTCGGCGGATGTCGCAGTTGGCGCTGGCCTCAGGCGAGAACGCAGGTCGTCGATCTCGGGTGAGTGCAGCACCCACAGCATCCCGACATACGTCGCCGTCCCGACGACCGTCGATACGACGACCCGCACGATCGCACCGGATCCCGCGTTGGCGCCGACCGTCCCGGCGACGACCCACACCACCTCCGCCATCACCAACGCGGCCAGACCCATGCGCCACAGGCTGGCCACGATGTCAGCCAAGGGGAAGTCGGGCAGTTTGTAGCGAAGTACCTGCAGGGCCCACGTGGCGGAGATCAGGTAGGCGAGCCCGAAGGCCAGGCCAAGGCCGAGGAGGCCCCAACGGTCGACGAACAACAGCGCCAGCACGACGTTCAGCACGTTCTCGCCGAGGTTGATGACGAACGGCGTGCGCGCATCTTGATGGGCGTAGAACACGCGCAACACGAAGAGATAGAGCGAGAAGCCAACGAGACCGAGCGCGAAGCCGGCCAGTCCGCGCGACGTGTTCAGCGCGTTCGCCGCGGTGAACTTTCCATGTTCGAACGCGGCGCCGACGATCGGCCGCCGCAACACGAAGAGACCGAACCCCGCGGGCAGGGTGACGAGGGCGATCAGGCGGATCCCCAACGACGATCGGTCGAGCACGGTCTGGCGATCCTTACGTTTGATCGCGCTGGAGAGCTCGGGCAGGAACGTGGTGGCGATCGACACCGCGAGCAGGCCGTGGGGGAGCACGAACCAGGTGAAGGCCTTGGTGTACGCATCCTCGTCGCCGGATCCGCCGTGCAACAGGTTGCGGATGACGATGATCGCCACTTGGTTGGCGGCGACGTAGCCCAGCGCCCACTTCGACAGCGTTCGCAGCGACTTGACGGCCGGATGTCCGAAATCGGGCTTGAACCGGAACCGCAACTTCGCCCGCAGCAGCGCGGGCACCAAGGCGAAGGCCATCACGGCGATTCCGATCGTGGCACCGAGGCCGAGCGTCCAACGCAGCTTGGCGTTGTCGAGGACGTCGTCGAGTTGCGGGACGCGCTGGTCGACGATGCCCGGCACCAGCAGCAATGACCCGATGATCACCAGGTTCGACAGTGCCGGGGCCCAGGCGGCGGCGAAGAACCGGCGACGGGCGTTGAGCACCGCCGCCCCGATCGCATTGAGACCGTAGAAGAAGACCTGCACCAGGAAGATGCGTGCCAGCAGGGTCCCCGCGGCGTGGTACTTCCCGGCGTCGACCTCGCTCGATGTCAACAGCGAGTACATCCGAAAGATGAGGGGCGCGGCGGCGACGGCGACGGCGGTGAGGCCGGCCAGCACGACGATGCCGACGGAGATCACGGCCGAGGTCGCCTCGTCGTCATCGTCGTCGTGCAGCCGGGTGAACAGCGGCACGAGGGTCGCCGACAACACGCCACCCAGCAGAAGCTCGTAAATCATGTTTGGCGTGCCGTTGGCCTGGTCGTAGGCGTCGGTGACGGGCCCCTGGCTGAGAACGATGCCCAGCACGGCCACACGCGCCAACCCGGTGATGCGCGAGACGGCGGTGCCTGCCGCAACGGTCACGTTGGAGCGCAGCAGGCTGCTCACGGCGATGCGGATGCCTGCCCTGCACCGCCGGGATGCGGATTGTTGACGTCTTCGACAGCGAGTCGCAACGACTCGAGCTGTGTCACGACATCGTCGACGGCGCTACCCAGATCGCTGGTCGTGTCGGCGCCGACGCTGACCTCCGACGCCTGGGCAAGAAGCTCCCCGAGGCGCGTGTTGAGGAGTCGAAGCTGCTGGTCGGTCTCGTCGCGGGTCGTGCGAATTCGCTGGGCAGAGTCGATCTGCGCCTGCAACGAGGCCCGGGTGGCATCGTCGGTCGAGCTGGTCAGACGCCCCCGAAGCGACGGTGCATCGAGCCGGTTGAGGGCGACGTCGAGCTCGTCGCCGCGTTTGGCGATGAGCCAGCACTCCTCCACGCCGCGTTGCACCTGTCGGGTGATCGACTCCATGTTCGATCGCAATGGACCCGCCGGGGTTGCCGCGACGATCTCGTTGTAGCGGCGTTGCGCGCCTTGCGCAGCACTGACGTATCGCCGCCAGGGCTCGCTGAGCGCGAACGAGTCCATGGCGATGGATCGCTGCCTCGGTCGCCGGCGCCGGGCGACGGCGGCCAGGGCCACGATCGCGGCGGCGACGATGGCGATGATCGCTGCCGTCATGATCGAGCGCTCATCACTGCAACCTCATGAGGAGCAGGGTAATCGCCGGTCAGGCATCGACAGCGGCGATGTCGGCCGCGGTCAATGTGGTGAGCTGCTCGTCGCTGGGATCGCTGAGTGGTGCGACGCGCTGCGCCTGATGGGCGATCGCGGTCTCGAAGAGGTTGCGCACGTATCGGGCGTTTCCGAACCCGCGGGTTCGCGGCTCGGCGCTGACGAAGTGACGCACCCGAGCCAGCGCGTCGTCGCTGCACGAGTACTGGCTCTTCTCGCCGAGGCCGAGGAAGATGGCCACCAGTTCGTCGTCGGTGTAGTCGGGGAAGGAGATCGTTCTCGTGAAACGACTCTTGAGGCCGGGGTTGGCGTCGATGAAGTCGGCCATCTCAGCGGTGTACCCGGCGGCAACGATGGCGAGGTCGTCGCGGTGGTCTTCCATGAACTTGACCAAGGTGTCGATGGCCTCGCGCCCGAAGTCGTTGTCGCCGCCGCGGGCCAGCGCGTAGGCCTCGTCGATCCACAACGTCCCGCCCAGTGACGCTTGCAAGCTCTCCAGCGTCTTCAATGCCGTCTGGCCGCCGAAACCGGCGACGAGCTTCGAGCGGTCGGTCTCGACCAGGTGACCTCTGGCGACGACACCGACGGCTCGATAGATCTGGCTCATCAGTCGTGCGACCGTGGTCTTGCCGGTACCCGGGTTGCCGGTGAACACGAGGTGATGGCTGGTCTCGATTATCGGCAGGCCGCGCTCGGCGCGAATTTGTTGCACTTGCAACATGCTGGTCAAGCGGCGGACCTCGGCCTTCACGTTCTCGAGACCGATCAAGCCGTCGAGCTCGCCCATCACGTCCTCGAGGGAACGGGCGGGTGGCAGATCGGCTTCGGTTGCTGCGGTCGTCGGACCGATCGTGTCTGCTGCGGAGCGAGAAGGCGCGACAACCGCAGGCGTTTGCTGAACGGGTGTGTCGGGCTGTCCTGGCCGAGGGACTCCGGCGGCATCCATCGCTTGCAGCAAGAGGGTGCGATAGGTGTCGATTGCCTGCACTTCGTCCGCCGACGGCACGAGGTCGATCGCCGCGGTCACGTGGGCCAGCCGCATCGCCAACTCGTAGTAGCGGTTGCTCCGACGGGTGTGGTTCTTGCGATCCGCTTTGACCAACAGGTCGAACAGCATGCTCGGGCCGGCCAGCCACTCGTCGCGCCTGCGGAAGAGGTCGGTCTCGCGCACGTGCGCGGCGCTGGTGAGCAGCGGTGGGTCGAGCAACGGCCCGATCGCGTCGAGATAGGCATCGAGCTCGCTGTCGGTCAGCCGGCCGTCGGTCGCGATGATCGCTGCCACCAGGTTGCTGGCTTCGATCACCGCGTCGGGGGTGTGCGCCTCCGCTGCCTTGCCGCTGAGGGCGCCGAGCTCGCCGGCGATGCCGCGGACGAACTCGTCGACATCTCGCTCCATCGGGCTCGACCTGGGCATGAGTTCGCAGGCTACGCCGTCGAGAACGGTCCCAGATCAGCAACCGGGGCATCCGTTTCGAGCAAATGTTCCGGAAGCCTTGAACTTTTGGTACATGCCATTCGACAGGTAGTCGTCGTGAAACAGCGTGCTGAGCTGGCTGAACGCAGTCCATCGGCACCCGCGGTGTTTTCGGCCACCCGTGCGATTCGGGTCCCGAGTCTCGCAATCGTCGTCGCGGCGCGCGAAGATCGGCCAAAGTAATCAGTTGCCGTTCCATTCCTTACCGGGAATCAGATGAGAGGGAGAACATATGAAACGACTGAGGTACGTTTGCGTAGCAGTGCTGCTCGCCGGACCCATGATCGTCGAAGCCAGTCACTCGGCCAGCGCAGCAGGCGGGGGCCTGTTGACCAGTGCTGGATCCGTGAGGCTGTCCGGCCTTATTGGGGTGGACGGAGTCGATGGCCTCGCAAGCCCGGAGACCCACGCCGCCGAGGGCGACGAGGGTGCTCGACCAGAGCCGACGCCCGGTGAAGCGCCCGAGGTCAGCGGCTCCGACGTCAAGGCCGCGGGTGCTGAGATCGGCGTGACGTTTGCCGGCTTGAACCATCGCAACAATCGCTTGGCCAACGGTGGCAACCAGTTCTCCAGTGAGCCGCCGGACCAGGCGCTGTGCGTCGGTCCGAACCATGTGCTCGAGGGCGTCAACACCGTCCTTCGGGTCTTCAACAAGGATGGAAGCCCGGCCACCCGCACGATCTCGTACAACGAGTTCTTCGGCTATCCGCCGTCCATCAATCGCACGACGGGCGCGTTCGGTGCATTCCTGACCGACCCGATCTGTCACTTCGATGCCGCCACAGGCCGCTTCTTCATGGCCGTGCTGACGCTCGATCAGGACGCAGTCAACGGTCAGTTCACCGGGAAGAACCGTCTCGACATCGCTGTCAGCCAAACAGCTGATCCGACGCTCGGTTGGAACCTGTACAAGCTGCCGGTGCAGAACGACGGCACCGAGGGCACACCCAATCACCACTGCGATCCCGAGATCACGCCACCCGCGGGGATGACGAATCCTGCCGCTTGCATCGGTGACTTCCCGCACATCGGCGCCGACAACAACGGCGTCTACCTGACGACGAACGAGTACTCGTTCTTCAGCGACGGCAGCAACGGTGGAGCCGCCTACACCGGTTCGCAGATCTATGCGTTCTCCAAGGCGCAACTGGTCGCCGGCGATCCTTCGCCGACGATGGTGTCGTTCGAGAACCCGAACCTCGGGCCGTTCCGCAGCTTCACCGTGTGGCCGGCAATCTCACCCGCCGGTCAGGCTTCGAATGACAGCGGTGGCACCGAGTTCTTCCTCAGCTCAACGCTGGGTGATGGCTCCGAGACCGGCAACACCGCAGCGAGCGAGAACCGGATCGGTGTTTGGGCGATCACCAACACCAGCTCGATCGACTCGCCGACGCCGAACCTCAAGCTCAGCAACAAGCTGATCAAGGCCGACACCTACACCTTCCCGCCGAAGTCGACGCAGAAGGAGGGCCCCGCGCCACTGCGCGATTGTCTCAACGACACGGGTGACACCTTTGGCCCCGGCGTGCCGTGTGCGGCCGGCCTCTTTGGTTTTCCCCCCGCGTCTCCACCGGAAGTGCTCTCCTCACCGGATTCGGGCGACACTCGCATGAACCAGGTGATCTACAGCGGTGGCCGTCTGTACGGTGCGCTCGGCACCGGCGTGCAGGTGGGCGACTCGACACGAGCCGGTGTGCTGTGGGTCAACGTCGAGCCGAAGGTGAAGAAGGGCTCGTTGAAACAAGCCAAGGTCGAAGAGTCGGGCTACGTCGGGATCGAGAACAATGACGTGACCTACCCGGCACTCGGCGTGTCGTCGTCGGGCAAGGTCGTGATGGCTGCCACGGTGATGGGCAGCGATCACTACCCGAGTGCCTCGTACACGATCCTCAGCGACGAGGAGCCGACGGTGAGGATCATCTCCGAGGGTCTCGGCCCCGATGACGGGTTCACTGGCTATGCCTCCTTCGTGGGCGACCCACCGCGCACCCGCTGGGGCGACTACGGCGCCGTTGCGATGGACGGCGACACGTTGTGGCTGGCCAGTGAGTCGATCGAGCAGTCATGCACGCTCGATCAATATCTCACCGGAGCCATCGGTAGCTGCGGCGGTACCCGTACCGCTCTGGCCAACTGGGGCACGCGAGTGTCGTCGTTGAACATCTGAACGTGACCCTGTCGAGTCACTGACAACGAACACTGCGGCCCGGCTGATGCCGGGCCGCAGTGTCGCGTCTGACACACCAACCCGATTGATCCACCTGTCAGGTCGGACGGTAGGGTGCCAGCCCATGGGTCACCGTTTCGACAGCGTTCAACAGGTTCGCGATGGACTGAAAGACGTTCACTATCTCGCTGACGAAGGCATCGCCGGCGTCGCGTTCCTGGCCGACCGGCTCGGCAAGCCAGTGCTGGTCGAAGGGCCTGCGGGTACCGGTAAGACACAGCTCGCCAAGAGTGTCGCCGAGATGACCGGCGCACGGCTGATCCGCCTGCAGTGCTACGAGGGTCTCGACGAGTCCAAAGCTCTGTACGAGTGGAACTACAAGAAGCAACTGCTGCGCATCCAGGCCGATCGCAACAGCGATTCGTGGAGCGAGATTCACGACGACATCTTCAGCGACGAGTTCTTGCTGACCCGCCCGTTGCTCGAAGCGATCACGGCCGATGACCCGGTCGTGCTGTTGATCGACGAGGTCGATCGCGTCGAGGTCGAGACCGAGGCATTGCTGCTCGAAATCCTCTCCGAGTACCAGGTCAGCATCCCGGAGATGGGAACGATCGTCGCCAAGCAGATCCCGTTGGTCTTCCTCACGTCCAACAACACTCGCGAGCTCAGTGAGGCCCTGAAGCGTCGCTGCTTGTACCTGCACATCGATTACCCCGACATGGAGCGCGAGAAGGAGATCGTGCTGACCAAGGTGCCCGAGGTCAGCGCCAACCTGGCCGACCAGATTGCGCGCATCGTCCGCTCGATCCGCCAGCTCGACCTGAAGAAGGCGCCGTCGGTCAGCGAGACCATCGACTGGGCCCGCACCCTGGTGTTGCTGGGCATCGATCACATCGAGGCGCAGCAGGCCAAAGAGACGCTGCACATTCTGTTGAAGTACCAGACCGACATCGCCAAAGCCGCGAAAGAACTCAGCGTCGACAAGTAGTTGGCCGCCACCATGCTCGACCTGCTCGCCGGTTTCGTGACGGAGCTCCGCAATGCGGGGTTGCCGGTCTCGTTGACCGAGAACCTCGACGCGATGGAGGCCGTGCAGCACATCCCCATCGAAGACCGCGAGGCCTTCAAGTACGCGCTCGGCGCGACGATGGTGAAGAACAACGCCCACTGGCGAGCGTTCGAGACGGTCTTCGAGGTGTACTTCAGCCTCCGCGGTCCGGAGTACAACATCGTCGAGGGCGACGACGAGTTCGACGAGATGTGGCGCGAAGCGCAGGACCAGATGCGCCAGGGCGATGGCAAGGGCGCAGCCGGCGGCTCGATGGATTCTCTGACGCCCGAGGAGATGGCGCACCTGCTGATGCAGGCGCTGATGAACGGCGACCAGGCGTTGATGCGAGCGCTGGCATGGCAGGCCGTGCAGCGCTTCGCCGGGATGGAACCAGGCCGCCCGGTCGGGGGCACGTACTACCTGTATCGCACCCTGCGCAACCTCGATCTCGATGCAATGCTCGAGAAGCTGATGGAAGCGAGCCGCGAGCAGGTCGGTGGCGAGCTGACACCGTTGGAGGAACGGCTCGAACAGGACGAGTACAACGATCGCATCGAGCAGTTCAAGAAGGAGATCGAGGCCGAGATCCGTCGCCGGCTGGTCGCTGACCGCGGTGCCGAAGCGATGGCCAAGACCTTGCGCAAGCCGCTGCCCGAAGACGTCGAGTTCATGCACGCCTCACGCGATGAGATGCTGAACCTGAAGAAGGCGCTCTTCCCGCTGACCCGCAAGCTGGCGGCTCGCCTGGCCCGCAAACGGCGTCACGGTCGCAAGGGCCCACTCGACTTCCGCAGCACCGTGCGTCACTCGCTGAGCTACGGCGGCGTGCCGGCCGAGCCGAAGTTCAAGTACCCGCGCCCGGCGAAGCCCGAGCTGATGGTCGTCGCCGACATCAGTGGTTCGGTCGCCGCGTTTGCCCGCTTCACCCTGATGCTCGTCTACGCGATCCAGGGTCAGTTCTCCAAGGTCCGTTCGTTCGTCTTCATCGATGGCATCGACGAGGTGACCGACTACTTCAAGGGTGTCGAAGACATCCAGGACGCCATCCACCGGGTCAACACCGAAGCCGACGTCGTGTGGGTCGACGGGCACAGCGACTACGGCCATGCCTTCGAAGTGTTTTGGGAGCGTTACGGCAAAGACGTCGGCCCGAAGACCACCGTGTTGTTGCTCGGCGACGCACGCAACAACTACCACGCCTCACAGGCCTGGGTCGTGAAGGAGATGCGCCAGAAGGCACGTCACGTGTACTGGCTCAATCCCGAGCCCCGCAGCTACTGGAACACCGGCGATTCGATCGTCGGCGACTACGGCACACACACCGATGGCGTCTACGAATGCCGCAACCTTCGCCAGCTCGAGGCGTTCGTCGAGAAGCTGGCCTGACGCTTCAGATCACGGTGCAACAGCGGGGACGGTCTCGACCGGAGGTGCCTCGGCCGGGACCGTATCGGCAGGCGCATCGTCGGTCGGCGCGACCTCGTCGACGAAGTCGGTGGGAAGGTCGATCGTGATCGCTTCGCCGGAGATCTCGGTGACCTCGAAGGTGTAGTGATAGTCGGCGAACTGATAGTTCCCGAGTGCCTGAGCCAGGGTCGTCGCGGTCGTCGTCGGAATGGAGACATCCGCGAAGCGCAGCAGGCCGACGGCATCGAACCCGATCGTCACCGTCACGACCGTTTCAGGAGGTGCGTCGAAGTTGGTGCGCCCGGCGAGAATCGGCAGGACCCGTCGGTAGGTGCTGAAGTCGAATTCGTACGAGTACGTCTTCGCCACGTCCGATGGCGCGGTCGGGGAATTGACGGCCGGCCGGGTGAGGCTGTCGCGCTTCAGCCCGGCAACGGGCTCGACCGTGATGGGCTTGGACGGGGTCTGGCGAAGTTCGAATCCCATGAGATCGTCGATCATCGGGATGTAGTGGTCGTCGGTCGCGGTGCCGTAGTAGTACGGCTGCACGATCGACCGGGTCCAAGGCCAGCCGGCCTCGTCCGCCGAGACGTACTTGTAGTCCCGCGTGAGGACCTCACTTCGCGATTCCTCGAACGTGCCGTACGGGATGGCGGTGACACCGGGAGCGACCTCCGTGGCGGTTGGCGACATCGCTCGTTCCGTGGAGGCTCGCGCTGACCTCCGATCGATCGACACATCGCTGGTCTCGGTCAGGTCCATCACTCCGCCGTTGACGTTGTAGATCGAGCCGACGGCGATTCTGACCTTGGCGGACGCGAACCCGAAGCGTGGCGTCAACCGGGTGTTCTCGACGCGGCGATCCTGGCGGTGGCCGGTGATTCGCTGCCCGACCTCGGTCTTGGCTCCCTTGGAGATGCCGACGATCAGCATCACCACTACGACAACGAACGCCATGAACTTCAGCCCGCCGTGGCCCTTCTTCTTCTTCTTCTTCTTGGCCATCACGGTGTCACCACAGGAAGCGTCGGCGGAGTGGTCGTCGTGGTTGTCGCCTCGACGGTGTTGGTCGGAAGGTCCACCGGGTCGGGCTTGTCGGTGACCTTGATCACGTCCATGGTGTAGCGGTATGGGTATTGCACTCCGACGTCGGACTTGGCTCGATGCTCGAGCACGCTGTGATAGTCGACGTCGACGTCGAGGTAGCGAACCACCCAGTGGTCGTCGAGGCTGACGGTGACATTGACGACGGCGTCGGCGCCGGCGTTGCCATCCACCACTCGG
This sequence comes from Ilumatobacteraceae bacterium, assembly GCA_031373785.1. GTDB lineage: Bacteria > Actinomycetota > Acidimicrobiia > Acidimicrobiales > Ilumatobacteraceae > JAENVT01. Next base: position 16,920 of record JANMNE010000110.1, read on the forward strand.
AACCGTTCGAACAGGCTCGGCGCGGACTCGTAGAAGTCGGCGAACGCGAATGTGTAGCTGTACGTGGTGACTGGAATGTCGTGCCGGGTCTCGCTCTGCACCGACGTCGGCACCTCGTTGCGCAACGTTGGATCGATGACGTCCTGGAACATCACGATCGAGTCGGTGCTGAAGATCCGCCGCGAACGCCAGCCTGGCTGATATGGCTTGCGAGTCCACGGTTCGGACTCCGTCGTCCCGGGAAGGTACACCGACTGCGGATCGAAGTAGACGGGCAGCGTGTGTAATCCGCCTTGCGGCGTGCCGATCGTCCCACCGACGATCGAGGCGTGGGCACCGTCGCCTGTCGACTTCGCCGTGCTCGCGGTGTAGTCGACGAGATCGTGCTCCGTCTCCCAATAGTTCGTCGGCAGCCCGTCAGTGATCGCGATCAGTTGCGTCGTGATCGTGTACTCGGCACCCGTGAAGACCGGCCTGTCGAACGAGTGGGTCGGCAGAGGATTCGTGTCGTAGCCCTTCCCGGTGATGCGCTCGACGAAGGCGCTGTCGCGCAACACGATCGCCAAGGTCAGCGGCACGAGCACGACCACCGCAAGCGCGATCAGGCGCCTGCGCTTGCGCTTCGGTGGCGTTGCGACGGCGGCCGGCGCAGGTTTGGACGCGAGGTTCAGTGTTGCCTCGGCGAACGGTGTCGTGGCCACCTGGCTGGTGACGGGTGCGACGATCTTGGGCTGGACCGCCGGCAGGTACGGCAACACCGGCGCTGATGTTGCTGGAGGCGGTATCGATGCCGGCGGCACGATCAACGGCACCGGACCAGTGGGGGCCCTGGGTCCGGACGGGGCGGGGAGGGTCTGCGGCGCCGGCCGCTCAGTGATCTCGTCCACGAGGCGCATGAATGTTCATCGGTCGGGCTTGCGGGAATCTTGAAGGATCGCCGCGATCGCGGTCAGGGCGTGCCCGCCGGAACGTCGACGACGTCGAGCGGCACCGGAATGCTCACCGGTGCGTTGACGGATGTGACGTCGAGGGTGTAGCTGGTGACCCACGTCGCATCGATGCCCGTGCCGGGCTGTGGCGGATCCACGCCGAAGAACAGATGGCGAACGAGGCCAGTCTCGTCGTAGGTGACGCTGACGGTCAGCGTGGTCGCGTTGGGCACATCGAAGAGCCACGGGACCTTCGCAAAGATCACCGGGGCGATCTCGGGAACCTTGGCCCGGTCGAGCACGTAGGTCAGCGAGGTCATGATCACACTGTCGACCTTGGTCGCCTTCGACCTGGTCGGCTGGACGACCGTCCGCATGGTCTGATCGATGATGTCATCGATCATCGGGATGTACTCCACCGCGTCGTACGGGCTCGGGGTCTCCGGAACGCGGGGCTGACGTGTCCATGTCGCTCCGAACGCCTCGCCGGGACGAAACACGGATTCGCGTGTGCGGATCTCTTGCGCGGTCGTGAACGCCCCACCGATCTGGTTCTCGGTCGAGGTCTGACCGAGTCCGACGTTGAAGTCCTCCATCACCTTGGTGGTCACGTTGTTCGGCACGCCGTTCTGCACGGCGGACAGGGTGATGGTGTATTCGGCGCTGGTGATCCCCGGCCGGACGAAGGGCACCGCCGGCAGCTTGGCGACCTGGTCGTGACCGAGCAGGCGCTGCACCGCAGGTGCGTTGCGGAAGTAGTAGGCCGCACCACCGATGATGCCGAGCAGCAGCAGGATCGAGATCAACTTCTTCCCGCGGCGCCTCGTGGATTTCTTGGTCGGGCGCTGATCGACTTTGGCGGGCTGCAGGAAGTCCTGGAAGTTGATGGCGGGAACGCTGCTCGTGTCGCGCACTACCGGGACAGGCATCGACAAGCGCGGGGCCGGGACCGAGATCGGCGGCAGCGCGGCGACAGGGGGTGGGGGAGGGGGGACGGGCGCGACGTTCGGCGGCGAGGCCAGCCGCTGCAACGGGGGTGCAAATTGAACGTCCGCCATAACGTGTGAATCATCGGCAGGACTTGCCGACATCTTGAGCCTGATCCGCCGGGACAGCCGTCGAGGGCACCTCGCGACGGTCGTGACGCCGATACGGTGGGCGGCCATGGCCATCTCGTGCGTCTACTGCGGGGGACGTCACGAGACCTCGGCGGAGGTGCGTCAGTGCTGGTCGCGAAGTGAATTGGCTCCAGCCTCCGGGTCGGTCCCTGCTGACGCTCCTGCTCGTGCCGCCGAGCCACCCAGGGTCGCGCGAGTGCCGGCAGGGACGGCTCGACCCATGGCCGGCCTCGGGCGCAACGTCGTCGTGCGGCCCGGTCAGGCGGCCCCTGACGGTTGGGTAGGCGTCCCGCGGTGGCCGGTTGGACCGACCCAGACGATGCACCCGTCGCAGCTCCTCGCCGAGCTGCGGCGGTTGGCAGACGACCGCATTCCGCGCATCTTCGAGATCGACGACGAGCATGCGGCAGCCCTTGCCGCGCCACCGGTCAACACCGCGCCGATGCACGAGATCGGGCCTCGGTTCACGTTCGAACTGGCCGAGCTGCACCATCTTGTGTGGTCGAACTCCGTCGATGCCCGCGCCACCGACGTCCCGGTGTGGCACCTGGCCGAGGCCGCGATCGCACTCGGCGCGAGGCCGGTCGACTCGTCGAGCGACGGCGACGTCATCCTTCCCGATGGCACCGTGGTGTGGCTCGACGGTGGCCCGATTCGTTTCACCGAGCCGATCGGCGGGATCGCCGTCGTGCATCGGGTCGCCCTCGAGCACCGATCGCTCGTTCCCTTCGCCTCGAATGTGTCGAACGCAGACCTGGCATCGGATCAGTTGGCAGCGGTGACCCACGCTGGCGGAGCGTCGAGGGTGATCGCGCCGGCCGGCTCGGGCAAGACCAGGGTGCTGACGGAGCGTGCCCGCCACCTGTTGACGCAGTGGCGGCTGCCGGCGAGCGCAGTGTGCTTGGTGGCGTTCAACAAACGTGCGCAGGAGGAGATGAGCGCCAGGGTTGCCGACCTACGCGGGCTGCAGGTGCGCACCCTCAACGCCATCGCGCTGGCCATCGTCAATGGTTCTGCACCGTTCGCTGCCCAACCGGTCACACACGCGACCATCACCGAGCTCGACGTGCGCCGCATCATCGGGCGGTTGGTCGAGTTCCCACGCAAGCGGAACTCCGATCCCGTGGCGCTGTGGATCGAGGCGCTGTCGCTCGCCCGGCTCGGGCTACGCGATCCGGTCGATGTCGAGGCATTCTACGACGGCGACGTCGATGGCTTCGCCGCGATGCTTCCGAAGTACCGAGACGAGCTCAGCAGGTCTCGTTCGGTCGACTACGACGAGCAGATCGTCCGAGCCATCGAGGTGCTCTTGACCGACCCGGCGGCGCGCCTCGTGGCCCAGCGGGCATGCCGCGTGCTGCTGGTCGACGAGTTCCAAGACCTCACACCCGCGCACCTGCTGCTGGTGCGGCTCTTGGCCGGGCCCGACGGCTGTGTCTTCGGGGTCGGCGACGATGACCAGACGATCTACGGCTTCAACGGTGCGGATCCCCAGTGGCTGATCGACTTTGCTACGTACTTCCCGCACGCCGGCGAGCATCCGCTGGAGGTCAACTACCGGTGCCCGGCCGATGTCGTGGCCGCGGCGGCGACGTTGCTGCAGCACAACTCGCGGCGGGTCACCAAGGTGATCCGTGCCGCTTCCACCTCCAACGGGTTGGTGGTCAGCGACGGCGGCGATGCGGTGGCGGCATCGGCCGCCATCGTTTCAGCGGCCGTCGCCGGCGGGTGCGCGGCCGCCGACATCGCGGTACTGACCCGCGTCAACTCACTGCTTGCGCCGGTCCAGGTCGCGCTCGGCATGGCCGGCATCACGACCAGTGGTGGAGTCGGGGCGGAGTTCGTCGATCGCGCCGCGGTGCGCGGATCGCTGGCATGGCTCCGCTTGGCCACCACGACGGGGGCGTTGTCGAGGAACGACCTCGACGAGGCGTTGCGTAACCCATCTCGGCCGCTGCGACCGAACGTCGCCGGGTGGGTCGCCGAGCAGACATCGCTCGACGGCCTGCACCGACTGAGCGGCCGGCTCAACACACCCCGCGAGTCGGAGCGGGTCGAGGCCTTCGCTGCCGACATCGAGTTGCTGCAACAGCTGGCCGGGTCCCGCGCCTCGACGGCGTCGATCCTGTCGCAACTGCACGACTCGATGGGCATGGCATCGACACTGTCAACGCTCGACACGCATCGCCGGGGGATGAATCGGGCAGCACAGAGTGACGACCTCACCGCAGTCGCCCAACTGGCCGTGCTGCAGCCCGACCCGGAGATGTTCGAGTCGTGGTTGCGATCGGAACTGCGTCGCACGTGGCAGTCCGACGGCGTCACACTGGCGACGGTGCATCGCGTGAAGGGCAAGGAGTGGCCGGTCGTGGTCGTCCATCATGCGGCTGCCGACCAGTTCCCACATCGGTTGGCGACCGATGTCGAAGAAGAGCGCCGCGTGTTCCACGTGGCGATCACGCGGGGGCGCACCCAGGTGCACGTCGTTCCGGGGCCGCGCCCGTCTCCTTTCATCGACCAGTGCAGGCGTCCGCCCGACCCTCGTGAGCGTGCTGCGGCGCAGGCCCCGACCCGGCAGCCTCTACGCACGCCAGTGGTCGTCGACAAGCCGGGTCGCGATCTCACGGCGAACGACGCGGCGCTCTTCGAGGCGCTCCGCTCGTTGCGCCTGCACCTCGCCGCCGGCAAGCCGGCCTACACGGTGTTGTCGGACCAGGCACTGCACGAGATCGCCAAGCGCCGCCCGGCGACCCTGGCCGCGCTGGGCGACATCAAGGGCCTCGGCCCGGTGAAGCTCGAACGCTACGGCAACGCCCTCCTCGCCGTGGTTGAGTCGGCCCCCACCGAGTAGTTCGGCGCCCAACGAGGGTCGGTGGGCGCGAGTCGTGGCGGTGGTGGCGGCGGTGGCGTCAGCCGCCGCGCTGGTAGTTGGGGGCTTCCTTGGTGATGGTGACGTCGTGGGGGTGGCTCTCCTCGCGACCGGCGGTGGTCACCTTCATGAACCTCGCCGATCGCAGCGCCTCCAGGGTGGCCGCACCGGCGTACCCCATCCCGCTGCGCAGGCCGCCGACGAGTTGGTACATCACGTCGCTCAACGTGCCGGCGTAGGCGACGCGGCCCTCGATTCCCTCGGGCACGAGTTTGCGCGTTGCGGCCCCGACCTCGGACTGCGCCGTTGCGTACCGGTCCGCGCCCAAACCCTGCATCGCGCCCATCGAGCCCATGCCGCGGTAGCTCTTGTAGCGGCGACCCTCGAACAGCTCGAGCTCGCCGGGTGCCTCGTCGGTGCCGGCCAGCAGCGAACCGAGCATGACGGTGTCGGCACCCGCGGCGAGGGCTTTGACCATGTCTCCCGAATACGTGATCCCGCCGTCGGCGATGATCGGCACCCCGCGCTTGCGGGCCTGCTTGCATGTGAAGTAGATCGCCGAGAGTTGCGGCATGCCGGCACCGCTGACGACTCGGGTGGTGCAGATCGACCCGGCGCCCACGCCGACTTTGATCGCGTCGGCGCCGGCCGCCGCCAGGGCATCGACACCTTCCTCGGTGACCACGTTGCCGGCGACGACTGCCAACGACGGCCACGACGACTTGATCCGCTCGATGGCCTTGATGACCCCGGCCGAATGACCGTGGGCGGTGTCGAGGGCGACCGCGTCGACCGCTTGGGCGAACAGTGCCTCGACGCGCTGCTCGAGATCGGCGCCGACCCCGACGGCCGCGGCGCATCGCAGCCGGCCTGCGGAGTCGCGTGTGGCGTTGGGGAACTCCTGGCGCTTGAGGATGTCTTTCACCGTGATGAGGCCGATCAATCGATTCTCGGCGTCGACCAGCGGCAGCTTCTCGATGCGGTGCTTTTGCAGGATCGCCTTGGCCTGTTCGAGCGTGGTTCCCTCCGACGCCGTGACCAGCCCGGTCGAGGTCATGAACTCGGTGACCGGACGATCGAAGTCGGCGCCCGAACAGAATCGCGTGTCGCGGTTGGTGAGGATCCCCACCAACCGACGGTCTGCGTCGGTGATCGGGACGCCACTGAACTTGAACCGGTTCATCAGCGCTTCGGCGTCGTGCAACGTGGCGGTGGGGGAGAGCGTGACAGGATCCGTGATCATCCCGCTCTGGCTGCGCTTGACCTTCTGCACCTCGGCCGCCTGATCCTCGATGGAGAGGTTGCGGTGGATCACGCCGATGCCGCCTTCTCGTGCTGCAGCGATGGCCATGCGGGCCTCGGTGACCTTGTCCATCGCGGCCGACACGATCGGCACGTTCAACGTGATGTCCGCCGCAAAGGTCGCCGTGGTGTCGACCGTGTCGGGCAACACGTCGCTGTAGCCGGGGACGATGACGACATCGTCGAATGTGAGGGCTTCGAAGTGATCGAAGAATTCGTGGTTGCTCATGCGTTTGCTCCTGTCGTGCACAAGGTAGCGAGCGTTTCGACGAGTAGGCGGTGCTCCACGCCATGGACTCGATCGGCGAGGCTCGCGATTGTGTCTGAGGGATGGATGAAGACGGTGGCCGTCGCCAGGACCGGGCCGGTGTCGATGCCCTCGTCGGGGACGAGGTGCACCATCACGCCCGTGTGTTCTCGGTGGCCCGCCTGGGCTTCCTGCCAGGCTCGTTCGATCGCATCGACGCCAGGCAACTCGCCGGGCAGCGCCGGATGCAGGTTGACGACCATGCCGGGGAACCACCCGAGGAAGCTCATCGACAGCACCCGCATCCAGCCGGCCAGCACGACCCAGTCGGGGTCGAACCCGCTGACGATGTCGGCGAGGCGGGCGTCGTAGTCGGGTCGTGGCTCACCTGGATGTGGCGCAACGTGGACGAACGGCACCCCGGCATCGGCGGCGCGTTGCAACGCTCCGCTGCCGGGCTTGTTGGAGATCACGGCAGCGACCACCGCAGGAAGGCGGCCGTCGCCACAGGCGTCGAGGATGGCCTGCAGGTTGGTCCCGTTGCCGGAGGCGAGCACGACGAGACGTGTCATTGCAAGCGCACCCGAGTGCCGGAGCCCTCTGCGGCGGTGAGCCGGCCGATGATCCACGTTGGTTCGTCGATCAGCTGCTGCACCGAATCGGCATCTGCCTCGGCGCAGACCACGACCATGCCGACGCCCATGTTCAACGTGCGGTACAGCTCGTACGTGTCGAGCTGCGTGGCCACGTCGCGGACCAGCTGGAACAGCGGGGGAACCGGCCATGAACCGAGGTCGATCGTGGCGTCGCAATCGTCGGGGAGCACACGCGGCAGGTTCTCGGGCAGGCCCCCACCGGTGATGTGCGCCAGCGCCTTGACCCGATCGTCGGCCAATGCCGGGGTCAGCACGTCGAGGTAGCTGCGATGCGGGACAAGAAGCGCCTCGCCGAGCGTTCGATCGAAGCCCGGTGGCGTGGCGTCCATCGGCAGCCATTCGAAGATCTTGCGCAGCATCGAGTAGCCGTTCGTGTGCGGACCGTTGGAAGCGACACCGATCAGGACATCGCCGGCGCGGAGCTCGCCACGGGGCAGCATGTCTCGTTGCTCGACGATCCCGACGAGGGTGCCGGCGATGTCGAAGGCGCCCGGCGCGTACACGCCGGGCATCTCCGCGGTCTCGCCGCCCAGCAGGGCGCAGCCGGCTGCTTCGCACGCCTCGGCCATCCCGGTGACGACCTCGGCGACGTGCTCGGCATGGATCTTGCTCGAGGCCACGTAGTCGAGGAAGAACAGTGGCCGGGCACCTTGCACCAACACGTCGTTGATGCAGTGGTTGACGATGTCGCACCCGACGCCGCTGTATCGACCGAGCCGGGCGGCGAGCTCGACCTTCGTGCCGACTCCATCGGTCGAAGCGACGAGCACCGGCTCGTCCATCGCCTTGATCGCCTTGCCGCTGAAGGCGCCCCCAAAGCTGCCGACACCGCGCAGCACCGCAGGACCGTGCGTGCGCTCGACGGCGCGCTTCATGTGGCTGACCGCCCGCGTGCCTTCGTCGATGTCGACACCGGTCGCCGCGTACGACGTCAACATCGCTCCGGTCGCCCGCCAGCCGATGTCGTGGCGGACCTGCATCCCATCGAAGTGGATGGCGGCCATCCGCTGATACGCGTTGTCCCGTGCGGAACCCAACGACGGCCCGACGCCGGTCACTGCCAGCACGCGACCGCCGGTGACGAGGGAACCATCGGTACCGGCGAGCGTGACGATGGCGTCCGCGTCGTGGCCGAAGTCGAGGTCGGGGTCGAGGCCGCTGATCGCCTGTCCGAGGATGGCCGACGTGGGATAGCCCGGTGCTGCCGCGACCACGGTGCAGGTCGCGCCGTCACGGATCGTCAGCAACGAATCCGACAACGTTCCCTTGCAACAGGCGAGTGCCAGTTCAGCCAGATCGGAATCCAGCAGTGGCAGCACGGCCTGCGCCTCCGGGTCGCCGAAGCGGCAGTTGAACTCGATCAATCGTGGCCCATCGGCGGTCAGCATCAACCCGGCGTACAACACGCCGACGTACGGCGTGCCGGCTGCGGCGAGGTGGTCGATCACCGGCTGGATGAAGGTCGCCGTCAGCGTGTCGGCGTCGTAACCCGTCGGGGCCGGTGCGTAGGCGCCCATGCCGCCGGTGTTGGGTCCTGTGTCGCCTTCACCGAGCCGCTTGTGGTCCTGGGCGATCGGCAGGGGGCGAGCAACTCGGCCGTCGCACAACGCCATCAAGCTGCACTCCGGGCCGGTGAGGCGTTCTTCGACCACGATCGGGCCAAGGGCGCTCAGCGTCGTGATGGCCTCGAGGGTCTCGTCGTCGTTGCTCGGCACCACCACGCCCTTGCCTGCCGCCAGACCGTCCTGCTTGACCACCACTGGCGCACCGAGCGAGTGCCACCATGCCACGGCATCGTCCTTCGACGTCGTCGCCAGATGGCGAGGTGATGGCAGGCCGAGTCTGATCGCGACCTCGCGGGCGTAGCCCTTCGATGACTCGAGCCGGGCGAGGTCGGCCGTCGGCCCGAAGCACGGGATCCGCCGTCGGCGGCATTCGTCGGCCACGCCGTCCGCGAGAGCGGTCTCGGGCCCGACGATGACCAGATCAGGGGTGGCGTCGGGGAGAAGTTGCGCGGTGATCGTCACCTCGTGCCCGTGACGACGGCAGGCCCACGTCAGTGCCGACTCACGGCCACCCGAGCCGATCACCAGCACTCTCATGCCAGGACGCCCTCGAACGACAGCTTGGCCTGTGCCTCGGCAACTTCCATCGGGTAGTGGCCGGTGAAGCAGGCATTGCAATACCCTTTGGCGTCGCCCTTGACCTCGTCACCGGGGTCGACCGTGATCGCCCGCATCATTCCGTCGAGCGATAGGAACGCCAGTGAGTCGGCGTCGATGTGCACGCGCATCTCTTCGACGCTGAGTCGTGCCGCCATCAGGTCGCCGTCGTGGCCCATGTCGACGCCGAAGTGGCAGGCATGGGTGATCGGCGGGCATGTGATGCGCACGTGCACCTCGGTCGCTCCGGCCTCGCGCAGCAACTTCACCAGTGGCCCGGCCGTCGTGCCGCGGACCAACGAATCGTCGATCATCACCACTCGTTTACCCGCCAGGTTCTCGGCGAGCGCGTTGAACTTCAGTGCCACTCCGCGCTCGCGCAGATCCTGCGTCGGCTCGATGAAGGTGCGGCCGATGTACCGGTTCTTGATCAGACCATCGTTGTGCGGAATGCCGCTGGCCCTGCTGAAGCCGATCGCCGCGGGGATCGACGAGTCGGGAACGGGGATCACGACGTCGGCCTCTGCCGGCGCCTCGGTGGCTAGTTCCTCGCCGAGGCGCTGACGAACGTGGTGCATGTTTCGATCGGCCCACACGCTGTCGGGGCGACTGAAGTAGACGAACTCGAACGTGCAGCGCGCCGAGCGCGCCGCCGGGGTCAACGCCTGGCGGCGGGTGATCTCGGCGCCGTGGAGGCTGACGATCTCGCCCGGAGCGACTTCACTGATATCGAGGCAACCGAGCGTGCTGAGCGCGCACGTCTCGGAGGCGACGGCGTAGCCGCCGTGTGGCAGTCGCCCGACACTCATCGGTCGGAAGCCCCACGGGTCGCGAACGGCGATGACTCGATCAGCAGCGAGGATGACCAGCGAGTACGCGCCCTTCCATGCGGGCAGGGTTCGTTCGACGCGGTCTTCCCACGTCTTGCCGCCCGCCGCGGCGAGCATCAACGTCATCACCTCGGTGTCGCTGGTGGCGGTCAGCCCGAAGCCACGTGTCAACAGTTCGTCGCGCAACGCGGGGGCGTTGACCAGATTGCCGTTGTGGGCGAGGGCCAGCGGGCCGTGCATGGTCTCGACGAGGAAGGGCTGGTGGTTCCGCTGGGCATTGGCGCCGGTGGTGCTATAGCGGGTGTGACCGATGCCGTGGTAGCCGGCGAGGGTGTTCATGGTCGCCGGTGTGAACACGTTGGCGACCAGCCCGGTGTCTTTGTGCAATCGCACGCGGCTGCCGTCGCTGACCGCGATGCCTGCGGCCTCCTGGCCGCGGTGTTGCAATGCGAACAGCCCGAAGAACACGGTCTGGGCCACCCCTTCGCCGTGTGGCGTCGACACGCCGAACACGCCGCACTCCTCGCGGGGTGAGTCGGAGCCGGAGCGCCCGGTGAAGTTCACTGGTGACTGGTCAGGCAGCATGCCCGAGGACCTCCCTGATCCGGTCTTCGACCGGGTAACTGCCGGGCTGGAACGTCAGCCCGGTCAAGCGTTCGTATGCATCGATGTAGCGACGTGAGGTGGCTTCCCAGACCTCGGGCGCGAGTTCCGGCGGGGCACCATTGCCGTCGTAACCGGCGCCGATCAAGGCGCGCCGCACGACCTCCTTGTCGAGGCTCTCTGGCTCCTCGTCGGCGCTGAGGCGCTGCTCGTAGGTGTCGGCCACCCAATACCGCGACGAGTCGGGGGTGTGCACCTCGTCGATCAACAACAGCTCGCCGGCCGGCGTGGTGCCGAACTCGTACTTGGTATCGGCCAGGATCAACCCGGACTGGCGGGCAATCTCCTGCCCGCGGGCGAACAGCTCCAGTGCAGCCGACTCGACGGTCCGCCACAAGTCAGTGGCGACCAGACCCTTTCGGGTGACGTCGCTGGGGCTCAGCGGCTCGTCGTGGCCCCCGTGCTCGGCCTTGGTGGTCGGGGTGACGATCGCCGACGGCAGCTCGGTGTTCTTCCGAAGCCCGTCGGAGAAGTGGTATCCGTAGATCGTGCGCGCCCCATCAGCGTATTGCCGCCACAGCGAAGTGCTCGTGACACCGGTGATGTATCCGCGCACGACCACCTCGACCGGCAGCGGTTGGGCGGCTCGGGCGACGAGCAGGTTCGGGTCGGGCAGGTCGACGACATGGTTGGCGACGACATCGCCGGTGCGCTCGAACCACCATGCGCTCAGTTGGTTGAGGACCTGGCCTTTGTACGGGACGCCGGCGATCACGCGGTCGAACGCCGACAGTCGATCCGTGGTGACGAAGAGCCGACGACCCTCGCCGTAGGCGTACGACACCCGCACCTTGCCATCGCGGCGGTCGCCGAGCGGCAGGTCGATGTCGAGGAAGGGCTCGTGCATGCTCATCGCTCCTTGGCGTAGCGCACGCCCTGCTCGAACAGCGCCAACCCCAGTGCACCGTGGATGCCATGGGTGAAGCCGGGGAACTGGCGGGCGACAACATGGTTCTCGGGATGTGGCATCAGCCCCAGCACCACACCACTGGCGTCACACACGCCGGCGATGTCGTCGATCGAGCCGTTGGGGTTACCGGCGCGGTAGCGCAGTGCGACCTGCCCGGTGGCCTCGAGACCTGCCGGATCCGGGTGGGTGTAGCGGCCTTCGCCGTGCGCGATCGGGCAGTCGATCGTCGTGAGCTCGCTGGTCCAGATGCATCGGCTGGCCGGTGCTTGCAACGTGACCCATTCGCACTGGAAGTGGCCGCTGGCGTTGTGACCGAGGGCCCCCGGCAACAGACCGGTGCGCGTCAGCACCTGGAACCCGTTGCAGATGCCGATCACCGGCTTGCCGGCAGCGACGAACGTGCGCAGCACATCACCGACACGATGTTCGAGTTGCAGCGCGAACAGTCGCCCGGCACCGAGCGCATCGGCGTAGCTGAAGCCGCCGGCGATCACCAGCATTTGACCGTCGCCGAGCAGCGCGGGTCGCTCGATCAGTTCCGAGAGCAGCGTGATGCGGGCCTCTGCGCCGGCGAGATCGAGGGCGAAGGCCACGTCGTGATCGCGGTTCGTGCCGGCAGCAGCCAGCACCAGTGCGGTCGGGCGGCTCATGGACTGGCTCCGAATGCGCTGACGAGTGCGTCGAGCGGGATCGGCCCACAGCCGGGCAGCGCGAGCGCCGGCGAATTGACCACGGTGCCGAGCACGGCGACGGGCTCGCCCAACGCATTGGCCAGCCAGTCGACGTCGGTGCCAGCGAGCTCGCACACGAACCGGCTCGACGACTCACTGAACAGCGCCGACACCGGATCCGGCCCGGGCAGTGTGTCGATCGACAGGCCGAGACGGCCGGCGATCGACATCTCTGCGAGGGCGACGGCCAGGCCACCCTCACTGAGGTCGTGACATGCGGCGATTCGCCCGGAGCGCAGTGCCTGGTGCAGGCGGCGATAGCGGACGGGGGCGGCGGCGTCGGGCCCGGGCACCACAGCGCTCCCCGGCATGTCGTGGACCTTGGCGAAGTGGCTGCCGCCGAACTCGCACGTTGTCGCACCGATCTGTACCACGACGTTGCCCGCCTGCTTCAGGTCGGGCGTCACGACAGCGTTCGCATCGGGCACGTGGGCGACGGCGGTGATCACCAGTGTGGGTGGCACCGAATGGCGCGCCCCGTCGGCACCGAGGTATTCGTTGTTCAACGAATCCTTGCCACTGACGAACGGCGCGCCGTGGGCGATGGATGCCGCGCAGCAACCTTCGACGGCAGCGACCAGTTCGCCGAGGGTCGACGGTCGCCGGGGGTCACCCCACGAGAAGTTGTCGAGCAGCGCGATACGGTCGGGGTCCGCGCCCACGGCCACGACGTTGCGAATGGCTTCGTCGACGACCGCGAGGGCCATGCGCTCGGGGTCGATCTCGCCGAACCACGGGTTGACGCCGATCCCGATCGCCAGGCCGTGCGTGTCGGCCGGGTCGGCGATCACCACTCCGTCGGCATGGCCATCATGGTTCCGCCCGATCAGTGGCCGCACGACCGTGCTGCCGAGGATCTCGTGGTCGTACCGGCGGATCACGGCCTCCTTGGAAGCGATGTTCGGGTGCCGCAGCAACGACAACAGGGTCGCGGCGACGTCGGGACATTGCGGAGGCTCGGCACTGCCACGGTCGGGGGTGGGCAGCACGGCCTGCATGCTGCGCTGCGGGCGACCGTCGTGCAAGAAGTGGGTGTCGAGCCGCAAGACCGTGGCGTCGCCGTGGCGGACGTGCAGCACGCCGTCGCCGGTGAACGTGCCAAGCGCCGTCGCTTCGATGCCGTGGCGATCGCAGAGTTGTTGCAATTGCAACCAAGCGGCATCAGCGACTGCGACGACCATGCGCTCCTGTGCCTCACTGAGCCACACCTCCCAAGGCCGCAGACCTGGGTATTTCAACGGCGCACCGGCCAGATCGACGTCGGCGCCGATCCCTTCCGCCATCTCGCCGATTGCCGACGACAGCCCGCCTGCCCCGCAATCGGTGATGGCGGTGAACAGGCCGGTGGCCTCACGGAGCACGTCGATCAGGAGCTTCTCGACGATCGGGTCACCGATCTGCACGCTGGCGCCGGCGACATCGCCGGTGGTCGCGTCCATCGTCGCGCTCGAGAACGTGGCGCCGCGAAGACCATCGCGTCCCGTGCGGCCGCCCAGGACGACGACGAGGTCGCCGGGATGCGGGCCGGTCAGCGGGGGAGCGTCGTCGGCGACACCGATGCAGCCGCAATAGACGAGCGGGTTGGCGATGTAGCCGGGGTCGTACAGCACGGCTCCGGCGATCGTCGGCAGGCCGATCTTGTTGCCGTAGTCGGCGACGCCGGCGATCACGCCTGCTTCGATCAGCCGCGGGTGCAGGACTCCATCGGGCAACTGGTCGGCGGCGAGATCGGTGGGGCCGAAGCACAAGATGTCGGTGACCGCGATCGGGCGGTGGGCAGCACCCAGCACGTCGCGGATCACGCCCCCGACTCCCGTGTTCGAGCCACCGAACGGCTCGATTGCCGACGGGTGGTTGTGGGTCTCGGCCTTCACGGCGATGGTCGTGCCGGCGGAGAACGAGACGATGCCTGCGTTGCCCACGAACGCGCTGCGCAGGAACGGAGCATCGATCGCGTCGGTGGCATCGCGCAACTGCTGCAGCAGCGGAGTGATGGCCTGCCCGTCGGTGCTGGTGATCCGGGCCCGGAAGGTCTTGTGCGCGCAGTGCTCGCTCCATGTCTGGGCAAGCGTCTCCAGCTCGACATCGGTCGGTGCCCGGCCGGCGGCACGGAAGTGCGCGGCAATGGCATGCAGTTCTGCGAGATCGAGTGAGAGACCGCGCTCCCGGTTGACGACCAAGAGGGCGTCGTCGTCGAGCCCGTCGAGGTCGACCAGCTCCACGCCGACATCGGCGACCGCCTCGGCGTCGACGAACGTCGGCTCGATCGGGCCAATGGACCAGCGTTCGATCACCTCGTTGGCCAGCAACTGCTTGGCCAGCGCCGACATCGTCACCTCGTCGACGTCGCCGCCGATCTCGTAGCGCGTGCCCGTGGCAACCGCGGCCACCGGGGTGCCGATCGTTTCGGCGGCCAACGCCACTGCCTGAGCGGCGGCATCGGTCACACCCGGGAGCAGTGCCGTCTCGATCGCCGCTGAGTGCGGGACCGCCCAGTCACCGGTCTGCAGCAGGCGATCGACGAGCAGCGACTCGAGCTGCGTCCGGTCGCTGTCGCCGGCGACAAAGACCAGGTCAGCAACATCGATCGAGGTGATGTCGGTCAGCCCGAGGGCATGCGCGTCGGCCAACAACGTCGCCGAGCGGGGGTCCGCGGCGGTCGATCGAATGGTCAACCGGTCAACTCCGCGCACGACTACGAAGTTAGGGGTCGCCAGCCGGACAGCCCGTCGAACGCGAACGAAAAGTAAGCTCGACCCTCTGTGACCCGTCTCGTGCTCGTTCGCCATGGAGAATCCAAGACCACGGTCGCCCGGGTGATCGGCGGTCCCCGCACCTGCACCGGGCTGTCCGACCTGGGGCGACAGCAAGCCGAGCGGCTTGGCGATCGATGGGCGGTCAGCGGCGAGATCGCCGCCGACGTGCTGATCGCCAGCCAATACGCCCGCGCCAGGGAGACTGCCGAGATCCTGTCTCCGGCGCTCGGGAACCTCCCCATCATCGAGGACGCCGGGTTCGGCGAGCATGACCCGGGCCCCGATTGTGATGGCATGGCATTCGACGACTACGTCGAGCGGTACGGCGTCGGATGGTGGGAGGGCGACCCGTTCGGGACCAGCTTTCCCGGCGGCGAGACGATCGCAGCATTCCAGTTCCGCGTCGGCCAGGCGATTCGACGCACCACCGATGCGTACGCCGATCAGACCGTCGTCGTGGCCTGCCATGGTGGCGTCGTCGACGCGGCATTGCGGCTGGCGTTGAAGTCGCCCGGTACGGGCGCGTTCGAGATCCGCACCGTCAACACCTCGATCACCGAGATCCACCTGGTCAAGGACAACCTGTGGCGGCTCATCCGTTACAACGACACCGGCCACCTGGTGGGCCTGCCGACCCAGACAACTCCGGTGCCGCCCACCGAGGACTAGCCACGTGGAGTGCCTCGGGGCACCCAGGGCGGCGTGAGACACTCCACTCGGGGTTCCAGCGGGTCAGCAGAAGTGCAGCGTGGAGCCGATTCCGATGATGGGTCCGCCGAGTTCCAGCATCGACATGCCAGCTCCGGCCGCCGTCGTGTCGGTGGCGGTGGCGAGGTGCACGCCAGTGGTGTCTTCGGGGGTCAACGGGAAGAACTGGAACCGCTGCTTGTAGGCCTCGGCCACATCGTCGAACGTGGAACCCACCCCGATGTCCTCATTGGTGCGAAGACCGGTCGGCGCCGGAGACGCGGGGATGTTGGGCTCGCGGCGGTCGCCGTATCTCGAGACGCTCGGGTCGCCGACCGACCAACTCCAGATCGACTCCACGCCGGCTTTGCGCCAAAAGGCGATCGACAGATCGCCCCAACGGAGGATGCGCGACTCTTGGTTCGCCAGGCAGTCGCCGATGCCGCCGTCGGATGCGAGGGGCAGCGTGTACCAGCCCGTGTCGTTGGTGACGTCGCCCAGCCGCGACGACACCGTCGCGAGCACGTCGGTGGTCGAAGCTGGGCCGACGCCGAAGCCGTAGACCGTCTGGGCGTTCGCGTCGAGGACGACCCTGTCGCGTGGCAATGTCGTCGTGGGCGCTCCGCCGCCGGAACCCGGGGTACCGCCCGAGCCGCCCGTCGAGCCGCCAGGCAGCGTCGAGTCGGTGGACCCACCTGACCCGCCAGATCCCGTCGCCCCGCCAGATCCCGTCGCCCCACCCGAACCGGTCGAGCCACCAGCGCCGCCCGAGCCGGTCGCACCCGACGAGCCGCCGGAACCTCCAACTGTGGTCGAGCCAGTCGCCGAAGCGGTGGTCGAACTCGTCGCCCCGGTGTCGGTGGTCTGGCCGTTCCCGCTGCCTCCGGCAATGGTGGTCTGCGTCGCATCTTCAGTCGACGTCGACCCAGTCACACCGGTCGTCTCGGTGGACGTCCCCCTCGCCGCGTTCGGACCATCGTCGGGGTCGGGGCCACACGCAGCCAGGACAACTAAGGGAATCAGCGTGAGGAGGAGGCGCTTGCGATTCATCGTGTCCAAGATACGGAGTCAGCTGGCTTTACGCGGCGCGGCCTTTGCCGCGCGGCCGGTGGCCTTGGGCGCCGGCTTGGCGGCAACCTTCGCCGCCGCCGTCAGCAACTCCTGCATCGAGTCCTGCAACAGGTCGGTCAGCCGCCACAGATCGGGGACCAGTTCGCGACACGCGATGAACCCGAAGTCGAGGTTGCCGTTGTAACTCTGCACGGTCATGTTCAGGCCCTGCCCATCGGCCAGTGCCGACACGGGGTAGAAGTGCTTGAGCTGGGCTCCCGCCATGTAGAGCGGCTCGCTCGGGCCGGGAACGTTGGAGATGACCAGGTTGAACGGCGGGTTCATGCGGTCGGCGATGCGCAGACGGCTGGCCATCCGCAGGGCCCGTGCGGCGATGGCGGGGGGCGCGAACTGGGTGTAGTCCATCAATGTCTCGGCGGGGATCGCTGCCAGGTTGCCCTTGGCGATCGTCATGCTCTGCTGCACCCGCCTCAACCGCTTCACGGGATCGCGTTCGTTGGTCGCCAGTTCGGCCAGCAACGCCGACACCCGGTTCTGGTAGGTGTCGGTCTCGTTGCCGCTGCGAACGCTGACCGGCACCATCGCGATCAAGCTCTCCTTGGGGAGGCAGTCGTGCTGCTTCAGATAGCCGCGCAAGGCACCGGAGCACACGGTCATCACGACGTCGTTGAAGGTGCACCCGAACGCGCGGCGGATCGTCTTGGCATCCTCGAGCGGGATCGTGGTGTATGCGAAGCGACGATGCGAGGTGATCGCCATGTTCCACGGGGTGCGTGGTGCGTGCGTCGGCGGGAGCGCCGGTGGCTTGTCGGTGTCGTCGCCGTATTGGGAACGCAGCCGTTGGCGCAGCATCGTCCCGATCGGGCCCGGCATCGGTTGGGCGACGAGATCGGCGAGCGAACGGAGCCCGCCGGACCGGCTGGCCTTGGCGAGATCACGCACCGTGCGCACCCCGAGCCGGATCATCTTCTCCGGCCGCCGCAAGTACTCGCCCATGGTGATGCGCAGGATCTCCTCGTCGCTCGGTATCGCCTCGGGCTCCCATGGCGCGGGCCCGGCGATTGGACGGAAGTTGGGGTCGAGATCGAGGATGGCCGAGAGCATCAGGGCTCCCGAGGCGCCGTCGATCGCGGCGTGATGGATCTTCATCAGCTGGGCGATCCGCGTCCCGTTCTCCAGTCCTTCGATCACATACAGCTCCCACAGGGGTCGAGACCGGTCGAGTGGTCTGGCGACGATCCTGCTGATCGCCTCGCCCAGCTGCTCCGGTGTTCCGGGCGGTGGGACCGCGTGGTGGCGGACGTGGAAGTCGATGTCGAAGTTGGGGTCCTCGAGCCAGTACGGCAGATCGAGACCGAGCGGCACCTCGATGAGGCGCCGGCGAAACGGGGTCAGGAGGTCGATGCGTTCGAGGATGGTCTGCTTGGTCGCCTCGAGCCCGGCGCCGCCGGGTGCGCCGGTGGGGTCGTAGATGTTGAGCGAGGCGACATGACCGAAGGCGGTGCCGGTCTCCATGTTCAAGAAGCTCGCATCGATGCCGTTCAGTTGACGCATGAGGTCACTGTAAGCCGCGCAGGAAGCCTCGGTTGCCCCCGGTCTTCGCCCCGATGTGGCATCACCGCGGGTGATAGGACTGGCACATGCCACAGCATGCTGCTCGCGGACTCCAGGAAGTTGCCGAGGGTTGCCATGCGTACCTGCAAGGCGACGGCAGCTGGGGGTGGAGCAACGCCGGCATCGTCGTCGGTGACGGTGTCTCACTGCTCGTCGACACGCTGTTCGATCTGAAGCTGACGCAGCGGATGCTCGACTCGATGTCGTCGATCACGCGCGCCGCGCCGATCGCCCAGGTCGTCAACACCCACGCCAACGGCGATCACTGCTTCGGAAACATCCTGCTCGACGACACCGAGATCATCGCCAGTTCGGCGACCGCGCACGAGATGGCCGAGGTGCCGCCCGCGCTCCTGGCGGGCCTCAACAGCGCGCCGGGCGAGGTGGGCGAGTTGTTCCGCAGCTACTTCGGCGCCTTCGACTTCGACGGGATCGAGCTTCGTCTGCCGGACCGCACCTTCGACGGGCGTATGGAACTTGATGTCGGTGGGCGCACGGTGGATCTGATCGAGGTGGGTCCGGCGCATACCAACGGCGACACGCTGGCCTACGTGGCCGACTCGAGGACGATCTTCACCGGCGACATCTTGTTCATCGGTGGCACGCCGATCGTGTGGGCGGGACCCTTGAGCAACTGGATCGCGGCGTGCGACCTGATGCTGGGAATGGACGTCGACGTCGTCGTGCCAGGGCATGGTCCGATCACCGACAAGGCGGGTATTGCCTCCGTTCGCGACTACCTGTCGTTCGTCGATGAGGCCGCCGGTCGGCTGCACGCGTCGGGTGTCGACGCATGGGAGGCAACACGCGAGATTGCTGCGGAGATCAAGGCCCGCCCTGATTTCGGTGCGCTCGGCGAGTTCGGTCGGATCGCCGTCAACGTCGACACCGTGTATCGCCACCTCGACCCGGCGTACACCTCACCGAACGTCGTCGAGCAGTTCCGGCGGATGGCCGTGCTCGAGCACGAGGGCACAGCTACGCCCTGACGAGCTCGACGAAAGTCGTTCCACTGGCGAGCGGGATCGGCGCGCCGGCGGCGTCTGTGAAGATGAATGGGTCGGTTGCCGTTCCCCGTGACCATGTGCCGACCGTTGCGACACCGTTGCGGTGCACGACGAGCTGGCCGGTGCCGAGCGTCTGTGCCTCCGGGCTGCGCACATCCGCCGGGCTCGGCAGGTACGCGACGTACAGGATCACCACGTTCGTCGCCGCGATCTGGGTGCCCTCGATGGTGATGTGCGGCCGGCCGCCCTGATGGCGCAGGTATCGGCCGGACGCCGCATCCCAGACCCACGCGACATCGACGCCGTCCATGCGAATCTCGAACGCCCCATCGCCCGCGCCTTGGGGCACGTACGTGTCATCGAACGACCACGGTGGTCTCGCCGGGCCGGCAGATGGTGCCGCGGCGAGCGCGCACGGAGGGTCGACGACCAAGTTGTGCGGAGCCTTCTTGCCGGCTGCACGTCGATAGCAGCGCCCGGTCGCCAGGGCGCTGACGTTCACCAGGATCCCCGACTGCGCGGCCGATCGGACCACGGCGGTGACGTTCTTGTTACCTCCGGACCAGGCGAGCACCGGTCGGTTGAATGCAGCGAGGATGTTCATGTCGCTGGTGCGCGCCGAGCGGATGGGACCGATCACGTTCGGCAGGTGCGAGTGGAAGATGGCAATGAACCTCGTGAGCGACTCGACGTTCTCTTCGAAGATCACATCGGCCAGTGACAACGACCACTGCGGGCGAGCCCCCGGATGGTTGTCGACCTTCACGGCGAGGGCCGGCACGTTCTCCGTTTCTGGTCGCGTGGCGTTGGTCAGTGCGGCGACACCGGGCACGCCCGGCAGCGGTTCGTACGGTGGCCAGGTCGGCGGAGGGAACGACGGAACCGTCGCAGGCGGTTGCGGCGCCTCGGTCGACGATGGTGCCGGTGCAGTGGTTGTCGTGGTGGTCGCCGGCAGGGATGTCGTGGTGGTGGTCGCCGGCTCGGTGGTCGCCGTTGTCGTGGTCGTCCGCGCGGGAGTGGTCGTCACCGCTGCTGTGATCTCGGGCTCGGTCGCCCGCGTCGTGGTTCCGGCCGAGTCGCTCGACCCGCCGGCACATGCCGTCAGCGCCGCCAGCACGGCGCCAGCAGTGATCAGACGACATGCGGCTCTCACCGGCGGATCAGCCCACGGACTCGTCGTCGGCGATGGGGATGTAGGAGGACCGTCGCTTCTTCGAGACCTTGCCAGACCGCGTGGCGATCGAGCGCCGCACCGCCAGCACCCAGCCCACAATCACGCACGCGGTGAAGATCAACCACTGGATCGTGTACGACAAGTGCGGCCCCTCGTCCAGTGTCGGCGCGACGATCGGCTGCAACGTGGCCGAGTCGGCAGGTGCCGACTCGAGCCGTTCGACGTACATCGGAAGGACGTTGGCGTCGAACTGCTTCGACAGGACCCCGATGTCGATTCGGCGAATCTCCGTCAGCGCGTCCGCACCCTGATCGGCCGTCTGACCGATTGCGCGGCGTTCGCTCTCGCGCAGCCGTCCGACGACCTCGACGGATCCACTTGGAACCGGCGGGGCAGCGTCGGTGGTGCTGACGAACCCGCGGTTGACCAACAGCAGCGACCCGTCCGGTAGTTGTAGCGCGTCGACGACATTGCGTCCCGTGACGCCGTTCTGTGATCGGTTCACGACCAGGAACTGGTGACCAGGGAGATAGGTCCCCGTGATTCGCACCCGTCGCCACTCGAGCGCTGAGGAGTTCGTGAGCGTTGGTTCGAGCTCGTCGAACGATGCGATCGGTTGGTTGGCATTGGCGCGAACCTCGGAGTTGAACTGGCGCCGCTCGTCGAGCCGGCGCAGCTGCCAGAGCGCGAGGTTGATCATCGTGACCACCAGCACGGCCACGAGGAGGTGAAAGCCGATCCACTTCGGCGAGATCAAGAAGCGGTACGTCGGTCCGCGCCCGCTGGGCAATTCGGCGGGATCGGTGGCCATCAGCTCCGGAGGCTACCTTCGAGTCGATGACACCAGAGGGGCTGACCGATACGTGGTTGAGCGACGTGTTGGGCACCGAGGTGCGGGTCGGCGAGACCAGCCGCATCGGCGACGGTCTGGTCGGCATGAACATCCGGATGGAACTGCACTCCGACGGTTCTGTTCCGTCGTCGCTGATCGCCAAGCTGCCGTCGCCCGACCCGACCAGTCGGGCCACCGGAATCGCCTTGCGGAACTATGAGCGCGAGGTGTGCTTCTACCTCGAGATCGCACCAACGGTCGACATCCGCGTCGCCCGCTGCCACCACGCCGAATGGCACCCGGACACCGGCGACTTCGTGCTGCTGATGGAGGATCTGGCGCCGTCGGTGCAGGGCAATCAAATCGTCGGTTGCGATCGCGACCAGGCCCGCACCGCGGTGCTCGAGTTGGCCAGGTTGCACGGGCCGCGATGGGGTGATCCGCTGCTCGCCGACATCGAATGGCTGAGCCGCCGTAGCCCCGATGATTCGCAGCAGTTGGCGATGCTGTGGAGCATGTTCCTGCCAGGGTTCATGACGACGTTCGGCGGCTACTTGTCGAGCGACGCCGCCGGCGTGATCGAGCGCTTCGGTCAGCACATCGCCGGCTGGGTCGATGGCCGGGATGCGCCGAGCACCGTCACACACGGCGACTACCGGCTCGACAACTTGATGTTCGCCGGGCCGTCGGGCGGTGCGCCGATCGCCGCGGTCGATTGGCAGACCCCCGGTCATGGCCTGGGGATCACCGACGTCAGCTACTTCCTCGGCGCCGGCGTGTTGCCCGACCAGCGACGCGTGATCGAACGAGATCTGGTCGACCAGTACTGCCAGGCGTTGGACGGCTACGGCGTCGCGGTCGATTCCGACGGCATGTGGTCGCAGTATCGACGCGATGCCTATGCCGGAGTCGTCATGAGCGTGATCGCCTCGCAGATCGTCGGCACCAGTGAACGCAGCGAAGCGATGTTCGCGGCAATGGCCACCCGCCACGCCCAGCACGTGCTCGATCTCGACAGCGAGTCACTGTTGTGACCGACCTGCCCGACTTCCACATCCCCCACGCCGAGAAGATCGAGTGGATGATCGAAGCGCATGGCTGGGCAATCGAGCCGGTTGCAGCGCAACCTGAACTCGAGCCGCCGGTCGCCGGGTACATCTACACGATCGGGTTCCCGCAGGCGTTCGACTTCCCCGAGGTCGTGTTGTTCGGGCTCACTCCGGCCGCGGCGCGGGGTCTGTTCGACCTGCTGGCGGATCTGTTGCGCGGTGGTACCGAGATTCCGCTCGGTGTCGAGTTGATGGGGTTGTTCGACAACGATCTGCGGTGCGTGTTCGCCCGCGTCGACCTTGCGGAGTGGGGTGCGATGTTCGGGACCGGTGTGGCCTGGCATCGCGGGGCGTCGTTCGAGGTCGTTCAACTGTTGTGGCCTGATCGCAATGGGTTCCTGCCGACCGAACCCGGCTTCGATCGTCGTCTGGTGTTGGCGCAACCGGTGGTCGGGCTGGTGAGTGGGTGAGCGTTCAGCGCCCGGTGCTGCTGTTCGATGGCGACTGTGCGTTCTGCACGACGTGCGCGAACTGGGGCAAGCGGCACATCCGTCGCCTCGACCCGATGGAGCCGTACCAACTGGCCGATCTCGACGCGCTCGGCGTCACCGCGGCAGAGTGCGAGGCCGCGCTGCAATGGGTGGGTGCCGACGGCACGATCGCCCGCGGGCACCTGGCCGTCGCTCAGGTGCTGATCGACGCCGGCAGCGGGTGGCGCACGATCGGTCGCTGTATCCGGCTGCCCGGCATACGCCAGGTCAGCGGTGTGGCCTACCGGTGGATCGCGAGGAACCGCCACCGGCTTCCGGGCGGGACCCCGGCGTGCTCGATCGAGGGTCGTCGAGACCGCGACGCTCGTTGAGCTCTGCAGCGAGCTCATCGAGTCCCCTTTCATCCGCTGCGATCAGGCGGCGACGACGATCAGCATCGATCGGTGCTGCGTCGAGCAGCTCGGTCCAGTTCGCGTCGGCCCGGTCGAGGGCGATGCGCAGCGCAACCGTCAGCGCCCCGATCGGGTCGGCGTCGTAGTCGGCCAGGAGCCGTTCGACGTCGGCCTTCTTCAGCCGGGCGATGGCTGTTCCTCGATCGATCGCTCCTCGATCGACCAGGGCGCGCCGTGCTCTGCCAGCAGCGGTAGGAACGGGTCGGCGGAGAACGCCTCGGGGCCTTTCACGCCTTCACCTTTCCATTCGCCCGTCGCCAGCATCTCCAACGCGACCGCGGGATGAACCGCCGTCTGCCAGACAACGGCCTGATGGCCGGACTCGGCCATCGTCCACTCGTTGTCGACGACTTGGTAGAGGTAGGTGCAGCGCCGTGTGCCATCGACGCCGACGCCGGTGACCAGCGTGCCGGCGCAGGTGCGCCCCGTCATTCGGTGGCCGAGCTCGGCCGGGTTGGGCAGTACGGCGGCGACCAGATCGCGGGGCGACACATCGACGCCGCGGACCGAGACCGGCTTGGTCGAGTCGAGCCCCAATCGGTGCAGCGTCGCCAACACCTCCAAGAACTCGTCGCCGAGGCCGTACTTGAACGTGACCCGATCAACGTCGATCCAGCGCGGCATCAGCAGCACCTCCTCGTGTTCGACATTGACGCACTTGAGTTGGCCGATGCCGTCGGGGAAGGTGAAGAGCTCGGGTTCCGAGAATGGCGCCGTCGTGAACCAGCCACGGTCGCGCTCGTAGATGATCGGAGGATTGAGGCACTCCTCGATGGTGGTCCAGATGCTGAACGTCGGGGCGAACGCGAACCCCTCGATCACCAGGTCGCTGCCATCTCGTACGCCGATCTCGTGGATCGACGAGAACAGGTGATCCGCTGCATACCGGGCGGCAACGTCGCTGAACCCGGGCTCGACCCCCATCCCCACGAGGGCGAGCAGCCCGCGCTCAGCCCACGCGTCGCTCGCCGCGAACTGCGCCGCACCGAGACTGACGCCGACCTGGTTGTACGGGTCGGTCGGGTGTGGCGCCGAGAGATGCATCGCCATGTCGAGGTAGTGGCACCCCGCCTCGAACGCGGCCTCGAAGATCGGCGGGTTGAAACGCGGGTCGCAAGCGTTGACGATCACGTCTGTGCCCGACGTTGCCGCCAACTCGACGACATCGAGGCGATTCGACGCGTCGACCCGAGTGCCGCTGACCCGGTCGGAGCCCGCTGTCGCCGCGGCCCGGGCTGAACGTGACGGATCGACGTCGGCGACGACGATGTGCTCGAAGGCATCGCGCCGCGCACAGATGGTCGCCAGCGCCGAACCGACTCCACCCGCGCCGACGATCAGCACTCGCATGACCCGAGGGTAATGCCCCGGCCGACTGCCGCCGGTTTTCGAGAGTTCTAGAGGGCGAAGGCGCGGCGCTCGGCACCGACGTACACGAGGGCGGCGATGCGCTTGGCCAGATACGGGCTGAACGAGCCTCGGTAGCGCAGCTGCAGCTCCGGCAGCATCCAGTCGTGCCCGGAGATCTTGCCACGGCACAACGCGGTGCCGCAGGCGCACTCGAACTCGTCGTAGTCGCTGCCGTCGGTGGTCGCGTAGTCGTAGGTCAGCTCTTCGCCAGAAGCGATGTCGCGCATGGCCACCAACACGACGTTGCCATTCAGTACGCAGTTGGGTTCGCACGAGTGATTGATGAAGTCGGCGGGCTCTGGTTCGGGCGCTCCGGCGATGTACAACTGTTCGTCGATCTGCAGGCTGCGAACCTGTTGGCTGGTCGGCAGCAGGTCGAACTCGTCGCGGGTCACGCAGCGCCCGCCGAACGCGGCCACGACGTCGCCGGCGCTGATCGGTTCACTGGCGACACTGCCGTACCCCTTGCCGGGAGTAGCGGTGGGACGCGCTTTTGGAGTGAGGAAGCAAACACCCATGGGTATCAGCATGGTGGCTGATGCCACCGACGTCTACTCGCTGATCAGTCAGCCGTTCTGATCAGTGACTCAGTCAGTTTGGTCGGCGGGTCAATCCACTCGGTCGCCGGCGGTCGAAATGAGATGCCAACGAGGCGCAACGTCGCTACAGTATCGGCGGTTCGCATCACGAGTGATCGTCGCCTTTCGGGGCCGCCGATCCGGCAACCGGGGAGGAAGCCCCACGGTGCCATCCCGCTTCGGCGGGGATGTGGCCCTGCTTTTTGCAGGGCAACTCAGCTTCCCTCGTGCGGCGTCCACAGTTCGAGACGAGCGCAAGGAGGAGGACGAGATGGCGGGCCAACCACTGCCGGCAAGTGGCGCGTGGCGCACTGGCGACCCCGTCGGCCATCGGCAGTTCCTCGACTTCAGCCGCCCGTTCGCCCTCGACGGCGGTGTGACCCTCGACGAGGTGACCGTGGCCTACGAGACATGGGGCAACCTCGACGACAGCCACAGCAACGCCATCTTGTTGTGCCACGCGTGGACGGGCGACAGCCACGCCGTCGGCCCGATGGGCCATGGCCATCCGTCCGCCGGATGGTGGGAGGGCGCGGTCGGGCCCGGTCTGGCGATCGACACCGACCGCTGGTTCGTCGTCTGCGCCAACGTGCTGGGAGGCTGCCAGGGCTCGACCGGTCCGGCATCGCCGCACCCCGTCGACGGCAAACCGTACGGCAGCCGCTTTCCTGTCGTCACGGTCCGCGACATGGTGCGTGCCCAGGTGCGACTGGCCGACCACCTCTCGATCCCGGCGTGGCATTCGGTGGTCGGCGGATCGATGGGTGGCATGCAGGTCTTGGAATGGGCGATCACGTTCCCGCATCGAGTTCGCTCGATCGTGCCGATCGCCACGTGTGCACAAGCGACAGCACAGCAGATCGCGTGGGGCGCGATCGGCCGCAGGGCGATTCGCATGGATCCCAACTGGCGCGGCGGTGACTACTACGACGCCGACGACCACGACGGTCCGTGGGAAGGCCTGTCGGTGGCTCGGATGGTTGCCCAGGTCACGTTCCGCAGCGACAACGTGTTCACCGATCGGTTCGGTCGTGAGCTGGCCGATGGGGCGACGCTGCGCGACAGCTTGGACCTGTGGCAGCGGTTCGAGGTCGAGCGGTACCTCGACCACCACGGCGAGAAGCTGGTGCGCCGCTTCGACGCCAACAGCTACCTGATCATCGGCAAGGCCATGGATCTGCACGACGTCGGTCGCGGTCGCGGCGGCCTGGCCGCAGCCATGTCACGCATCGACGTGCCGACGTTGACCATCGGCATTTCCAGCGACATCTTGTATCCGTCGTACCAGCAACGTCAGATTCGCGATCTGCTCGTCGACGGCGGCACGCCGTGTGAGTACGTCGAGATCGATTCGCCCCATGGGCACGACGCGTTCTTGATCAACCTCGATCAGCTGTCGGCGCCGCTCGGCGACTTCATCGATTCAGTTGCCAAGGCCTGACGAGTCGCTCTGCAGCTTCGGGCTCGGCAGCATCGCGTCGAGGCTCGGCACAGCCCGGCTCTTCGCCGGGATCTTGATGGTCATCCGCTCGGTGGTGCCGAGACTGGTGATGGTCCGCAACACGTAGACCGCCTTGCGAGGCGGAGGGGAGGCGGCCTTGCCCTCGAGCGACCAGTTGGTCACGTCGTGACGGAGGCGACGCTTGGTGTCGACCTGCAACTGGCCGGTGCCCAAGACGTTGATCCACACCTCGCGCTTGCGTCCGTCGACGTCGCCCTGCGGCGACAACCACTGGCCCGTGCACAAGAAGCGGTCGCCCTTTCTGGAGACGTGATGCGGCTCGATGCGGTACCCGAGGTACAACAACCCGGCACACACGGCGATCGCGAGCAGCATCCAGAGCACATCCACCTGACCAGCTTGGCGCATCGCGAGGCCTGCGGCGATGTCGCCCCGTTCCGGTTGCCGGTGCGAGTGGGTGGTCTGCGTGCGAGAATGCTCGTTCATGAACGCGGAGTCACTCGGTCGTGCCGTGGATGGCATCGTGGCGGGTGACTTCAACGACCCCACCAACGAGCGGCTGATCTACCTCTCCGCGGCTGGGCTCGCAATCGTCGGGATCGGATTGCTGGTCGGCACCATCTGGTGGTGGCGTCGAGGGCGACAGGAGCACCCGGCATTGGCGCCACTCGAGGTGATGGGTGCCCGGGCCTGGGTACGCGCACCGGAGGGCGAGCGCAAGCGTCGCCTCGAGCATGCGCGGCTGCCGGGTACCGGAGACGCCGCCGACGAGCCGATCGCCGCCGAACCGCTCGATCTCGAGGCGCTGGTGCGCAGCGTGCCGCAGGCCTTCGACGACCTGCGCGAGCCGAGCGCGGTGATCGCCCTGCCTGCCGTGGCTGAGCCAGCCGGCGAGTCTGCAGCCGACGAAGTGGTGGTCGAGGAACCCGAGTCCGTCGTCGAGGAACCCGAGTCCGTTGTCGAGAAGACAGTGGCTGGCGAGGAGCTGGCGAAGCCGGAGCCCGAGAAGGTGGAGCCGACGAAGCAGGCCGACGAACCCGCGCCGAAGGTCGAGCAGGTCGATCCCGACGCCACGTCGATCGCGACGATCCGGCCAGCCGAGGCCGTCGAAGCAGGCGCCGCGGGCCCGCACGAGCCGTCCGCCTAGTCATCCGTCACATGACCACCCGCGCGGGTGGCGTGCGCACTAGCCTGCCATTACGTGGCTGACGGATTGGATATCGAGGCGATGCTTGCTCGATTCCGCGAACGTGCGGCCGCTGTGAAGGGCCGCCCGCTTCCCCCGGTTGCCGGCGAGGAACGCCAGCGGTTCATCCAGCAAGCGCAGTCAGACTTCATGGATTTCGCGATCGTCGGCGACGCCACGGCGTCGATCGAGGACGGCATTTTGGTGCTTCGGGTCGATCTTCGACCCGCCGATAAGAAATCGTGAAGACCTCCGAAGGCAGGGCACGTCTCGCCCTCTCGATAGCCGCTGTTGCCGTGTTCGCGTGGGGTTTCGGGCCTCTCCTCGTGCGTGGCATCGATGCCTCGGCCGGCACGATCGTGTTCTGGCGGCTGTGGATCGCCATGCCGGTGATGCTGACCGCCGCCTACCTCACCGGTGGCCGCGTCAGCATCCCGTTGCTGAAGGTCGTCTTCGTTCCCGGTGTGCTCTTCGGCATCTCCACGCTCGTAGGGTTCAGTTCGTACCAAACAACGTCCATAGCAAACGCGACATTGATTGGAGCGCTCCAACCGGCGTTGATGCTGTTCATCGGCCCGCTGCTGTTCGGCGACCGTTTCAGCAGTCGCCAGATTCTCTTGGCGGTCATTGCGCTCGGCGGCATCAGCACGGTCGTGCTCGGTGCGAAGCAATCGTCCGGTGCCTCGTTGCACGGTGACCTGCTGGCGCTGATCAACCTCGGCCTGTTCACGACCTACTTCGTCCGCATGAAGCAGGTCCGCAACCAGGGCATCCACTCCATCGCCCTGATCGCCGGTGTGTTCTGCGTCGCCGCGTTCACGGTCACGCCATGGGTGCTGCTGACGTCGCACGATCTCGGCGCGATCCACGGCGCCGATTGGTTGTCGGTCCTCGGCATGGTCCTGCTGTCGGGTCTGGTCGGCCACGGTCTGATGACGTGGGCACAGCGCCACATCGACATCACGATCGCGTCATTGTTGATGCTCGGTGGTCCGGTGATCTCGGCAATCGGGGCCTGGATCGTGTTCGGCCAACAACTCAGCGCCGTGCAGATCGCCGGCGCCCTCGTGGTGCTGACGGCCCTGGGGGCGATCGTGCTCGAGGTGCGTTCCAACGCCGTTCCGGTCGAGATCCCGTTGTCGGTTTCCGCAGGCGACTGATAACGTAGGCGACCGCTAACGCGGACGTGGCTCAGCTGGTAGAGCATCACCTTGCCAAGGTGAGGGTCGCGGGTTCGAATCCCGTCGTCCGCTCCAATTGAAGTCCAGGTCAACCCAGATATCAGGTCGCCGGGACTCGTCGCTGGTCGATCCCCGGTTGCCCATCATGCCCATCACTTGCCCATCAATCGAATGTGCGATTTGCTTGTTCGATAACACCGCGTCGGACGGCGTTGCCCGCGTGGGCAACCGCGTCGACCGCGGCGAGACATCCGCTGCGCCGGCACGCCGCCTACCATCTGTCGTCAATGGCGGCTGAGAAGGTCAAACTGCGCATTGGCAACGTTGCCAAAGCGGTGCTGGTCACTGGGCAGGCGTATCAGGATCCGAAAGACGCGCTCAACGAGTTCATCTCCAACGCCGCCGACGAGTACGCCGAAGCTGATCGTGTCGGGCGGATCCGGGTGGTGCTGCGGCGGCGTGGTCGTGTGCCGGTGATCGCGGTCGACGATGATGGGCGAGGTATGTCACCCGACAGACTTCGAGAGCTGGCCCGCAACCTATTCGAATCGGTGAAGGTAGGCGACAACCGCACCCTCGGCGAGAAAGCGATCGGTCTGCTCGCCTACCAACAACTCGGCGGACGCCTCGATGTCGTCAGCCGCGCCGACGACTCCGCCGAGACCTGGGTGTTGCGCCTCGAACGGGGCAAACCGCTGGCCCATCTCGAACGCGAGCGGCGCCGCACCCGTGATGTGCCCGGCACAACGGTGTACATCGGCGACCTCGACCCCGACGTTGCCCGTGTTCTCACCCAGCGCAAGGTCGTCGACTATCTCCGTCAGCGTCGCAGCGCGGCGCTGGCCTCGGGCTCGTACACCCTGGAAGTCGTCGAAGGACGCTCCAGCGAGCTGGTCAGCGCCGAACGGCCCGACGGCATCAAACTCGAGATCCCGGCGCGGACCACCCTGTGGGGTCGTGTCGAGTTCGCCCTGTATGTCGCTCCGCCCGGCCCCCGCCACCGCAGAGTGGCGGTGGTCGCCCGTGGCGGCACCAGCGTGATCGATGACCTTGCCGAGCTCGAAGAATTCGACTGCCAGCCGTGGACCAGCGATCAGGTGTCGGGGCGGGTGGTGTTCGAGGCGTTGCAGCAGACCGCCGGCCGCAGGGCGATCCTTCGTGACCGCGACGTCTTTCCGGTATTCGTCGAAATGATCCGCTCGATCGAGCCAGCGGTGGCCGCCAGCGTGGCCAAGATGGCCAAAGACGTCGACGAGGCGACAGCCGGGCGACTGGCCGACACCGTCCGCAAGATCTTCGGGCGGGTCCTCAAAGAACTCGCCGATCTCGACAACCCGATGCGCACCGCGCTCGGCTCCGAGGCCGGGGAGGGCGGCCTGTTCGGGAGCGAAGGCCTCGACGGGGCCCTGCCAGCGGCATCAGCCGGCACCCGCCCCGATTCCGAGCCGCGAGACCCGTCTCCACTGTGGCCGTCCGGCGGAGACATCCCCGATCTGACACCTGAGCTGTCGGCGCCTCCCGAGCAGCCCGACTCCGGCCCGTCGACACCTGCCCGCCCCGACCGGCGGCGGTCCTCTGACCTGCCAACGATCGTCGCCGACCCCGATCCCGGTGAGGCGCGCAGCAGATTCGACGCCGACAACGGTGTCGTGCTGTACAGCGAAACACACCCTGACTACCTGATGTTCAAAGACGACGAAGCCGCCTTGCTCGACTACCTCGCCACCCTCGTCGCCAAGGAGTACGTCGTCTACAACAATCCGCGTGCCCAACCCGAAGACCTCGCCGAAGAAATGGTGCGGATGCTGGTGCGAGTCCGCCGCCACCTCCCTAAACGCCGCTAGCGACTTGCGCATCGCCATGGCTGGTCACCTATTGGAGTGGCGCTCCTTTCTCTCCTCAGCTTGTCCCGAGCAGTTCTTCGGTGTCGGTGAAGGTGACGGTGACTTCCGCGCCGAGGGCGTTGGCGATGCGATCGAGGGTGGGCAAACTAGGGGAGATGCGACCGCCTTCTAGGCGGGCAATCGCGGATTGGGTGGTGCCGACGAGTTCGGCGAGCTGGCGTTGGCTGAGACCCTTTCTCTCGCGCAGGGAGCGGATCTCTGACGCGAGCCGGATCGCGCGTCCGGCGCGTTCGTAGCCGTGTCGGCGTTCGTCGCTGACGGCCCTACGGGCCTTGATCTCGGTCCAACTGGTGGTGGTCATGGTTGTTCCTCTCTGGAGGTGAGGTGGCCTTCGTCGATGCAACGTTGCATCGCACGTCGGGCTCGGTCGATCTCGGTTCGTTCTCTCGGTTTGGTCTTGGTGAACACCGTCAGCAGGACGATGATTCGTCCGGTTGCGATGTAGTAGCTGATGCGGGTGGGTTGCCGGCCGAGGTAGAAGCGCAGCTCGCGGAGCTTGCCGTCGAGTTGGCGAGTGAACGGTTCGCTCAGTAAAACGCCTTGATCGGCGAGCAGGTCGATGTAGCGTTCGGCTTGACCGAACTCGTCGTCGGTGAGCGTGTCGAGCCAATTGGTGACTTCGGGTTCGAGTTCGACCGCGCCCCAAGCCATAGCAGCGATGCTATCACCCGCCATTCGTGACCACCTTCGGGTTGGTAGGGATCCCCGGCTCGGGTGAGTAGCCGCTTCTCTCTGGCGTACGATGGTAGACCGGTATACGGAATGGGCGGGCTGGGCGGACTGGGCGGACGAATCGGCGGACAGGAGACCATGGCAGGGGACTGGGACGGACTCAGCGGACGGTTCTCTTCACCTTTTTTTGCCAAGGTGAGGGTCGCGGGTTCGAATCCCGTCGTCCGCTCTCTGTAAGCCCTGGTCAGAGTCACTATCCGACGTTGCTGTCGTTCGTTGGGCTGCCCATCATGCCCATCATCTGCCCATCGACTTGACACGCGCTGAGGATCAAGGTGACGAGCCGACCGACGGCGGTCTTCGTCTTCAAGTCACCCGCGACGGGACCGCTAGGGCGTCAGGGACCTTTCGGCTATTGCGGCTCGAGGCCGTCGTCGAGTTTGATGCCGGTTGCCTCGTAGACCAGGTCGGCCTCACGAGCTTGGTGCTGTCTGAATCGGCGGGTGATGGTCGCGAGGCGGTCTCTGACGTCGGCGGGATCGATGTCGATATCTGGGTCTGGCTCGATCTGTTCTCGTAGCGATGCCACAGCGACTGCAAGGTCAAGGAGCTCTTGCCGCAGCTTTTGGATTCTGATGGTGTAGCTGGGGTCGCTGAGGGCTAGCTCGGCGAGCAAGTCGATCGAGTCGTCGTGGTGTGAGTGGAGTTGGGCGTCGAGTGCGTGTTTGAGCGCGTCGACGGCGACGGTGACTCGATGGATCCAGGTCCTGTGTCGTCGCGGCGCTGGGGAGTTGAGGGCGTATTCGAGGACGTGCAATGCGTGGAGAGCGATTCGGCGTTGCGACCGTACCCGCGATGCGTTGTCGGTGAGGCCACCGACAACCGCCGGCGGCGGGTACTGTTCGGACACGGTCGTCTCGCAGTCCCGGTCTTCTACTTGATCCGACGCCTTGTCGGCGGCGATGGAAACCCTCTGCCGTCGCTACCCGCCAACATACGGAGTACGTCGCGCCTGGTGCGCGTTGTCGCCCGCTGCTGCGCAGGTCGCCAGCGGTCGGGCTGGCGTCGAGACTGAGTGCGTCCCGACATCGGTGAGAAATCAATCAAGCAGGCGTTCATCTCTTCTCCTTTCGCAGTGCGTTGGCGTCGGCGCTCTCGCGACCGATCCTCGGATCCGAGCCAGTGATACGTTGTGCAGAGTCTTTGCTGGCTCACACTGGGAGGCGCTGGGCTCGGTGCTGAGGGGAGTTCCGCCCACACCGAGCCCTTGCCCAATTGGCCTCCGCCACAGCGCTGCAGCGGCCGTTGGTCTTGTCAGGTGGCGTTGGAGGCGGTCGTTTCGATCGCTTGAGGCGCAGTTTCTCCCTGGCTGTGGCTGACTTTCACCTTGCGTGGTTTGGCTTGCTCTGCGACCGGGATCCGCACGGTGAGGATCCCGTCGTGGAGATCGGCCTCGAGGTTCTCCAGGTCGAGTCCGTCACCGAGTTGGATCTGGCGGCGGAAGTTGCCGCGGTAGCGCTCACCGAAGTACGGCTGGTCGCCTTCTTGGCGTTGCCAGTTGCGCTCTGCCGCGATGGTCAACACGTTGCGCTCGACTGTGATCTCCAGGTTCTCCGCCTTCACTCCGGGCAGTTCCATGTGAACCCATACGTCGCTGCCGCGTCGGAATGCGTCCATCGGCGCGATGCCGCCACTGTTGGTCTGGCGGCCGGCGAAGCGACTGAAGAGGGTGTCGAGGTCGCGGAAAGGGTCGGTCTGCATCAACATTGCAACTACTCCTTTGACGTCTCAAATCTGATCTGTTCTTGCCGTCCTCGTCCGAGAACGCTCCACATAATATTTCAGATTATGTGGAGTGTCAAGCAGAAATTATGTTGACATACCCGGCCGAGATTTGGCATCATCGATCTATGAATGAGTCGACTGCCCGAAGCGCATTCAAGCAGGGTTCAGTCATCGATGCCTGGCTGTCGAGCCAATCATCAGCGAACACCCGCTCCGCGTACCGTGCGGATCTCGAGACCTTCGGGCGGTGGTGCGCACAGAACCAGGCCGTGCCACTGCACGCCGATGCGACAACGGTGGCCGCATTCCAACTCGCTCGCGAGGCCGCCGGCGACAGTGCCGCAACCCTGAGACGGCGGTGGTCGTCGTTGTCTTCGTTCTACCGTTTCGCAATCCTCGCGGAAATGACAGATGTGAACCCGGTGGCCGGCGCCCAACGCCCGCCCCTCGTCACCGGCGATCTCGAGGCAACGCCCGCGCTGACAGCATGCGCAGTCGACGCCTACCTAGCAATGGCTGCCGCCCTCGACCCGCGACTCGACGCGCTGGTGTCGCTTCTCGTGTTCGATGGCGTCAAGGTCGGCGAGGCCCTCGCTCTCGACGTCGATGACGTCACCGGACGACCCCCGAAGGTCGCGATCAAAGTTCGCCGCAAAGGCGTCGTCGAACGCGTGGTTCTCGGAGCCCACAGTGCCCGAGCCGTGCGCCGCTGTGTTGGAAAACGCCGGAGCGAACCGCTGTTCACCAGCGAACGCGCCGCTACGCCCGCCGCGGCACCGCGGCGTCTCACTCGCTTCGGCGCCGACCACCTCATCCGGCAACTGTCGGCGAGCAGTGATGAACGAGTGACGAGCAATGC